>NZ_JBFUBH010000123.1:0-5572 GCF_056405855.1 Pararhizobium sp. P1_E7 | reverse complement strand
ATATCGCGGTCCTCATCCTGAACCGGGCTAATGAGGGTCGCCGACCAGGTGTCGCTTAGTACCAGCGTCCTCGGCCGTAAAAACCGCCGCCCAGCAGAACAACGATAAGTAGTATGATAAGAAGTGTGGTGGTATCCATGTAGGTCTCCTCGGAGTACCTGAGCATCTCCACCGCGCTTACCTGCGTGGTGCGTTGCTCGTGCTGGCACTCCACCTTAACCCAACGTCCAGAACCGGGTTTAGTTCCAACCTCGGTGCGATGGACTGTGGTGACACAACGGCAGGCAGTACGACCGCCCGCTAGGCGCTGTAGGGCCGTCTGCGCTGTTGTTGTGGCGAGGTCGGATTAGTCTTGCGGTAGGAACGCCCATTCCAATTGTCGCCGGTTCTGCTATTTGGCCAGGTGCCAAACACCACCAACGCCATCGCTGTTGGCTTCACCGGCTTTCTTATCCTCGATGTATGTATAGAGCGGCTTGCCTTCATAGGCCCACATTTCCTTGCCGTCTGCAGCCTTGACCAGAGACCACTCTCCTTCTGCCTTGGCGTTGGCACCGGCGTGGAATGCCGGCCACTTCTTTAGGCAATCCTCATCGCAGTTGGATTTGTCTTTGGTATCCTTGGCGAAAGTGTAGAGGATCATACCCTTTTCGTCGGCCAAGGCATTGCCCATTTTCGTGTCGACCATCATGGCAGGTTCGGCTGCGAAAGCAGACCCACCGAGGGCAGATAACAGGCCTATCGCGATTAACACCGTTCTCATGATTTTTCTCCCATTCGGGAGTGCCGGCGGAATGCCAGTTTGCCCGATCTGACTGAGAGAAACGCCCAGTTATGAAAGCGGTTCCAATTTGCAGCGCCCAATCGTCGTCGGAACGCCAGCAAGGACCGCAAAGGGCCGACAGGCGGCTCTTCATTGATCATTGAGTGCTTGCTTGAGCGAATGCTCAGCGAGGACTTCATGCGAACACTGCACAAGCGGATGTTTGGCGACGTCTGGGAATGGGCCGGCACCTTCCGAACGGCGGAGCGCAACATCGGTGTCCAAGCCTACCGCATCGGAGTGGAGCTCGCGAGCCTGTTAAGCGACGTCCGCTATTGGGTTGAGCACCAGACATTTCCGCCGGATGAAATTGCGATCAGATTTCACCATCGCCTGGTCGCGATCCACCCATTTCCAAACGGAAATGGCCGTCACGCTCGCTTGGCGGCCGATCTTCTGATCGAACGCCTTGGCGGCGAGCGTTTCAGTTGGGGCGGCGGAACTCTTGCCGATGTCGGTGAACTGCGCACTCGCTACGTCGTGGCCCTTCGCGCAGCCGACAACCATGATATCGCGCCGCTGCTAGAATTCGCGCGCACCTGAGAGACGGCGCATCGTTCGCCTTGACCGGAATCGAACCGCGGCATTCCATCGAAGAAGCTATCACGGTGATTTCCTTAGTGAAAATTCCGGCTTCTCACCTTCAGAGTATCGATGTGCAAGCCCGGAATGAATATGTCCCGCGGCTTGACCGCAGGCGCCCGATCGCGCGAATCCGGACTCCCAGGCGAGCCATGAGCGAACTCGTCGCCGCGGCCGGTCGGCAGTTTGAACTCCCCATCACGATCCGCCAAGGCCGACAGGTCGCCGGAGAGATCGAAGAGCTGTTGGGCGATGAGGTGCACGACCTCCCCTTCCCGTTGGATTCGTCCGTTGATTGCCATCATGCTTGACCCGAGCACGACGCGCCGGCGCCGCTCGAAGAGCTTCGGCCAGACGACGACGTTTGCCGGACCGGTCTCGTCCTCGATCGTCAGGAACATGACACCCTTTGCTGAACCCGGCATCTGACGGACGAGAACGAGGCCGGCGGTCATCAACCAACGGCCGTCGCGAGCAGACATGGCTTCACGGCAGGTGACGTCGGCTCGGTCGGAACCGGGTTCAACACCAAGGATGCCGAGTACCTGCGCAAGATGCTCGACACGCTCAGGACAAAACAGCCGGTCGTGCCGCTTAAAGGAAAGAACCTCGTGTTCGCCCAGCCGACACAGATCGCCGAGATCGACTTCCGGGGCTGAACCCACGACGGCAGTTTGCGCCACGCATCCTATAAGGGCCTTCGCGAGGTGCAGGATAATGCCGCAGTCTTTGAGATGAGCGAACGGCCGGCCAGCTAAAATGAACAGGGCGCTCGACCCTTGCGGGGAGCGCCCTGTCAGACCCGGACAACCACGCGCGACAGGCAAGCTGCTGCGAAAGCGGTCATCAAAACGGGTAGTGGTCGATAGATGATATCTTGCTGTCGAAAATTCAAGCCCTGCCGAACCAATCAGCGCTCACGGCTCATCAACCCGCTCAAGCTCGAAGAAATAAATCCGATCGTCTCCCTGGATCGTCATCGCTCCCATGATCTTGCGATCATCTATCCTGCGGAAATGGTCGATAATCGGCTGATCGTCATACACCATCGCGGCACTCGCCACGCCTTGGAACGAATTGGTTTTCAGGAAGGCCACCGGGCCTCTCGCCCGAAACCCGCGCTGAAGATACGAAAACAGGTTCTTCGCGACACGCGTCCTGCCAACTTTGTGGAAACGGAGGGCGAGGCGCAGCGGTATTCTTCCCGGGTCGATCGGGATCAGTTGTCGCTCGCCGAAGCGAAACAGCAGCGCGTCCGCGCGCAGGTCCGATGTGAACCGCTTGCCGAACCAGCCGAGGTTTTCCAGCACACCGTCGAACGGATGGCCGGACGGAATGCCCCGACCGGTCCATAGTCCGACCATCTCGCGCGGCTCGATCGGCGGCAGGCTTTGAAACTCATCGAGTGCCTTCTGCATCATCTGCGGTTTGCTCAATCTGGACGCTCCTCTCCCGGCGATGTGCGGATCTATTCACGCCGTATCGTTCTGCTCTTCCCTGCGCTGTTGGACGCGTCGTTTTGATCTGGCCCGTTGCCGCGCCGTCCGCAACTCCTCCAGGGTCGGGAGCCACCAGCCTCCTACGCCTCCCGGCTGAACATGGGGCTCGCCATCTCCAGACCGGCAAACGAGCGCCCTGCCGGTTCCGCTGCTTCTCGGCCGAAGTCCGCCTCCGGCCGATCGACAGTTTTGCGATAGCTCTCCCATTTAATAGGGAGAGTTGCATTGGCGCCGGGGGCCGTAGGTCGGCTGATAGGTGTTGTCGTAAGCCCGGTAACTGCGGTACCGGTTTGCGCACCATTCCACATGGCTGCCACCGTAACGGACCGGGCGCTCGGTGACCGCTCCGCCAATAATCGCGCCGGCGGTAAACGCGGCCAGCGGAAACCACATTCCGTTGTAATGGCGATAACCGCGCCGGCGTTCGTAGTAACCACGGTGGCCGTTGTAATAGGCCTCGTTGCCGCGGCGGTAAAATCCATGACGTCTGCGCCAGTCATCGCCGTCCCGGCTGCGATATTGCACGACGTCGACATCCTGCGCCGGTTGAGCGATTTGCGGGGGCCGCATGGCGACGAACGCTTCCGATGGAGTGAATGAAGTGGCGAACATTGCCACCGACAGCGCCAGGGGCGCGATTTTAAACCCTGAGACTTTCATCGTTTAGCCTTCCTGTTTAGCGGAACAATTTCACGCATGGTGGGGAACGGGTTGTTCGCTGCGATGTTCCACACGTGCCGCCGTCACGGACCTTTGCGTCTCCAATATAGGACGTTAGTCCGATCGCATGGCGGCGGTTGCGAAGGCGACACATTGCGCATCCGGGCCCGCCGCTGTTACGCCTGCCAGGCTGCCGGTAACGGCAGACCCCCAGGACCACAACGATGTGCGTGGACGGCTTAACGATGACCCTTCGGCCATCCGCGAGGATGAAGAACCGTCGCCGCTTGAAAACGCAGATCGGGTTCAAGGCGGGCATCCACAAGAGTTGCCGACGAGGCCTGCAGGGTGTGCGCATCGCGGCGCTCACACATTGCCTCCGAACTAGATCCGCATTGGCGCGTTAATACGCACTGATTTGCGGAGGACTGACGTGAACGATTTTCTCTTTCGAATGCCGGATTTTCTTTCCCGCCCTCCCGGCTTTTATTTCGTGATCGCGGCGATGGTGGGCAGCACCGCCCTGGTGCCGTTCGGCTTCACAAACGCCGTCACCTATGCGCCGTCGGTCGCGGCAATCGTGATCACCAGCATCGTGTTGATTCAGGGCTCTCGCGACACCGCGGCAATCCACGCCAAGCTCGACGAAATCATCGTGTCGATGCGTGAGACCCGCAACGAGGTCGTCGGCCTCGAGCATGAAGAGCCCGAGCGCATTGCAGCCGCGGTCGAGCGACTTGAACGGGAAGCGGACGAGCAAAGCCCGACCCCTCGGCAGAGCGCCGTATAGCGGAAGTGTAGAGGCTCGACGCCGGCGCGCCTATCGCTCTGTACCGGTGCTCGGCTTTTTGATCGGGAGGATCCACGCTGGGTAAGCGGGCGTCCCTCGGAAGCCTAGGCTGCAAAGGCGACGCGTTGTCTCACAAGGGCTCGAATGGCCTCGCGCACTTCGGCCGCCGACGAAAAGTGTCGGCCATCAAGCTCCATGACATCGAATTTCACTGCCACGAAGGCAAGACGGTCGTCACGCGGTATGAGAACCCCGACTGGGATGCCCTGGTATTCGACAACCTGCTTCATCACTGAAATCTCCGTTCAAGGCGCAATACTATTGGCACGGATAAGCGTGGGCGCGGTTTGCGCCCAATGGAAACGAGAGAATTGAAAATATTCGAGGTATCTATCCCAAGCTCTGAAAGTACATCACATGTCGCGTTTGTCAATTCGCTGATAGACGATAGTAGAATGAAATTTCAATAGTATGATATTTGGCAAGCCTTATAGGAAAGATGTTCTCCCATGCTCTATTGCGGCGCAACATATTTCCGTGCGGCGCAATAGGGCTGCGGGGCGGGTTTGTCCGCTGTCGCGTTCTCGATTGCAAGCCCACTGGCGCCCCTCAGCAGCGGAACGTCGACAGCATTCTGAAGGTCGGCGTGACATTGCGCCCTGCGCCCGACATCGATGAGAGCTGCGGGAAAAATACAGCTTCAATGATTTCGACAAGCCCGATAGCGGGCCCGTTTTCCTCGTTTTTGGTGCTTTCGGCTTGACGCCCAACGAGCACGGTCATCGATAAGCACCACCTCAGCATTGCAACCGATGCAGGGCGATGGTCTGCTTAAAGACATGTGCTTCCCCGATAGGGCGAATGGAGAGCCGCGACGTCCCGTGGAGGGTCCAAGACAGAGCCACCATGCGATTTCGCGCAAAAAGATTAAAGTTAGTGATTATTCTCACCTCGGAACGGCCAAACGTCGATTGATGAAGTCCACACGCACTCCTGGCCTGACCATCCCTGCCAGCTCTTCAGCGTCCCAGTTTGTGAGCCGCACGCAACCGTGTGATCCAACCTTGTCGATAAGCTTGGGCTCAGGTGTCCCATGTATTCCATACGTCGGCTCGGTCAGGTCGATCCAGACGCTGCCGACCGGACCGTTTGGTCCTTTTGGAATCGTCAAGATCTTGTTGTTCTTTCCCTGCTTGAAGTTGAGCTTGGGGTTGTATC
>NZ_JBFUBH010000122.1:0-5869 GCF_056405855.1 Pararhizobium sp. P1_E7 | reverse complement strand
CCCGAGCGCTTGCCGCGGATCCTGATCGGGCCGCCCTCACCCTCTCGTCCCCGAGCGCTAGCCGCGGATCCTGATCGGGCCGCCCTCATCTTGAAGCCAAAGGTCCTCGGATCGAAATCCGGCGCCAGATTCAGCAGCTGTTTGCCGACAGCGCCCAAATTTACCCAGCCATCATCCGCATCCTCCTGCGACAGCACTTTCTTGATCAAGGGAACCGCCGCGCTTGGTGGTTGCAACGGCTTGTCGGTCGAAACCACATCGCCCTCATCTTTGACTTTTCCCGGCAGCAAATTCTCCGTGTAAACGAACCGACGGCACGCCTGGCGAAAACTTTCAGGCGTTTTCTGCTCACCGAAACCGAAAACATCCACCCCTTGCTCACGAATGCGGGCGGCCAGCCGCGTAAAATCGCTGTCCGAGGAGACTAGGCAGAAACCATCGAAGCGGCCGCTGTGCAGCAGATCCATCGCATCGATCACCAGGGTGATGTCGGAGGCATTCTTGCCCGTCGTGTAAGCGAACTGCTGCTGCGGGATGATCGCATGATTTGCCAGCACGTCCGCCCAACCCTTGGAGCGCGTGCCGGAGAAATCACCATAGATACGACGCACGCTGGCCTCACCAATCTTTGCGACCTCTTCGAACAACCCGTCGGCGATCTTGGCCGAGGTATTGTCGGCGTCAATCAGCACCGCCAAGCGCGGTGATCGGGTTTCAGACGGCATTTCGCTTCCTCACCTTCGAAATAGAGTCAAAGCTAACAGCTGGATCCCATTCAGACCAGCCAAACAGCTTCGTCACATCCCACCCTATGCAAGGCCAGCGCTAACGAATGGCGTTGAGGATCATCTGAGCTCCGGCGCTGTCCGAGATATCGCCGGTTGGTAGGCGACCAGCCCCCGGTTGATGGCCTAATCGTGCTCAGCGAGAACGCGGTTCGAACAGGCGGGTCGGCCGCGGACGCGCTCGCTGCCATTTGGTCACTCTTCGCCATTTATCTTGCTATTCCGCTCAGCCGAGTTCTTGGGCGAGTCCGATGAGAAGCCCTTCAGGCCCACGGATGTAGCAGAGCCGATACGCGTCTTCATACTGGACGACTTCGCCTACGAGCTGCCGCCGTACGTGCGGAGCCTTTCAAGCGTCTCGTCGAGGTCGTCCACGGCGAACATGACGCGGAGGTACCCAAGGGCGTTGACAGGCGCAGTCCTGTGATCTGCGACGACAGGCGGCGTGATGAAGCGGGAGAGCTCGAGCCGGCTGTGGCTGTCCGGTGTGCCCATCATGGCAATCTCGATATGCTGATCGCTTAGTCCAGTAACACTGCCGGCCCATTTTCCTTCGATCGTGRCCCGCCCTTAGAGCTCGAGGCCGAGTTCGCGAAAGAAATCGATCGTCACACCGAGGTCTTCGACGACGATTCCTACGTTGTCCATCCGCGTGAGCGCCATGTTTCCAATCTCCAAAGTGTCGTTCAAAGGTGTCGCCGAGTCAGACTACGGACGCTTGAGGTGGCCCTCCAACGCCGACGGCCGGGGCTCGATGCCTTGGTGAGAGCMTGAGCCGGTTCAAGATCAGATGGGAATGAGATATCTGTTGCGGTCTAAGCATGGATATGCCCGGAATATTCCTCTGTTCCGTCACCGGAAACCTAGACTGCGAAAAATGGCATCTTTTCCGGTAGTTAAGAGCGTTGACCGCGGTCAACGACGGGAAGCGTCCGGCGTTAGGCGTCTGAAAACTGCCGTCGACGTGTTCTTGTCTAACGACGCGGACCTGTATTAGCCAAGACGCAAGAGCGTTCAGGATATCCTCGCTGTGACCGTTCCCGATCCGGCAGAGCTTGCATTGGAGTAGGTCGATGAACCGAAGTTCCACGCAACGCGGCAGGTCAGTCAATACTCTATCAGTCGGTGAGCGCGCGGGTCGTCAAGTCACGCATTCTATTCAGGCTAATCTGATCGAAACAGCACTGAGAAGGCGTCCGTCGTCGAGGTGGTTCCAAATTGCGGTCCAGGATAAAGTGAACGCCCCTGTTGTGGAACTTCATTTGCGCCCACCCTTTGAGCTCCCGCCGGAAGTCCGAAATACGGTGCATGTCTATGTAACGCTGTTCCCAACTTGCAAGGCCTCGATAAGGCCCGACGCAAATCCGAGGGCGGGAAAAAGGGGGCGATGACCACCTGATACCGACGACACTGGTGTCCAGTCATATCGCCCCGATCTCCGAGGCAAGCCGCTGAGTTGCCTTTCCCGTGTGCCCTGGAAACGAAGCGCGCGCTTTTCCGCTTCCGCATCCTCCCTTCGCGCTTCATACGATGCATTGCAGCCTCCATCGGAAGGCCGATTGGCTCAGAAAGATCTGCCGTGTCGAGTCGATAGCTTGCTCCATCTTTTCGAGCTGTCGCTTCAACCGATCCCATTTGTAGTTGCCGAGTTTATGATTTCGAGAGGCCTGCCCCGATCGTCGATGTGAGGCGTCCACCGGTCCTTAATCCCATTGTCAAAATCCCCTCTATCCGTTGGGCTGAGCCTCGCTGCAATCCGGTCGAGCCCCGCCTGACCTCTTCGCGGCGTTTTGCAACCGCTTCACCTCGCCTCGCCTGCCGAGCCGTCAGTACCCGAAGTTGGTGCCGGCGCTTTGGTAGCCCAATGAGCCGGCACCAATTGCCGTCCGGGAGGCACACGCCAGCGCGACATTCTTCAAGTCGTGATAAAAAGGTGAATACGCACGCTTTTGGACCGCAGGAAGGACGCCCTGCTTTGGCGGYATCGATATGGAGCAGGGGACGCCTACGAGGTCGGGAGGTAGCTGCCCGCTTATCTTTAGGTGTCGGACAATCCGATCTAGCGGGAGTGAAGTGTCCCCTAGACATTCAACGAGAACGAAAGCCCGCCAATCGTCGGCCGCAGTCCGAAAAAATTCCCCGAAGGAGGGGCCCGTGTCGCTAAGCCAGTCCGCTACCGACGCCTCCTTGGCGGCTATGCCCAACGTTGCGGCTTTGGCCGTGCAGCCGCGCGATCGTAATATGCGGCGAAGGATGCGGCTTTTTCAGATTGAAGCGAACCGCGCGGGCACGACGCGCAAGGTCGTAGAGTGAATGCAGATAGCTTTCCAACTCCGCTTTGAAGATCCAACTCTGCCGCGCTCTGTGACGGACGTGGGTCTCGAATGCCTCGAGCTTCTGACGCCGGGTCAGGCTGGCCCTTCAGGGGAAACTTTGTGCGTGACCTCCATCAAAAAAGGGTCTTTCACCCGCGGTGAAAGTAACAGCAGGCTGAAACCCCTTGAACCTTTCTTCAATCTTGACATCATTCAGCGCGACATCTGTTCTCGCTCGGAGAAGATGTCCATCATGTCCTATCGGAGGATATCCGACCCCATCATTCACGAAGAAACAAATCTCTCCCGAAGGTGTACAGGGCCGTCATCTGGCCGGTCTTGCTGCACGTATTGTCCAAATTATTTCTCCATCTCGGCCGGTGCGCGAAATGTCGCGTTGCGAGTTCGGTGCGGGCTGCAAGTGGCCACTCACATTCGGAACAGACGCGGTGGCAGCTGTTACCGTTTTCGGCCTGCGAGATGTGCAAAAAACCGCGATGTCCGTGTCTGCCAAATGCGAGCGTGACTTCACGTTCGATTTTTCCGTGATTTCGAAGGTTTCGTCGCCCAGATACAACTGAAACGAAAAGCATTTCAGAATCTCTGACACTTTTTGTTGTTGGCCATATCAAGAGTCGAACGACAGCAGGGCACTGCACCGACGGCTCCAGGAAGCCGAGGATCATTAAGATCAAGATTCCGAAAAGTCTCCCGTGGTCCTCCTTGGGTTCGCGAACGGTTTGCGAATTGAAATCGATCGGACGGCGGCCGCACATGATCGCCCCTATCATTCTCTCTCGTGGCGATCCCGAGCGCGATCGTGCCCGGCCCCACGCTGCAATTCTTCCAGACGCGRCATATGCTGCTTGGCGGGTCGGGTCGTATCACCAGCGCTAGAGATGCCCGATACGTCATTGCCGTCATCCCGGGTAGTAATGTATTCGTTAGAGAGCCGCCGCCGGTGGCGGACATGCGGGTTGTGTTCTCGGCGGCTAGAGCAAAGCGGGGCAGGGGACAAGCAGATGAAGCAATTCGCTTTCACTGTCGCGGTCTGTACCCGCCATCAACGTTGGAGGCCCCATCATCCGGTCTTCCGTTGTGCAGGTCCGTTCGTCTTTAGAAGCGCCATAACCATCGGCCCCAGAGAGAACTCTGATTGGTCGGATCGTCTCGTGAGATCCCGCAAATACCCGCCGGCCGAGTTGATCAGGTTAGCGCGCTCGAGAATGCATGCCATGGCTACCGCTGCGTTCTCGGGACCCATGATCTCGCAGGCACTCTGATAAGCTGACGGGCTTACTCCGAGCATCGACCGGATCACCACCGCAGCCGACATCAGATCGCGCCAACTGCCGATTGCTCCGCCTGGTCCGTAGTCTGACGCCTGAGGGCACGCCTTCAGCACAACAGACAACGGGAATGCCTTTAGCGGCTTTTTCGGCTTGGCTGTTTTACTCCACTTCTCGCCCAGCTTTTTTTCAGAGCATGGTTCAAATACAATGGTGGAGTCTGGGTTTGAATTCTGTATGTGGCGCTCATTTTGGGCATCATTGGTGCTATTATTTTCAGCTTTTCTTTTGATTTCCAATCGATTGAGGACTTCTTCCTTGAGCATCTCCATGCTTTCGAGGGCGCTCGCCAAGTCATCAATCATCGGCGTCCGCGGAAAACCGCTAACCAGCCCAACGTAGACTTCCTCGATCACCCGCCAATCGCCGTCGACGCCCTCTTCGATCGCAGCCGTGATGAGCTTGCGCGTGTCACGTCTGCAAATAGTCAGCTTTTCTTTGGTTTTCCTGAACTCCGCCCGCAAAGCAACGACCTGCTGGGCCAACATCGCCAATTCCTCAGCACGAGCGAGGAGAGGGGAGAGATCAAAACCGAACGCACTTTCGACATCACCGGCGCCGTCCTTGCGTGCAAAGCGCTTGCCGTTGGCACTGTCCTTACGGATGATCAAGCCTGCATCAACAAGTGCACTCAAATGGCGACGCAAAGTAGAGCCTGGCATACTGTGTGCTCGCAGCGACAACTGCACGTTCGAAGGAAAAACGACTAACTGCGCGTCCTGCCGCAATTCCTTTTCCGGGTAGAAGCTCAACAGCGCATCCAGCACCGCGAGGCTGCTCGACTGTAGCCGCAGTAACTCTATCGCCGCCGAGGCGTCACGGAAGACTTTCCACTTATCGGCCGTTTTACCCGCCCCTATCTCGCAGACGGACATTTGCCGTCTGACAAGGGCAAGAGTCACCGGCCGCCGCCCAAAAGGCGTCGTCACACTTCCCGTTTGCATCGTTCTTCACCTTCTAACAGGCAAAAGAAATTCGCTCGCCGAAACGGCGCCTAGACTCTTGACGATGAATCCCGGAAATGCGATTCTACTGGTGCTTAGACAGATAGGGGCTTCCGAGGCGGCGACGTTTTGGGGGCTCTTTTCTTTTGCGGGCTACGCTTCCTTTTTTTGTAGGTTGTTCGCACGGCGCTCTTCGAAAAGAACCACCGCGTCATTCAGCAGGAAAGCCGCGAATTCCGCAGCTTCCTTCCTGTCGACTGTTATCTCCAGCTTTGTCTTGCTCTGCTTCACATGGCCCAGTCGCTGTCCTGACGACGTGGACAGGACTTCGGGCAAACCGCGAACAATGCGGCGCGGTTTTAGCGCTAGGACCAGAGCCTTGAATCGGTCCGGCGAACTCATAGCCTGCATCTCTTCCGATTGAGCCCTTGAATCGGTCCGGCGAACTCATAGCCTGCATCTCTTCCGATTGAGCC
>NZ_JBFUBH010000121.1:0-5906 GCF_056405855.1 Pararhizobium sp. P1_E7 | reverse complement strand
GTTCGGACCAGATGAAGCGGATCAGTTTCGAGCCCTTCATCGTCTTTGACGATGCCGACATCGACGCCGCCGTCGATGGGGCGATACAGGCCAAGTTTCGAAATGCTGGCCAGACCTGTATCTCCGCCAATCGCCTTTATGTTCAGTCGGATGTCTACGATGAGTTTGCCGAGAAGTTCACCGAACGGGTGCGCACGCTGAAGGTCGGAGACGGCTTTGAGCCGGATGTGACTGTCGGTCCCCTCATCGACCAACACGCCCTGGCAAAGATTGAAGCTCATATTAGTGACGCTGTCGGGAAAGGAGCAAGGATCCGCTGTGGCGGGCGGCGGGTCGGGACATTCGGAACGTTCTTCGAACCGACGGTGATCACGAATGTCTTCAGCACGATGCGTCTGGCTTAGGAAGAAACCTTCGGGCCGCTTGCGCCGATCATCCGCTTCGACGATCCGGACCATGTCGTGAGGGAAGCCAATGACACGATTTACGGCCTCGCCGCCTACTTCTATGCCTCCAATCTCAAGCGGGTCTGGCGCGTCGCTGAGGCCCTGGAATATGGCATGATCGGGATCAACACTGGCCGTATGTCGTCGGAAGCAGCCCCTTTTGGTGGAATCAAGCAATCGGACATTGGACGAGAAGGCTCCCGGCATGGGCTCGAGGATTATCTCGAAATGAAGTACCTCTGCATGGGCGGGCTTTAGCGCCAGGAGGGCGGCACGGGCAGGGTACCGAAGCTTCTTGCGCTCGCAAAAAATTGGCTGCCGTCAGGATATGACCGACGGCAGCCCAGTCGCTTGGGAGGCGCTTTTGGTGTGCAGCTGTCACGCAACGATAGGCGGTGCCAGGACCCCGACCGAAACCATCATACGCCCCACTGACTGACGCATGGCGACGTTCCGGGCGCAAATAATACGTAAGACTGCAATATTGACGGCGGAAACGCAGTTTCGCGCCATTTCGACGGGATGCTCTTCGGGGCATTTGGAGCCGAGAGGGTTTTTTATCCGTCTCCGCTGTTCAATAGGGACAAGGCGTGCAGTTCTGCCTTGGCAAAGCCCGGTGGCCAATTGATCGATATCGGATCAGATACCGATTGCCTCATAGGCTTCCGCGACCTGCCGAATGGAGGCGACATAGGCGGCGGTCCGATAGTCACCGAGTTCCGGTTGCTTCTCAAGAAGATCGCCGATGCGGGCCCAGGTGTTGCGCATGACGTCTTCGAGGCCCGAACGGACGAGGTCGATCTCGGCGCCTTCAAGGAATTCGTCGCGAATGTCGGCCGGAAACTCCTTGCCGGTCATCCGCTCGAGCGCTGTGGCAAGCGTCTGGTTGCGCCGCTCGCGCCGCCGACGTTCCATCAGCCCAAACGGAATATGCGTCAGGTTCTTCACCCACTCGAAATAGCTGACGACCACACCGCCAGCATTGACATACAGATCGGGAAGAATGATCACACCAAGGGAGCGAAGGATCTTGTCGGGGTCGGTTCCGGCTGGGGGCGGAATCGTACGTTAGCGAACCTCCTACGGTTTCGGCCACCTATATTCGCCCGTGAGCAGGATGTGAGCCCATCCGAGTGGAGAGATGTGAGCAAGAAGCTCCGGAGGCACATCGAGACCTGCTTGTTGGCGACTGATGATGGCATGACCGAGATGAACGCTATTCCACAAGATGACGATTGCGGCGAGCAGATTGAGACCGGCCATGCGATAGTGCTGCCCCTCCGTAGTCCGGTCGCGGATTTCGCCTTGGCGCCCAACGCGCAGAGCATTCTTGAGGGCATGGTGTGCCTCGCCCTTGTTGAGGCCAATACGGGCGCGCCGTTGCATGTCGATATCGAGGATCCACTCGATGATGAAGAGCGTGCGTTCGATCCGCCCGACTTCCCGGAGCGCCAGCGCCAGATCGTGTCGTCGCGGATATGAGGCGAATTTGCGCAGGAGTTGGCTGGGCGGCATGATGCCGGCAACCATGGTGGCGGCGCTTCGTAAGATATCGGGCCGGTTCTGGAAAATGGTATCTTCGCGAATTTTACCGCCGACCAGCCCACGCAGTTCCTGCGGTGTGCCGGTTGGATTGAATACGTAGAAGCGCTTGGATGGCAGATCTCGGATGTGAGGGATGAATTGGTATCCCAGGATTGAAGCCGCAGCGAAGACATGATCGGTGAATCCGCCGGTATCCGCATATTGCTCGCGAATGCGTTGCCCGGTTTCGTTCATGAGCAGACCGTCGAGAATGTAAGGTGCTTCGCTCACCGTCGCGGGAATGAGCTGGGTGGCAAACGGGGCATACTGGTCGGAGAGATGCGTGTAGGCCTTCAGGCCGGGCTCGGTACCATATTTGGCGTTGATCAGATTCATGGCCTCTCCTTGCCGTGCAGCCGGAAAGAATTGGCCATCGCTGGAGGCAGTTTCACCCAGCCCCCAGAATTGGGATATGGGCAATCGCCCCTGGGCAGCGACGACCATGGCCAAGGCTTGATTGATGGCGTCGCTTTCAACATGCCAGCGCGACACGCGCGACAATTGCCAGTAATCATGGGTGTTCGAGGCTTCCGCCATCTTTCTCAGTCCGAGGTTGAGTCCTTCGGCGAGCAGCACGTTCAGCAGGCCTATCCTGTCGTTACAGGGCGCTCCGGTCCGCAAGTGGGTGAAGGCGTCGCCAAAGCCAGTTGCCGCATCGACTTCAAGAAGGATATCGGTGATCCGCACCTCGGGAATGCGCCGGTAGAGATCGAGGATGAGTTCCTCGGCATCTTGGGGCACTGCTGCGGCCAAGCGCTCGATCCTCAAGGTGCCATCTTCGATGCTGCCCTTCGGGATGGTGCCGGTGCGAACGGCGTTGGCGAGCCGCTTCAGCCCCTGCGTCATGCGAGCTTTTCGATCGGCGAGCCAGGTTTCGGGCTCAAAGGGGATGGCCAGTCTGGCCGTCGCCTTTGCGGCAGTTATGGGCACCAGAGTGTCTCTCAGATCGGCATAGCGGCGAGAAGAGGTGAGCCAGATGTCCGCCGAACGAAAGGCATCCCTCAGATGAAACAGCACCGCTACTTCCCATAATCGGCGGTCCTTGCGCGCCGTATTGAGATGGCGGCTCCTTTTGGAAGTTGGCCGAACAGCAGTGAGGGACAGTCCAGGCCGTTTCGAATCACCGCCGCTGCCGCCATGAGGGGTTCGGCCACAGGAGTGGCTTGAATGTCCAAACACCGCAACATGCGCGGCGCATAACGGCGGAACCGATTATAGCCCTGCGCGACATGAGAGAGCGGATCGGCGGCCATTGTATCGGTGAGTTGCGCTGCGGTGGCGACAAGCTTTTCCAGTTCGGACCAACCGGGCGATATAGTGATTGCCTTTTCCAGAGACCTGCCATCGTTATGCGCTTCAAGCACCGCGGAGCCGAGACTGGAAAAAGCCCGCAATGTATTGGTGACGGCAGCCTTGGCATCCGCTGCCATCACAAAGTCTCTTCGCCTCCCGCCATGTCTTGCCGACGATCCGGTCGTGGGTCTCCACGAGCGTATCGGCGATGGCGGCCCTCCATTCTACGACACAGACGGCAAGAATAGCCAAGCGCCGGTCCGTGCTAACATCGAGCAAGCCGTCGGTGAAGTAACGTTCACCTTGCCGGCGAAGACGGGTAATACGATGGGGTGGCGTTCCGGCCAGCACTTGGGCATCGAGGTCAAGCCTCTGCAGAAATTCAAGCCTGTCGAGCAGGTGGTTGGCGTCGGCCGAATTGTTACCGATCTCAAATTTGCGGATCCAAACGAAACGGCTAACATGACCTTCGACCCGCCGTTCGGCCTCCACCAGAGCGTCGGCGCATAACCGTTCGATGGTCGAAACGCCCGGCAGAATAATCTGAATCCGGCGGCATTGTTCGATGGATCGCTGAGCAAGGTCCTCATTGGAGCGGGCATCTTCGGCCTGGCCATGAAGCCAGTCCCGCAATTCTCCTGCAACGCGGCCTGTGAAACTCCTGTAGCCATAGATGGCACGGAGCTCCAAAAGATGCTCGCGCCGGGTCTCTTCGCGGATGGCATAGCCATCGAGATCGTCTATTTGCATGCTAAGCTGGGCCGCGATGAATTTGACCATTTCTGCCGGAATGGTGTCGTCTGCCGTCAAAAGCCGGCCTGGGTACCGAAATGCGCACAGTTGCAGCGCAAAGCCGAGGCGATTGCGGGCTTTGCGCCGGGTGCGGATATGTTCGATATCGTCATCCGCCAGGGTATAGTGCTTGAGCAGAGAAGCTTCGTCGGTTGGCAGGTCAAGCAGGGACGACCGCTGGCGCGCCGTCAAAACAATTCGCCTCGGCATATCCTATATCTCGCTATCTATGTGTGCGTGTCCGAAAGGGATCCCTTTGTGGCAAGGAAAATTAAACGGGCGGCCAGTTCTATGATGCCGGCGATGGGGAGATTTCGGGTGCCTGGTGAAAGCCACGTAGGCCGGGAAAGACCAGAAATGTACCGTGACCGTCCGGCGCCGGAGAAGCAGCAATGACGGGGGCAGGCAGGATCAGCCTTGCGCCGGATTACTAGCGCAACACGGGATCGCGGCCGAGCGGCTTCCAATCGATGACTGGGTCGATCAGGTTGCCCGTCTCTCGGACGCCGAGGTTCCGTCCGATCCGATGATGGACCTGGTTTTCACCTTGCAGCGCAAGGGCATCGTCACTGACCGGCAGGCGGCTGATCTCTATGGTGACTACATTCGTGAGAGCTGGCCTGTCGTTGCCCTCGACTATGTGCCGATAAGCACCTGGCTTGCCAGGTCTCTCGCGCTGGCGCGAGAGCTTGGCCCGTTTGCGGCCGGCGACCACAAGCGTGAAACCGATGAAATGTGGGGCGAGAAAGACTAAGCGCCCCTCTGGGATTCACCGTCCTGATCGTATGAGAGATAGGCTTGAAACTCGTTCGATGGCACCAATGAGCCTCCAGTTGTCCAGCTGACGTGTGTCGCCTGAGAAAGGTCTTCCCTCGAGAAAAGTGTGACACCGGCGAGGCGAGATGGTCCGGCCAGTGCCGTTGCAGCGGAAGGCTCAACGTCGATACCACAGACGGAATGCAGCCGACGAAGCCAGTCGAAGGCTTCCGCATCGCCAATGGTGTAAATGCCGGCCAACGGTCTGCGAGTAGAGGCGCGACAAACATCGAAGCCGCTGCCACAGCGAGGCCATCGAGTTCCGTGCGGTTGGTCAGTGCGATGTCATAGACGGAGACCGCCTTGCCAGGCCCGCTCAGCCAGCAACGCAGCCGAGCGACGGTAGAGCGGCTTCGCGCGTGAAGCCTTCACTCGCCTTGATCAGTGATCGGGTATATTCGTTCGAAGCTTTTCCAAGTCGCAACGCTGCCGAGCTTGTCTCTTCCACGACCTCGCCATGGCGCATCACGAGCAGGCGCTCGCATAAATGTGCAACGACGGCGAGATCATGGCTCACCAGAATGTATGTCAATCCCAACTGCTGTCGTAAGTCATCGAGCAGGTTCAGGATCTCAGCTTGCACCGAGGCATCCAGCGCGGAAGTCGGTTCATCCAGGAGCAGAACCTTTGGACGCAAGATCAATGCGCGGGCAATGGCGATACGCTGTCGCTGTCCGCCCGAGAGCTGATGCGGATAGCGGAAGCGGAAGGTGGGGCTCAGTCCAACTTCTTTAAGGGCCTGAAGAACGCGGCCGTCATCCCTTTCGCCATGAATCGCGAGCGGTTCGGAGAGCGTGCGATTCACTGTATGGCGGGGGTGCAGTGAGGCATACGGATCTTGAAAGACCATCTGGACCGTGCGGTAGATCCCTTTCGCCATGAATCGCGAGCGGTTCGGAGAGCGTGCGATTCACTGTATGGCGGGGGTGCAGTGAGGCATACGGATCTTGAAAGACCATCTGGACCGTGCGGTAG
>NZ_JBFUBH010000120.1:0-5998 GCF_056405855.1 Pararhizobium sp. P1_E7 | reverse complement strand
GAGGAGCGTATCGCCGGCCGCTATCCTCAGTGAGGGCGACTGCGAACGAGTTGCTGTGATGAATAAGCGCCAAAATGTCTTGCGGTTTGAAAAGACCACCCCCGGAATACGAATAACCATTATCGTCCCGGGATTGTCGGCAGGCGGGACGGAACACGTCGTCAACCTGGTCGCAAATCACTGGAGAGCGTCTGGGCACACGGTGACGATTATTACGTTCGAGCCACCGGAAAGCATTTCCTATTATCCGCTTCATCCGGATGTAACGGTTGTTCGGTTGGGGGTTCCACCAGGCAGGACGTCGAAGTTAGGATCAGCGGCGGCGGTAGGCCTGCGAATCTTGCGCCTGCGTTCAGCGATCCGGCTCGCAAAGCCCGATTTCATCCTGAGTTTTCTGACACGAACGAATGTGATGGTGCTGGTCGCGACGCTTGGCATGCCGGTTCCCGTCGTTGTATCGGAGCGCAACAATCCGGCCGTTCAACCGTTCGGCAGAATCTGGAAGTGGCTCCAGTCGCGTTTGTATCCACGCGCTTTCGGGCTGGTGACGATGACGCAAGGGGCCCTCGATTATTTTCCGACGGCAATGCGCCGCAGAGGCTGGGTGATCGCCAACGCCGTGGATTTGCCAAAGGATTGGGTCGATCGAAGGAAAAACAACACTCTGACAGCAGTCGGGCGCCTCACACACCAGAAAGGATTCGACCTTCTCCTCAAAGCGTTTGCGCAGATAGCGGCAAAGCATCCCGATTGGCGGCTTGTCATCTGGGGTGAGGGAGAGGACCGAAAGGCACTTGAGATGCAACGCAACGCACTTGGGCTGCAGGAGCGGGTGGAAATGCCGGGGGTGACATCGCGGCCGGGTCTGTGGGTTGAAACGGCCGACGTGTTTGTCCTTTCGTCCCGGTACGAGGGTTGGGGCATCGTACTGCTCGAGGCGATGGCGGCCGGCTTGCCGGTGGTGTCTTACGAATGCGAGTGGGGGCCAGGCACAATGGTGACGAACGGAGACGACGGAATTCTTGTCCCTTGCGAAAATATCGATGCTCTCGCGCGTGCTCTCGATACGATGCTGGGCAGTGCCGCGTTGCGCCAAACCCTCGCCGCCAACGCCGCCGTGCGTGCGCAAAACTATCTGCCTGAACGCATTCTCGCCCGGTGGGACGAGGTTCTCTTGTCAGCCGTCAGGCAGGATGCGGGAAACGTGTAGCGCTACCGCTAAAATCGATCCCGGCGTCATTCTGGTGGGCCCCTGAGGCATCGTATGATTTAGGTCTTTGCCAGATGCGGCGCCGGATCCCCGTGCGACACCTGCCCCGCGAGCAGCGGCCCTTCCTTGACGGAAGCTCTTTCTTTCCATTTCCGTGCGGGCTGGGTGGCCGAGAGCACGATCTCGCGCAGTATACGTGCGGTCTCCACCATGGTTTGCCCATCTAGCGAAGGGTCCACCAGGAGCGCCATGCTGGTTTCGCCGAGCTCTTGCGCCACAGGCAGCCGTTCGTCCGGACCATAATTGAGGTCCGTAAAAGCCTTTTCCAGATATATCTCCGAGCAGCTTCCTGAAAAGCACGGCACGCCCGCACCGTTCATTTCTGCAACAATCCTGTCGCGGTCGTAACCGGATTTCAGCCTGTCTCTGCGAACAAATGTGTAAAAGCGGTAGTAGGCATGTTGAAATCCGTCCGGCGGCGCCGGTGTCCGCAGCGCCTTGAGATCGCCTATAGCGTCTTGCAGTATCGCTGCGTTGCGTGCCCTCGTTGCCCGCCATTCTTTCAACCGCTTGAGCTGGATCAGGCCGAGCACAGCTTGAATGGAGGTCATGCGCCAGTTGGTTCCAATGGATTCGTGCAGCCAACGGAACCCGGGCGGATGAACCTTGTTGAAAACGGTATCGTATGATTTTCCGTGATCTTTTCGGCTCCACGCTTTCTGCCAGAGCGCGCCGTCGTTCATTGCGATCAATCCGCCTTCGCCACCGGTTGTGATAATCTTGTCCTGGCAGAACGAAAAAGCGGCTATATCACCGAAGCTTCCGACCGGCCGGCCGTCGATCTCGGCGCCGTGGGCTTGGGCGCAATCCTCGATCACCCACAGCCCATTTTCCCTGGCGAGGGCCATGATGCCCCGCATGTCGCATGGCCAGCCGGCGAGATGAACGACGATGATGCCCCGCGTCCGCGGTGTGATCTGGGCGGCGATCGTCTCAGCGGTGAGATTCTGGCTGTCGGGATCGATGTCGGCGAAAACCGGTACGCCGCCGCAAAAAGGAACGCAGGCGGCGGAAGCCATAAAGCTGCGCGGCGTCACGATGACCTCATCTCCATCCCGCAGCCCAAGCGCGAACAATGCAAGTTCAAGTGCGACGGTTCCGTTCGCCACCGCTACGGCATGCAGCAGACCGAGAAAGGCGGCATAGGCCTCCTCGAACTGCCGCACATAGGGCCCGGTCCAGGCGTTGACCTCACCGGATTTCAGTACGGCAACAACCGCCTCGATTTGTTCGTCATCGTAAACCGGCCAACGTGCCATGGCTGCCTCCCCCTTCACGTTCTAGCAGGACCGGCCATTTCTGCGGCCGGCGGTGGATACATGCATCAGATGATATGCCGTACCAAAACAAAGGCCTCGGCCGCCGTTTTCATCACCGTCGCACCGCGCAATGTTGCGAGGGCGCGAAGCGCTTCAAGGGAGCGCTCATGCGGGGGYGGCCGCACCTGCGATTTGAAGGCTTGCATCGCCTCTATTTTCGCGGCGACGTGATCTGTTATGTCGATAAAGACATTGGGAACGAAGCTAGGGGTTAGATACGGGGCGTTCCAGTTGGTCTCCGATAGCGTTTCATAGGCCAAAATCAGCTTCGGAAAATTCACTTGGTGCGGTCGGGCAGAAACCAGCGACGAGGTGAAGATCACCTGGTGATCCATATGCATATCGCCGATGAACGGCAGGAGCAGCGTATCGGGAGAAAGCGTCTGGACCAGATCGAATAACGCCGCGTTCAGTGCCGAATGGGCTGTTTCAGACAAGGCGGCCGCAGGAAAACCGAGCCAGAACGTTTCCTTGACCCCGAGAACACGATGCGCTTCCCGTGCTTCCGCCTGCACCCGGGAGGTCGCTTCAGCGGTGAATGCCGGTGGTTTTCCCTCGGTTACAACAGCAATATAGACCTCATTTCCCTGGGCAGCCAGGCGAGCGATCGTACCTCCGGCACCCAACACTTCGTCATCGGGATGCGGCGCAATGACCAGAGTTTTCCCCATGACGGCACTCAAGCCCATGACGCAAACTCCATCCCCAGCTTACTATGCCGCTTTTCGTGCGATGACGGCTCCCGGCGCGGTGACAGAAGAAATGTCTGGCGAACGGGATCGATGCAGCGATCTCCAAGCGCGATAACCCTTCGCTTCAATGGGCGCCGCATGGATGCTCGTTCGAAATATGCCGGCGGTGTTGAGGGGTAGCCTCGCCCGGAGCATTGGCCTCGTGGAAAGCACAGGATAATTCCATAACGGGCAAAACGAGTGGCGGCTATGCGGCTGCTGGATGACACACTACACTCCACGACCAACTGGAAGAACCTCACATGCCGGCAATCGACACGGCTAAGACGTCCCCTGGCAACAGTTCGGTGGACGTGGAGGCTTGGAAGCTTTTGTGCGTTCCATCCTGAGTCCGGCGAATCTCATAGGTAAATGAAATCTGATTGCGCTTGTTTTCGTCCGTGGCGATAGATGCGACCAGGAAAAATTGCTCCTGGGCTGATTGTCGGGCCGACTCCAGTTTCTTGATGGCAACTTCCCGCTCCTGCAATTTCACAAGAATGTCGGTCTCGCGATCCGCCTTCAATTTGGCAAGATCAAGCTTGAGTTTACCCAGCTCACGTCTGGAGTTGGACATTTCGGCATAGATCTCAAGCAGGCGGGATTTTTCGTTGGACGTTGTCGTCTTCGTTCTCGTTAGGTCCGCCTCCGTATTGAGTTCGCGCTTGCGCAAGGCGGTTACGCGATCGAGATCCTTTTCGTTCATCGTAACCACTTCTTTCTGCTGCTCTTCCAACTGCGACAGTATTTTGAGTTCTTCCTCCGTTTCGGTGATCCCTTGCGTCAAAATCTGCACCTGGGACTCCGTCGTAATAAGGTCTGTCTTGAGAATTCGCTCCTCGATTTCAATAGCGCCCTTCAAGGAGGCGTGTTCAATATAGGGGCGAGCGATTTCCGGGACGTCCTTGAGGTCGATCTTGTCGGCACCGCGCAGTTGGGCGACAAGCCGCGCAGCAAAGAGCGCTTCGCTGACGATCTCCACTTCTGCGCCGTCCATTTCTCCACGCAGGCGCGCGCGCAATATGATCCTGTCTGACGGGTTTGACGTCAGGGTTTGAGGACCTCCTGCCAAGCCGATCGCCTGATCGACCGTCAGGCCGGGATAGAAGGGAAAAGAGCCCGGGGTCTTGACTTCCCCCAATACGAAAATTGGCCGGAAGGTGGATACGTGGAGGGCGAGTTTCGGATCCGTCAGCATTTGGCGCTGGCGGTATTCGTTTCGAAGTTTTTCGGTGGCCTCATTTACGGTCAGCCCCAGGACGTTCACAGAACCGATCAGCGGGAATTGCGTTTCTCCGTCTGCCGCGATCGTCAGCGTCACAGGCAGTTCGGTGTCATCCAGGAAGTCGAAAGAGATGGTGTCGCCACCTGCCAGCCGGTAGGAGTCCGCGCCTGCTTTCGCCATAAAAGGGAAGGCAAGGCAGGTTGCGACAACGAAGGTCAGCAGAATTATAAAGGGAATACGATGGCTTATTCTATTCTTTATCGTGCCCGGAAACGTCATGTTGCCCCGCCAGAAAAATAAATAAAATTCCTATGAGGGGAACTCTACCACACACAAATAGAAAAATGATCAACTATTTTCTGTTCTAAATCGTTTGTAATAACAAATCTGGCCATACCCGGTATAAGTATGCTAAGTCTGAATCTCTCACGATAAGAATATTCCATATAATATATTTGACTATCTGTAGTTGCGACGAAATCGAAAAGTGCGCTGCATAGACTGTGTAGATAATACCATATCGACAAAATCCGATATTCGTGGAGCAACGGCTGCCCTTGTTTGCTTGCCGGGGCCCTGCAGAAGGAGACGGGTCTGTGAGTCTGCCGGGTGGTCTCATGATTAGGCTTGGGAAGGTCAGATCGAGTTTGAAACAAGAGGCGCATTTCCTCGTTCGGCTCAAGAATATAGCGCACCTGCTGACAGGGAATTTCGCCAGTTCGTTCATCGGGCTTGCCGGTTTCGCGCTGACCGCGCGGGCGCTCGGCCCGGCAGATTACGGGGTGCTTGCCATCTGCTTCGCCTATACGAGAGGCGTCGAGAGGCTCGTCAGTTTTCGATCGTGGCAACCATTGGTCAAGTATGGCGCCGAAGCGTTGCAGACGGGAGATGTGTCGAATCTTAAAATGCTGTTCAAGTTCGGGCTTCTTCTGGACGTCTTTGCAGCCTGCATCGCCTGGACAGTCGCCGTGCTGGTGGTGCTTCTTGCCGGTCCTCTGATAGGGGTTTCGGCGGAAATGAGCCATATCGTCCTCATTTACTGTTCCGTCCTGCTCTTCCAGCTATCCGGCATGTCGACGGCGGTGCTGCGCCTCTACGGGCGTTACAATGTCCTTGCCTATGGGCAGGTGCTCGCGAGTATTGTCCGGGTTGCTTTTTCGCTTTTCGGCGTGCTGGCCGGATGGGGGCTTCTMGAGTTTCTGGTGTTGTGGRTGGCGGCCCAGATTTTCGGCTCTCTGAACATGAACCTCCTTGCGTTCATCGAGCTTAGAAGGCAGGGGATGAGCGGCGTTCTCATGGCGCCACTCCGGGGGATCGCGAAGCGGTTTCCGGGCCTCTACTCGTTTTCGTTTTCATCAAACCTCTCGTCCGCCATCCGGTCGAGCGCAAACGAACTTGATACGCTTATCGTCGGCTATCTGACGGACCCTGCCGCCGCTGGTCTCTATCACAT
>NZ_JBFUBH010000119.1:0-6024 GCF_056405855.1 Pararhizobium sp. P1_E7 | reverse complement strand
GGAATGGGCGTCGTTGCGATCACAGACAGCGAGGTTTCGCCCCTGGTGACGATCGCGGAGCACGCGGTTCTTTTCCCGACGGATAGCCACACCTTTTTCCACACACTGACACCGGCCTTGGCAATTTCGGAGGTGCTTTGCGGACTGCTGGCAAGTCATGACCGTGAGGCCGCGCTTGAAGAGCTTAAACGCGTCGATAGCTATCTATCATCGATGAACACATACGCTGCGTCCATCCCTCGTCGGAAAATTTAAACAAACGAGTGGAGGACCGTAAGTCGATCCCTGAAGAGGTTCGCCCTAGACTGACCTTCCGAGGCTTGCTCAAATAAGACTTCCGAGGAGGACGGAGATACGCACTCACGAAGAAACCATCCAGGGTTGGTTTCGAACGCCTTTCTCTAAATACGGACGTGTCAGATAAAATAATGCGTCCAGGACCCGCCCGGATCAGCCCATGAGACCTGGCCACTGCTGGTAAGTTCAGTATTTGTCGCTGAGACTGTTCAACGAACCAGAAGTAACCGGTCCCATTCTTACAATGGGACCGGTAGTTTCGCTTTCGCATTCAGACTGATCCTACTGGGAGTGGACCCTTAAGTCGGATTCATGGCAGGCTTCCGCAAGGTGCCCTGGGTTCGCCACAAGGTAAAATAGAGAACTACCAGCCAAACAATGGGCAGAAGCGTCAGCAATGATCCCACAGCAGCGATCGTTGGATCAACCTGCTGCTTCAGGTTTTCCAGCATCTTCAATGGCAAGGTCGGGATTGCATAGCCGCCGACAAACGAGGTTACGATAACTTCATCGAAGGAARCAAGGAATGCGAACACGGCACCGCCAATTATGCCAGAGCGTATCAGGGGCAGTGTCACTCGCATGAAGGTCTGAGTAGGTCCGGCACGCATGCTCATGGCCGCCTGTTCTAACGTCCGGTCGAATCCGGAGAGAGTGGCCATTACAATTACGACGACATAACCGATGGCACCAATTGTATGACCCAAGATGATGCCGGTACTTGTCCCAATCAATCCAAGTTTTGCTAACCCGAGATAGACCGCTACGCCGACGACAATAACTGGAATGGTGATGGGCGTCAGGATGACCATTGTCAGGCTTGAACGCAGGCCGGACGAGCAGCGGCTGAGCCCAAAAGCAGCCATAGTGCCGATGATGGTAGATAAACCACTAACTATCAAACCAAATTGGAAGCTGTTCCATGCAGCTGCTATCCAGGAAGGGTCGGAAAAGAAAGAATAATACCACCTGAGAGAAACTTCTCGGGGAGGAAACTCAAGGAACTCTCCCGAATTAAACGAGATTATGATGACGATCACGCCGGGCAAAAGCAGGTAGAACATCACAATRGCAATGAATATTGCTCCGACAATTTTCCACAAGGAAGTGTGATGTTGAGTTTGATAGAGCTTCGCTGTCCAGCGCCGTGCCCGGCGCGGCAAGACAAACTCGTTAAGATATCGAATTGCTCTGGTTAATACCCGCAGTCGGTCTGGGCGTAGCTTTACTTCGGGCGATCCCGCTTGGCTGTGCGCACCGGCAAGGTTGACACCTACCGCTGACAGAACCACGACTGTGATTGCCAACAATATGAAGGAAGCGGCAGCTGTGGGCGCTAGATCCAAAGAGGTCGTGAGCTGCGAATTGATGAGGGCTGAGAGCATCGTATCGCCCAAGCCGCCAAGCGCTTGCGGCGTGATGTAGAAACCGAGACAAACAACAAAGACCAGTATGCAACCACTTCGAATTCCCGGGATACTCAGTGGAAAGTACACGCGCAAAAAGGCGGTGAAAGGCTTGGCGCCCATGCTACGGGCCGCCGCCATCAACGAGCTGTCAATGCTCATCATGACACTAATTATTGGTAAGATCATCATCGGCAGCATGATGTGGACCATACCGACATAGACGGCAAAACGATTGTAAATAAGTGGCAGCGGACGCTCGATAAGACCAACATTTAGCAACAGGCTGTTGATCAGGCCATTGTCTCCAAGAACAACTGTCCATGCGTATGTGCGAACCAGAGCGCTTGTTAGCCAAGTCAGGAAGACCAGCACCATAAGGACCGGTCGTGCTCTGCCCGAAACTGCAATTAGGTAGGCCGTCGGGTAGCCGACAACCAAACAGATCGCCGTGGCTATCGCGCTTATTTCGAGGGTCAGCAACAGAATCGCGATGTATGATCGCTGTTCGAAAAATCCCACATAATTGACGAGCGAAAGCGCAGGCGCATTCAGGCTAGTTAAAAATAGAAGGATTAAGGGTATGCCGAATACAGCCAATAGGACGCCCAAGGCGGGCATCGTAAGCAGGATTGGCATAGAGCTCATTTTTTGAATCGTCTTCATCAATGCCGTCCTCCTCGTTAGGCAGCGACAAACCGAATGTCGGACCGAAGCCAGTCAAGGCGAACCTCATCGCCGGAACGGAAAACCTCCTGTCCCGAGGCTACATGTTCGCGTGCAATCAGCACCGCGTTCCCCACGCGTATTCGGTATTTCCTCARCGGTCCCGCATAGATCATATCTTCGACGGTCCCGGAAATAGATTGTCTTTGGTCCGCATCCTCGCGTCTCGCCGCCGAACGCGCGTTGACGCTAATGCGCTCAGGTCGCAGCATCGCAACCATCTCAGAAGACGGCACGACGTCGGATTCGATTTTGAACGCCGCATTTTCCAGGATATTGGCCTCACCCAAAAAGTTCGCGATGAAGCGCGTTTTCGGCCGGTCGTATAAGGCTTCCGGTGTATCGATCTGATCGATTTGACCGGCTCGCATAACGACGATGCGGTCGGACAAGGTGAGTGCTTCCTCCTGGTCGTGGGTAACACAAATTGTAGTTTTTCCAAATTCCTTGTGTAGGTCCTTGATCTCAACTTGCATTTGCTCACGTAGGTTGCGGTCGAGCGCGCCGAGCGGTTCGTCCAGCAGCAAGACTGGTGGATCGGCAATAAGGGCGCGCGCGAGAGCCACGCGTTGTTGCTGACCTCCACTCAACTGCGATGGCAGGCGGCTACCGAACTCATCTAGATGAACGCGTGCAAGCATCCGGTTGACACGTGCTGCTCTCTCGGCAGCCTTAATTCCGCGCATTTCAAGCGGGAACTCCAAGTTGCGGCGTACCGTCAGGTGCGGGAACAGAGCGTAACTCTGGAATACGATACCCTGGTCGCGACGATATGAGGGCACGTCTGAGACGGATTTTCCGGCTATCAGAATGTCGCCGCGGCTGGGTGCCGTGAAACCTGCAAGCAGCATCAACGCTGTTGTTTTTCCGGAGCCACTGGGACCAAGAATAGTCAAGAACTCACCGCGGGAAACGGAAAGGGAAATGTCTTTAACTGCTGCAACGGCACCATACATCTTCGTGACGTTGCAGAATTCGATTTCGATGGGAACTGGAGATGCCTCCAACACTTTATCCTCGGCAGGCAGGTGACTTTTCAGTTTCAAGTTCATTGCGATACTCCGCCAGGACCACACGCCAACCAGACGCGCGGGCCTGGAAAGAAAGGGTCGTTTAGTAAAGTGGCGCCTCCAGTCAGCGAGGCCGCAAACGTAGCCGAGAGGACTAGCGCCACCGATGCTAGTGAAACGTTGAGGATTACTGAAGAATCCATTCATTCCAACGCTGAGCGAGTCGCTCCTTGTTAGACTTGCCGTCCGGCCCTACCTCAACGTACCATTTCGCATTCAGAGGGAAACTCGAGGCTGTATACTCCGGATGTGAAGCAAGCTTCCGAGCAACATCGTCGGGTATCGTGTTGTAGGCGTTTTTGTTGGTCGGACCCTGCCCAATCAATTTAGCAAAAGCAGCCTGCCGGTCAGCCCGCCCTGTCAACTCGATAAATTTTTGGGCGTGTTGCGAGTTAGGGCTGCCCTTCGGAATGCACCAGTAATCGGTCATCAGCTTTGCCTGGTTCCGATTGATTTCAATCGGCCCCCCTTCATCGATAAGTGAGATTATCCGGCCATCGTAGGCTTGCACCACATCTGCGATATTGTCCCGCATAATCTGCAAGACCTCGGAACCACTCGTCCACCATTTGCGGATATGGGGCTTGATCTTGTCCAAGCTAGCAAAAACACGATCTATATCCAGGGGATAAAGCTTGTCCATGGGAACTCCGTCGGCCAAGAGAGCCTCCTCCCAAGGTCCGACTCCACCGTCGCCGGTGGTTAGCGAGCGAACACCAGGAAATTTTTCAACATCCCAAAACTCGGCCCATGTTGTCGGCCGCGATTTCCCAGAAGGGAACTTCTTAGTGTTCCACGCCATGTTCATTGAGTAGACATACGAGGCAAAGCCGTTTGTGTGTTTAGCGTACTCTGCTACTGCCTCCAGTTCCTCCTTTTTCCAGATGGAATAGTCAATTTCTTCAAGGAAGCCCTTAGCAGTAAGGGGATCCACATTGGTCTGCCCGAGGTTGACGACGTCGGTTGAAACGTTCTTTGTGTCCACCATCATCGCGATCTGCGTCGATGAGAAGTCTRCCACAACAGGAATAACTTTAACGCCTGTCTCAGCTTCGAACGGCTTTACATAAGCCTCCATCACCGCGTCGCCCCAATTGCCGCCGCTCATATTGACTTTTAACTCACCCGCTGATGCTGCCCCAGCGTCACCAGCCGTGGAAGACAGCGCACCTACTGCGATCAACGACGATGTCGCTTGCATGAAGTGCCTACGATTTATCAGAATGCTCATATTCGTTCTCCCTCTATTACCCTTGCTCATTGGGAAGGGTTTCCAATTGCATCGCTGTCGGGAAACCACGACGGTCACGCCAAGGGTCACAGAGTGACGCAGTAAGCCAGCATCTGCTTTGCGCCGACCAGCTGCTTCGCGACGCCATAGCTTTTGCAGCAGGCACCGGGTTCCTCAAAGTGAAGCGCCCGACTGGTCGCTTCATCGAATGCCTAGCGCAATGCGGCACTAATTGCAACAAATGTTTTATAACTCGCGATGTGAGCCAAGCGTCTTATTGTGAGTTCCGGTGAATTTCAGCCTCTCCTCCGGGACACGGTGTACCGAATAGGAGAAATGGGACGTCTCGTTTTTGCGGATAGCAATGGAGGAGCAGCCTGATTAATCAAGGGCAACATTCAAGGGCATGTGCTCTATCCCAGATCACCTGAGCTGGCATAAACACCGCGGTGCCGGCAGTTTGGGCTGCCTGGTTCCAAAGCCAAATGAGCGGCGATCCAGCTTATCAACCGGCCCATTCCGGCGAACACAGAACGACCGGGAATAACTCCGCTGTTAACGGCGGTCACGCCGATAAGCTTGCGTCGTGACCGCCGGATTCAACTCTTCCCTCCGGATCCGGGGGCATTATTGGAATGCTTGATAACGCCATGAAGACGCCGGGCCAAAGAGTTCCAGATGCCACTCACCGTTCAATAATAGGTAAGTCGATGTAGCAGCCGGCGTGATGGAACTTCAGGAACGGCGGTGGTCCGTCCTCGGGAACATTGGCGAATGTACCCTTGACACTGCCGGCGAGAACCAGTCTCAGACTATAACCCGCTGGAATGAGAGCCGAGATCGGTTGCAAGGTGAATGACAGGATCGCAGACCTACCAGGGGTGAGCGGTTCAGCGTCCTCACTCAAATAGCTATGCTGCGGTCCCAGCACGCTGAGGGGAGAGTCTGTCCATACCTTGCGGTGGCGAGCACGCAGATTACCCTCCGTAATATRGCAGGACATCCCGTCCGGCCTCACAGCCTCGAGATACACAAAAAAGGCGCCATCCTCGCGTGTCGAGGTGATGTCCAATTGGACAACAGGATGTCCGGTGACCTCAAGCTCCCGCGTCAGCGGCTCACTCGTGTAGACGAGGCGCGCCGCGTCGAACTCTCTCCGGTCTCCATAATCGACCTTATCCATGAATTCCAATGCGCCACCATTTGTTTCCCACCGGTTTGAGATCACATCCGCGAGTTCGGGATCGACCTGCAGCGTTTCTAATCCAGTCTTGTCGGTCGATGAGCTTAGGAG
>NZ_JBFUBH010000118.1:0-6362 GCF_056405855.1 Pararhizobium sp. P1_E7 | reverse complement strand
GTAGAACCCTTGCTCGGCCGGTGACCTGAAAGCTGGCACGACGCCACGATTCCTTCCCTCCCTGAAATGGAACGTCGCCTTGGCCGAGCGCCATGCCGCCGACGATGGCGCTGGCGAACGACGGGATAAATCTGAACACCACGATACCGAGCAGGCAGACGATCACGAATGGCGCCACATAGGACAGCTTGCTTTCCGTGGCCGTATTGTTGGCCGTGTTTATGGCGAGCTCAATGAGTTGGTAGAGGAACGCCAGAAACGACATCATCAACGTCTGCGTCACCATCAGGTTGACCATAAGCAGCAACCAACCGTCCGTGAATCGGAAGGTCCAGCGGTACAGCGCAAGAATGATGAACACCGGCGCCAAAGCCAGCGTGATGAACAGCATCAGCTTGGCGGCAAGGATCGCGGCAGCCGCGACCGCAATGAAAATCATTGCGACGACAAAGACCACGGCGCCAATCAGAGCGCCAACATATTCGAAGGTGCCGGTCGCTACCTGCTCATAGACTTTGCCCGCCGTTTCAAACACCGCATCGAGAATTTTCACGACGCCGGTCGTATCGTCGGTTCCCCCGTCGAGTATGCCGCCTGAACCTGCAATCGACTCGATGATCGTGTCGGAGATCAGGTTCGGCACGGCTTGCACCAGCTGATAGAGCGTGGCGGAGAAGGCGTCCCAGTTGGTCGCCATGTAATAGATGAAGAAGGCTCGCCCCAGCCGCCAAGCCGCTTCCGGTACGGAAAATCCGTCCCGGCCGGCAAGGATCATGTAACCCCACCAGATGACATAGAGTGTCAGCATCGACCCGAACAGGACGGTGACCTGAAGGGCCAAGCCTTCATAGGCGTTCGAGATGAAGGTCTCGCCGATATTGTCGAGCTTCTCGAAGATGTCCGAAATGATCGTGGTCGCCGCCATCTCGTTATTCCTTCAGGACGGACGTAAACACGTCATTGACCGGCAGTGCCGGCCCACAAAGGTCGTCGGTCGACGCATATCCGGAGATCGGCGGGCAGGGGGCTTTCTTCTCGCCCTTTGTCTGGCAGCCGGCAACGAAGACCAGCCCTACCAGCATTGTCATCACGAGCAATCGCATGCGGTCTCACTTGAACGGGTTGATGTCTTTATATTGCAGCATCTTGGCGGTCTCGGATTGCTGCGTCAGTCGCATCTGCATCTCGGTATTGAGAGCGGAGACCGCGCCGTTCGAAACGCCGATCAACTCATTGATGGTACGCGCCGTCTCCAGCTGCATGCGGGTATTGGCGTCGACCGAGCCCTTTACGTCTTCGGATGAGCCGATCTGGCCAGTCGCCGACTGAAGCGACTGTTCCCTCTTGGAGATACCTTGCGTCGCCTGCTGCGTCAGTGCCGAGAGCAGCGTGACTGTGTTGACGGCGCCGGAGAAGGCACTGTTCATCGCGCCCGCATCTTCGCCGTCAACGATTGCCTTCACCTGTTTGACGAGCTGAAGGCCGTTGATCAACGTCGCCGCGATATTCTGGGAGTTGGCGTCGAGGCCGCCAAAGGACAGCGTTCCACCGTTCATGATGGATKAGAAAGATGGTGCTGCGGAAACTGACATATTGCCGCTTAAGCCGGTCGAGGAAATGCCCATCGACCCGTCGCGACTTCCGGAGAGGGCACCAAGGATCGCCTTGGTCTTTTCCAGGATGTCGGTATTTGTGTTCATGATTTTGCCAGTGTTTTCGGCATTCTTTCTGGCGATCGTCAAGTTGGCGTTGTCGATGACCGGAACGTCGGCAAACGTCGGCGTTGAAACGGCAAGTACAGCAGCGATAGCAAGTCTCGTTCTCATGATGAAACCTCTTAATCGGCCGCCTCTGCGGCATTTTGGATGGACAGAAGATTGTCGGCGATCGCGCCGTCGGAATTGCCCGACGACGACAGCACCGACGTTTCACCCTGCGCTTCCGCGATGACAGCGCAACGTGGCCAGTCGGCGCGCGGCACCTTCATTTGCTCGAAAATGACGGGATCACAGCTATAGGGATTGACGTTGGGATCGGACTTCATGGCCTTGGCCGTCTCGGATGTCTTTGACAGCTTCATCTGCAGGCGCGCCTGCAACAGCTCGTTAAAGAGGTTGCGTGCGGTCATCAGGTTGTTCAGCAGCTCGGCGTTGACGGCGCGCGCTTGCGTGTTGTCATCCCAGGCGTCTTGGTAGATCTCCGAGGCGCCAACCGATGACGACAGGGCATCGATCCGTCGCCCGGCTTCCTGCACGCGGGCAGAGCTCCTATCGGTCCCGGAGATGGCCCTGTCGATGGAGCCAGCGGCGGCACGATTGGCGTTGCGCGTGGCCTCGGATCCGTAGTCGACAGTGGACTTGTAGGACGGCGAAGAGATCTCCTCGATATTGGAGCCGCCGGCATAGGCGTTGAACCATCCATGGTTTCGACCGACCTTGCCGGCCCAGTTCTTTTGTTCTGCGGCGGTTGAGCCGTTGTACCAGGATGCAAGGCAGGCATAGTCCGTCGTCCCGCACTTGTTCACGCCGAGCCCCAGATATTTTACGCCGCCCTCGATATTTTCCTCGTTTATATCGCGGTCGAAACCCATGCCCTTGCCGGTGCGTTTGGTCAGCTGCATCACGCCCTTGACGCCGGTKGGTGAGCCGGAGCAGGTAGAAATTCCGGACTCCGCATGCGCGACAGACAGCGCCAGGCCGACGGGAACATTGTATTTGTCGGCATAGTGCTTGATCAGCTCGACATTGCTGGTGTCTTCATTCACTGCCTGCGCCGGCGATCGATACAAACGCCGGTTCTTTTCCTTCTGCGAGATATTGCAGCTGGTGACGGTCTGCTCCTCGAGCTGGTCTTTTTGCGTTTCCTCATCGGTCGCGGAATGGCTTTCGTCCTCCGACCGCTTGTCCTTCGCGTCGTTATCGAGCACAGGCACATCCGCCCAGACAGAGGGTGATGGCGCAAGGGCAAGCCCTGCAGAGAGCAAAAGGAGAACTGCTTTATGCATCGCTTGCCTCCGGTATCGTCCAACCGCAGAATTGCGGAAGCCAGGCGGCCGGCTCCTCGCCATATGTCTCTCGTAAATTCTCGCACTCGCGAACGGTTTCCGGACGCCCGGACAGCACCTTCACCAGGTCGGGCATGGCGGAGAGGTCGAGGCGGGCGATGATCGAGTCCTGCGCATGCTTGACCAGGAAGGTACGGCTTGCCTTTTCTGCCTGCTTGATGAACCGGAACTCCTTCTCCGACAGTCCGAAGGCTGCGCGGTAACTCTCCTCATCGGCCGATGCGTTCGGGAAGAAGATGTTGGTCATCGTCTGCTCGATGATGGTGTTGCGCAGCTCTGAACGCACCACGTCGGACGCAGACTGGGTACCGAAGCCGACAATGCCATTCATCTTTCGGATGGTTTTGAGCCAGTCCTTGATGAAACCGGAAAACACCTCATCGTCGAGCAGGCGCCAGCCTTCGTCGAGGAAGATCATCGACGGCCGGCCATCAAGGATCTCCTGGATGCGGTGAAACATATAAAGAAGGGCGGCCGATCGCGTGCGCTTGTCGGAGAGGATTTCTGTCATGTCGAAGCCGATCACCGAGCGTGAGAAATCGAGCTTGTCCTCTGCATTGTTGAACAGCCAGCCCTTGTCGCCGGTCGTCCATTCCTTCAACCGGTCCGCTAGATCGCCAATACCGGATCGCATCCGGCCCTTCAGCGCCTCTGCCAGCATATCAAGCCGACGCTGTGGCCGTTCGAAGTCGGTATAGATGCTGTCGACCGCGTCGGAGATCACCGCCATCTCCTCGGCGTGCAGAACCCGGTCCGCCGGCGTGACCAGATAGGAAATCAGCGTCTTGCCGAAACTGCGATTGGCCGGTGTATCGTCAAGTTGCAGGGGCGCAAATCCGGTCGGCTCGCCCGGCGATAGCCGCTCGTAGCGTCCGCCCATGGCACGCACGAAAATCTCACCGCCCCGGTCCTTGTCAATGAAGACGCAGCGGGGCCGCGGCTCGACCCGCATCCCTTGCGCAAGCAGGAAGGACAGCGCCACCGTCTTGCCAGAGCCGGTCGGTCCAATGACGGTAAAATTGCCGACGTCATCCTCATGAAAATTGAAGAAATAGGCTGTCTGGCTGGTCGTCTCCAGCAGCGAGACGGGTTTGCCCCAATGCACCTTGTGGATCTGCCCGGACGGGAAATTATGCGCGGAGAACAATCCGGCGAAATTGACCGACGAAATCAGCCCCTGTCGGGCGACATAGGCGAAGTTCGCCGGCAGCTGTGCCCACCAAGCCGCCTCCTGATTGAGATCTTCGCGCACCGCGACAACGCCCATGCGCGCAAGCTCGGCCGTGACGTCGGCAACAGCGCGGTTAAGGCCAGCAGGCTCGCGCGCCAGCACTGCGACGGTCATATGGTGTTTGCCGAAGACGACCTCGCCGGAGGCAAGGCGGTCCCGGGCTGTTTCGACGTCGTCTTCCACAGCCGTGCCGCCGTCGTCAGAATTGGAAATCTGCCGGCTGATGGTCGCAATCGCCTCGGTAATTGAGGTGCGATCTTCGGGAGCAAACGAGTGGGTGACGATGAACTCGTAGGGGAGACGGAGCAGCCCGTCGAGTTGGCCCGGCGTCGTCATCGGCGGATATTCCTTGATCGACACCATAGCGGCGACTTTGGAGGTGGCGCCGTCGTCTGACCAGATCTCCGTCGCCTTGCGGCCAAACAGAATACGACCAGTCCCGACATAGTCGGCAAGTGACATACGGGGCAGGGGCATCGACCGCTCGTCGCCGGCGGCAAGGATCTTTGCGAAAAACTCTGCTGGCTCCGAAAAGACGCCACTCTCGCGCGTGACACAGGATAGCAGCTCCGGCCGATAGGTGCGGAAGTCGCCGACGATCCCCGAAACCATATCTTTCAGGTCGCGCAGCGCTTCGCTTTTGGCCTCAACCTCATTGTCCGCCATGCGAAAGACGTCGAACATGCGGTCAACTTTGCCGGCACGGCCTGTCATGGGCCGTCGAATGACAGTCAGGTAAAGCTCGTTGACGAACATCGTCCGATGCTTCAGCCCATCCATGTAGCGGGCGTTCAGCTCATCGGCGAAGGGATTGTCAAATTCCCCGTCGATTTCAGGCACGATCTGGCGGCGGATGATCGTTGCATAGAGCGCAAAGCGCGACGACCCGAGCGACCGGACCGTCATATTGCGGTTGGCAAGACGCGCGTTGATCTCCGCCTGGTCCATCGTCTGGTACGGAAGCCCGGAAAGCTTGATGACCTGCAGGAGCATACCGGTCTTGGTGACGATGGTCTCTTCATCGACATGGCGCAGATAGGGAACATGGGTGCCGATCCCAATTTCGCGTGCGCGCTCGCGTCCGAACTTCAAATCATGATTGACGATGTTCACGGGCTATAGCTCCCCGCTCTCCAGAACCTCCTGTTGCGGATCGCCCTGCGCATCGACAGGAACACCTGGACGACGCGGACGATGTGGACGTCGCGCTGGCAAAGGTAGAGCCCGATAAAATGAATGGGCAGGACGATGAACGGCGCCAGGAAGCTCGAAGTTGCGATGAAAAGGACGATCCCGAACAGTCCGTTGACGACGAAGACGATGATATCGACGCCAAAATACATCGGCGGCCGGGTCAACGGCAGGATCAGCGGCTCCACGTCGGGAGCGTCCTCGCGCATGTTAAATGCCCGCCGACGATTTCATGGCATCGACGAGCTGGGCCGCGCCGAAGATGATTGCAATGCCGATGACGATGGAAATTGCCCCCTGCCACGCCATGCGGCCGGTTAAGAACAGAAAGCCTAGGAAGCACACGGCGATGATTGCCAAGGATCGCGCGACATTGCCCTGAAGCACGCCGACGAACCATTCGAGAATCCCTTCGACGGGAGCGGCCGACTGCGCATAGGCAAAGTTGGGCGCGAGTGCCAGCCCGGTTGTCAGGAGGGCAAGGCATACCGTCGCCTTGAAACGGGAACGTGATGCGATCGAAAGAATGGTCATGCGGAAGTCCTCTGTATGTTGAAGGGAAAGTTTGGAAACCGGTCGATCTATTCGCCGTTCCAGACGTGTTCATCTCGCCAGGGCGAGGGCGCCAACGCGATCGTCTGTTTCTGGGCGTGGTGGCCACCGCTGCGTCGTTCTTCGGCAGCGAATGCCTTGGCATTCAGCGTCCAGCGGTTCATCACCTTGACGACGTATTGGGCGGTTTCATTGAACTCGGGAATGCCGCCCTTTTGGTAGACCCGCTCCGGACCGGCATTGTAGGCAGCGAGCATCAGCAGCGGATCGTCGAACTCGCGATAGAGTTTCTTCAGGTAACGGACGCCGGCGCGGATATTTGCC
>NZ_JBFUBH010000117.1:0-6398 GCF_056405855.1 Pararhizobium sp. P1_E7 | reverse complement strand
CTTGAAAAGGTCAGGGATAGTCTTGATGTCTGGATGGGCGTCGGCAAGATATTTCGGAATCCACCAACCCTGATTGCCACCGTCGGGCAGCGGGGAGCCGACCTGGACAATCTTGCCCTCTTCCGTTCCTTTCTTTACGACGTCCGGAAGGAGATCGATCCACGCTTCAGGCGCAATGTCCGGCTGGCCCTTTTCGGCCATCGAGGTGATTGTTGGAACCGTATCGCCGACAGTGATTTCGGCGTCACATCCGTAGCCTTCGTTGAGAATGAACTTGTCGAGGTTCGAAAGAACCTCAGCGCTCTGCCAGTTCATGCTGGCGATTGTCAAACTCCCACAGTCTGCCGCGCTTGAAGCCGATGCGGTGCCCAGCAGGCCAAACATCAGGCATGTCGATGCAAGTAGCTTTTTCATTCTTGTTCCCTCTTTTTGCGGCATAATTTAAGAAGCGGGGCGCCGCGTCAGCCCACTTGCCGGTCGTCAGGAGGCATCTCCCATACTCACCGATTTCCGAAATGCTGCGGATAGGCCCTCGGCGACGGCTTGGTCGAATCCAAAGGTCCGCATGGCTTGAATGGCGGCCGCGGTTGTTCCTCGATAGTCGAGGAAAGACGCAACGATGTCATGAGGACAGTCCGCACGCTGCTCCAACAATCGCCCGGTCCCCACCAGGATGGCGTTTACGGCTCGACGGGCAACGTCCTTCGATATGCCACGGCGGACCGCGTCCTCCATCATTGCCGCTGCAAGCAGTGCCGGAAAGGCGGGCCCCGAACCCGTCAATCCCGTCAGATAGTCGATGTCGCTTTCACTTTCGACCTCGTCCTGTGTCCCGCAAGCCTGGAAAATCTGGCGCGTGGCCTCGCGATCGGCTTCACGAGCAGCATTGGATGCGATCCACGGCGTATAGGATTTTCTGACTTCGGCCGCCGCATTCGGGAGGGCACGAATGACACGATCCGTTTTATGATAACGGATAAGCTGCTCCAAACGGATGCCTGCCATGACAGAGATAACCAGTTTGCCCCGACAATCGACGGCCAGCGACGGCCAGTCGGCTGGACGGACGCAAAGGATGACGACGTCAGAGCGGTCGCAAAGCTGCTGATTGTCCGCCGTCCAAAATGCCCCTAGATCACGCGGCGGTTTTTGGTTTCGATATGACAGCGAAAGATGTTGCGGCTGCAGCACGCCGGAATCGACAAGCGAGCTGGCCAGGGCCCCACCAAGCCAACCGCCGCCGCCAATCAAGCCGATCGTGAACGGACCGCGCATGGCTAGAGGTCTCCTGGTTCGGGTACGTGCCCGTGCCTTGAGAAAAAGCGATCGAGCTCCCTTTGTTGCGGCACCTCGCCCGTGTAGATGGCAATATAGTGAGGGATCCGTTTCATGCGCATAGCAATGTCTTCGCGCGACTGCATCGAAATGTAGCCGATTTGAACCAGGTAGGTTGTACGCGCGCGTACGTCGGCGGCGATCTCTTCGAAGCCGAAGCGCATGAACATACGTTTGAGGGCTTCAAGACGCAGTCTATCGGCCTCCTGGACCTCTTCCTGGATTTCTTCGGACTGAATCGCCCAACTGCGAATGGCGAACTCGAACTTCGAGTCGAACAATTCGTTGTCCAGCCAGCAATCGAAAACGTTCAGCATCGCCTCCGCCAACGTCTCTGCGTAAGCCTCAGATCTCTTCACAAGATTTCCGGTATTTTTTTCCCGCCATCGCACAAGTAACGCGCTCAGCAATTCCTCTCGGTCCTTGAAAAACCAGTAAAAACTTGTTCGCGACAGCCCGAGTTTCTTGGCAAGCGGTTGTATTTTCACTGCGTCGACGCCCGACTCGAGCAACGAATCGTAGGCCGCTCCCAGCCACACCTCTGGAGAACCTCGCCAACCGCTATCGCTCAAAATCTGCTCCATTCTCATCTCCTAACAAAACTCAAAAAGGTTGGCAACAAAAATGTACATCTATGTCAACCAGCATGACTTTCATGTTTTCGTTGTTGACACTCGTGTACATTTTCACATAGCATCCCAGCTGATAGTCCTATTTCGGAGACGCAACGATGTCGAACGATCCACTCCTTCAGCCCTACCAGCTTAAGCATCTGACCCTTCGCAACCGCATCATCGTGACGTCGCACGAGCCTGCCTATCCCGAGGACGGCATGCCAAAGGAGCGCTACCGCGCCTATACCGTTGAACGGGCAAGGGGTGGAGTGGCTCTGACCATGACGGCCGGATCGGCAGCGGTGTCGAAGGATAGCCCCCCTGTCTTCAACAATCTGCTTGCCTATAAGGACGAGATCGTCCCGTGGATCCGCGAAATGACCGACGCTGTGCACGAAGAGGGCGCGGCGATCATGATCCAGTTGACCCATCTGGGTCGCCGCACACGCTGGGACAAGGGCGATTGGCTTCCGGTCGTGGCACCCTCCCATCACCGAGAAGCATCGCATCGCGCCTTTCCCAAGAAAATGGAAGATTGGGACATCGCGCGCATCATCAAAGACTTTGCGGATGCGGCCGAGCGCATGAAAGCGGGTGGTATGGACGGAGTCGAGCTGGAGGCCTATGGCCACCTGATTGATCAGTTCAATTCACCGCTGACAAATGAACTTGATGGGCCGTATGGCGGCTCGCTCGACAATCGCATGCGCTTTTGTTTTGACGTCTTCAAGGCGATGCGGGAGCGGGTCGGGGACGATTTCATCCTGGGCGTCCGTTACACGGCCGACGAGTGTCTTCCCGGAGGCAACGGCAAGGCCGACGGCATCGAGATTTCCCGGCGGCTGCGCGACAGCGGCCTTATCGACTATCTGAATGTTATCCGGGGTCACATCGATACGGACGCCGGTCTCACCGACGTCATTCCGATCCAGGGCATGGCGAACTCCCCGCACCTCGATTTTGCCGGCGAAATTCGCGCTGCAACGAATTTTCCGGTTTTCCACGCCGCAAAAATTCCGGACGTCGCAACTGCCCGACATGCGATTGCGGCTGGCAAGGTCGACATGGTCGGCATGACGCGCGCCCACATGACGGACCCGCATATCGTTCGCAAGATCATCGAAAAGCGCGAGGACGACATCCGCCCTTGCGTCGGTGCGAACTACTGTCTTGACCGCATCTACCAAGGCGGGATGGCCTTCTGCATCCACAATGCCGCGACCGGCCGTGAACAGACCATGCCACATACGATCCAGAAAGCCGATATCCGCAAGAAGGTTGTGATCGTCGGAGCCGGGCCGGCCGGTCTCGAGGCCGCCCGCGTGGCGGGCGAGCGCGGCCATACGGTAGTGGTCTTTGAAGCGGCCAACCATCCGGGCGGACAGATCCGCCTCACCGCGCAGAGCGAGCGGCGCCGTGAGATGATCAGCATCATCGACTGGCGAATGAGCCAGTGCGCGAAGCTCGGCGTTACCTTCCATTTCAACAGTTGGGCGGAGGCGGATATGATTGCGGCTGAAGCGCCGGATGTGGTCATCATCGCGACCGGTGGGCTACCGCATACTGAAGTTCTATCGAAGGGCAACGATCTTGTGGTCTCCTCCTGGGACATCATATCGGGCGATGTGAAGCCCGGCACCAACGTACTCATCTTCGACGATGCCGGCGACCATGCCGGCTTGCAAGCCGCGGAATTCATCGCCAAGACCGGTGCGAAGGTCGAGATCATGACGCCCGACCGCTCCTTCGCGCCGGAGGTTATGGCGATGAACCTCGTTCCGTACATGCGCTCGCTGCAGAAGCTCGACGTGACCTTCACCGTCACCTACCGGCTGGAATCGGCCGAGAAGAGCGGTAACCAGATCATTGCCCATGTCGGCAGCGATTACGGAGGCGTAGCGAAGCAACGGTCAGTCGACCAGATCGTCGTCAATCACGGCACGATTCCGTTGGACGACCTCTATTTTGAGTTAAGGCCCAGCTCGAAGAACCTTGGAGAAGTCTCCTACGACCAACTGCTTTCAGGCGCGCCTCAAACCACAGAGCGCAACCCGGACGGTACCTATCAACTTTTTCGGATTGGTGACGCAGTCGCCGCCCGCAATACGCATGCCGCTATCTATGACGCATTGCGCCTCGCCAAGGATATTTGACAAATGGCTCGCAGCGACGCCTTGCAAAGTTTCCTTGATACCGCGTTCGTCGCGTTCGATCGGTTTGTCCAAGACCTGCGGGCGCGGCAGTCCGTGATGCAGATATTCGCCCATCTGGAAGCACCGCAGCCGGAGCGGGCAAATATCGGAAAGCGGCTTCCGGTTTGCACCCGCTATCTTGGGGATATCTTGGCCGAAAAAACGAAGCACCCATCTTTGAATAATCTGATCGAACAGTTCGAAACGCTTGAGCCTCTGCTCGAATGGAAATGGCGATCGACTTATGACAATTCAGCCAGTGCTAATTTCCTGATGAGCCATGCCAACGCCCTGATTGTCGGGCCAGGCGGCCTCGAGGATCGTTCGGACGTGTGGCTGGGCGCAACGTTAATGGCGCCCAGTGTACGGTATCCGGACCACGATCATGCGCCAGAAGAAACCTATCTCGTCCTCTCAGATGGGGATTTCATGCAAGGCGACTCGGGCTGGTTCGCGCCCGGTGTCGGTGGCTCCTTCTACAATCCGCCCGGAATCAAGCATGCCATGCGCTCTGGCGAGAAGCCTCTCTTCGCTTTCTGGGCGCTATTGCCCGACCAGCAGAAACATTGATCTAAAGCCGTCGGCGAGGGCCGACGTTTGTGGAGTGCAGCCATGAAGATACTGGTCCCCGTGAAGCGGGTCGTCGACTACAACGTGAAGATCCGCGTTAAGCCGGATGGTTCCGGTGTCGAGCTTGCCAATGTGAAGATGTCGATGAACCCGTTCGACGAGATTTCGGTCGAGGAGGCCTTGCGGCTGAAGGAAGCCGGCAAGGCGTCGGAAGTGGTCGTCGTCTCCGTTGGCCCGGCCAAGGCCGAGGAAACGTTGCGCACGGCGCTGGCGATGGGCGCCGACCGGGCGATCCTGGTCGAGACCGACGATCAGGTCGAACCTTTGGCTGTCGCCAAGATCATCAAGGGCGTCGCCGAGGCCGAGCAGCCGGGTCTGGTGATCGTCGGCAAGCAGGCGATCGATGACGATTCGAACCAGACCGGCCAGATGCTGTCGGCCCTCCTCGGCTGGGCACAGGGCACCTTTGCCTCGAAGGTCGAGATCGGCGACGGCAAGGCACAGGTCACCCGCGAAGTCGACGGCGGCCTGCAGACCATCGAGATCAAGCTGCCGGCGGTTGTCACCACTGACCTTCGCCTCAACGAGCCGCGCTATGYCTCGCTGCCGAACATCATGAAGGCGAAGAAAAAGCCGCTCGACAAGAAGACCCCGGCCGATTTCGGCGTCGACACCGCCCCGCGCCTCAAGGTCCTGAAGACCGAGGAGCCGGGTGGYCGYAAGGCTGGCATCAAGGTGAAGACGGTCGCCGAACTCGTCGACAAGCTCAAGAACGAAGCCGGCGTCCTCTAAAGTCCGGAAAGGAGACTAACACCATGGCCATTCTTCTTCTGGCTGACCACGACAACGCAACGCTTTCCGACCAGACCGCCAAGGCGCTGACGGCTGCCACAAAGATCGGCGGCGACGTGCATGTGCTGGTCGCCGGCCAGGGCGCCAAGGCTGCGGCCGAACAGGCTGCAAAACTTTCCGGCGTCTCCAAGGTGTTGCTTGCCGAAAGCGACGACCTTGCCAATAACCTGGCTGAACCGCTGGCCGCGCTGATCGTTTCGCTCGCAGGCAGCTACGACACCATCATCTCGGCCGCCACCTCGACCGGCAAGAACGTGCTGCCGCGCGTCGCAGCCCTCTTGGACATCGCCCAGATCTCGGAAATCACCGAAGTCGTCTCGGCCGACACGTTCAAGCGGCCAATCTATGCCGGCAACGCCATCCAGACGGTACAGACGAACGAGGCCAGACAAGTCATCACCGTTCGCRCCGCCTCRTTTTCCCCGGCCTCCCAAGGCCCGCTTGCTGCCGTCGAGACAATCTCGACGGCAGCTTTTTCTTCTGCCGTTTCCAAGTTTGTGTCGAATGCACTCTCCGCATCTGACCGTCCGGAACTGACCTCTGCCAAGATCATCATTTCCGGTGGCCGGGCGCTCGGTTCCGCGCAAACGTTCCAGGACGTCATCCTGCCGGTGGCCGACAAGCTCGGCGCCGCCGTTGGCGCATCGCGCGCTGCGGTCGATGCAGGYTATGCCCCGAACGACTGGCAGGTCGGCCAGACCGGCAAGGTCGTCGCCCCGCAGCTCTACATCGCCGTCGGCATTTCCGGCGCCATCCAGCATCTTGCCGGCATGAAGGACTCCAAGGTCATCGTCGCCATTAACAAGGACGAGGAAGCCCCGATCTTCCAGGTCGC
>NZ_JBFUBH010000116.1:0-6468 GCF_056405855.1 Pararhizobium sp. P1_E7 | reverse complement strand
AACTCGCGCTCAGCATATTCATTACCTTCTTTTTGTTCCTGCACGGTCGGCGCATGATCAGTTTCATGCGCCAGATCGGGGAGCGTGTTGCAGGTCCTCGCGCCAGGAGGCTGCTTGCCGTCATCAGTCTTACCGTGAAAGGTGTTGTGTACGGAATGATCGGAACGGCCCTTGCGCAAGGCCTGCTGGCAGGCATCGGCTTCTGGTTCGCCGGCGTGCCTCAATCATTATTGCTGGGCTGCCTGACCTTCGCACTGTCGTTCGTGCCCGGCGGGCCACCGTTCGTGTGGGGGCCGGTTGCGCTTTGGTTGTTCGTGCAAGGATCTGTAGGATGGGGCATCTTCATCGCGATTTGGGGCTTGCTTCTCGTCAGCAGCATTGACAACTTCCTTCGACCGTATCTGCTGAACCAAAACAGCAACCTGCCTGTGCTGCTGGGCCTGTTTGGGCTCATTGGCGGCGTCCTGGCCTTCGGCCTGATAGGGCTTTTCCTGGGGCCGACCTTGTTGGCGGTTGCCTACAACCTCTTCCTGGAGTGGGTCGCAGCGGAACTCGAAGAGCGCAAGCAATCCGCGTCGCCTTCCGTTGCGGCTGAGCACCTCAAAACCGGTCCAAAGGAGTGAGGTCGGCGTATTTTCATTTCATCAGCGGCGCGCCCCCCATGGTGCCATCGGCAACACGGTCCCGATCTCACTGACAAATTCGGGAAGCGCGACCAGCCCGCTATCCAGAAAAAACCGGAAAACTCCGGCGGCCCAAAGTTCGGGGCAGATCAAGAGTTTGAAGATTATTTCATCGAGTGGATGGCTGGCATGGGAACGCCCATCCCAATAGCCGACCCGGCATCTCTCCCGATTATCTGTCTGCTGATTGGCGTCCTCCTCGCCTGGTCGCCTTATTCCCTCCTTCTGCGATTCAACCCGCTTGAAACCAGGCCTTTACGGAACGCACGACGGAAATCGTTGTCATAATATCGCTAATGGGGGGCAGGCCTTAAAATAGACAGGCGCATCGGTTTGCGCCGATGGGGGGCGACCTGGCGGCTCCTCTGTATCGCGATGCCGCTGACGATCGGAGCCATTGCGGTGTTTGGCTCTCACGTTCTCAACTTCGTCTGCCGTTTATCTGGGTCCCAATAATGTACTGAGGCCCGCATGGATTCGTTTGTCGGGCCTGCCTTTCCGTCCCTCCTCTGGCCGCGCGCTTGCCGGCCTGGGCGCTGTCACGCGGTCTCTGCGACGCGGACGCCGCCTTCCCCGCTGGTATCGCCCTGAAATCGCTTGATGATCTGATGAACTGCAACCTCGTCGGGGCCGGCCGCTGGGTAGTTGGCCCGTTCGGAAGGCCTCTTACGACAAGGGCGAGTAGCTCTCCTGCTCTGGATCGTCCTTGTTGTTGCCAACGCCGAGAAGTGCGATCAACGCTTGGCACTCGGGGCTCATCGACCCCCCATTCAGAAAAGCCTGAACGTCGGTTCGCGTTTCATGCCCCCCGGATGGGTCATTCGCCCTGTGAAGCACGAACGTTCTCCGCGTTGCCTCGTCCGTGCCGAGGTACCACCGATCGCCGTTGGAGCTAGAAGCGAATTGCTGAAGGTTTTCCATAGCCGACATTCCCTCGTTTAGAGAGATATGGTGCAGTCGGACAGAATTGCGAGGGAAGCGATCCGTGCCGCCTTTCCGGCGTGTCCCGGCTATCCATCGCTGATCTTCAGCGCACGCTCGGACAAGGCGAGACAGGAACTTTCCCTTCCCATCATCCGTTGTAGCCTCCAAGGAGGTATGACATGGATTACGCTACCTGGATGTTTGAACTGCTCGTTGGGACCACCGTCATCGGTGCTGCGATCGCATACGGCGTGTTTAGTAACCGCCGATGCACTTCCGATTTGAAGCCGACCATGCAGGACAAAATCGATGAGATGGCCTGGCGAAAAGAACTGCTTCGCGAGTAGATACCGGCACCTCGGCATTGTGGCTTTGGGCGTCGGCAGCTCAGCCTGAATTTCTGGGTCTCGTATGCTGGCGACCTTTCCGAAACGGGAGGAGTCCGCTTGCCAGCSACATCAAAACCGAAACTATGATAAAGATGGGCCCAGGAAGAGCGGAGAGGTTTCGGGTTTGCCCGGCGGTCCGCTGCGGATGAATTTTCCAAGCCTGCTTTTCAGCTTGGCTGAGGCCTTTCCTGATCGTTGCTCAAAGGCCTCGGATTTGCGCATAGCCCGACACAACGAGCAGAAGAAGTAAGCCTATCAAGCGCATCAAACCTATGCGGACCCTCTGGGCGAGGAAACCAGTCACGGCACTAGGAAAGCGATGTCATCACCCTTCATGCAGTCCCTTTGATTGGCTTGCTTAGTCTGCAATGTGAACATGGCCCAATCGAGATTGCGATCAATCGTGTCGCCGCAGAGACCCTGCGAAAGGCTCTGGGGCGGTTTCTTGTCAAAGTTGATTAACCTGTCCAACAGCTGCGCGGCCTTTGGTCGCATCCATTCAAGGATAATGCACCATGTCACCCCGCCTAGTTGTCTCTCTACTACTTGTCGCGCTATCTGGTGTTTTGGTGTGGGCATTTCGTTCGCCACAAGGCGAGATTAGCCCCTATTATCTGTCGTCGACAACATGTCCCGACGGCAAGCCTGGGAGCGCGTCCCAACTCTAGATGAGCACTCTCAGCATCTTTTTGGCGAAGGGAGGAATGCTGCCTCGATTACCGCCTCGCTGGTCGGGATCGAAGTTATCATCACCGAGCCTCCGAGGAAGGAGGCTGTCGGCGGCGGCTACGCCGACGTGTCCGCAAGCGCTCTTGAAACCGAGACATCGACCCGCATTCCGTTGAAAGAACCAGCCGTACCGACAAAGCTACCTGACACGGGTACGACCTGTGTTATATCGCGGGCAACTGCCACGGGAATGAGATTGAAGCCGCCGACGCTTCGGTTCGTCGGATCGAAGGTGATCCAGCCCGCCCCCGGCACATAGACCTCCGCCCAAGCATGGGTGGACCCGGACGAAAACGAACCCGCCTGCTCTGTGTCAGGACTGTAGAGGTATCCGGAGACTAATCTCGCGCCGAAACCAAGGCTTCGCGCCGCATCGACAAACAGCACCGCGAGATCGCGGCAGGTTCCCCAGCCGCGATCGATCGTTTGGAGAGGTGCCTGCGTGCCTTCCTCGTCCCTGCTCTGGTATGCGATCCATCCGGTGATGCCAAGGCTCAAATCCTTGAGCAGCGACAGTGTGTCTGTTCCAGGCCCGCAGACAAAGGCGGATGCCCATCTCTGTAGGCGACGGTTTGGATCCGCATAGCTCGGCACGGTTAGTGTGCCGAGATCCTGCCATTCGTCCGCCGAATGCAGGAAGGGATAGGAAGTTGCAGAGGGCGCGATCGTGAAGATTGGCCAGGGCGCGGCATTGAGCTCGACTTCGCAGTCGCTTGTGACAATCAAGCGGTCGGTGAGTTGGAAAAAAGAAGCGGTCGCCACAGCATTGCCGAAAACGTCGCTGGCCCATGTCAATGTTGCAGAAGGTGATGTCTCGATGCTGCTCGTCTTCACGCGCACATCTCGGCTTTCTCTAGGCCGCAGCATCAGGCGGTGCGGCGAGAGGCTTACGAGCCGACCGTAAGAGTAGCTCGTCAAATGGCGGATGCGGACAGTTGACAAGGCACCGTTACTGCGTGTTGAGACGATAATCCGCCAGCGCGGCCACCATCTTGCCAAGGCGAAATATCCGCGGCGTGCCGAATTTCGAGGCCTTATCCTTCATAATTTGGCTCGGTGGCGGCGGTTGGGACCCAGATCAAATTGTCCTCCTTGGATACCCGCTCCTGCCCGAGCTCGTCGTTGCGAAGACGATATTGCGGAGAAAGATCCATTGCCGGGAGAAGTGTTATTACTCGGTACGTCTCGGCCGCGACTAGGGAGAGCCCAGCTCGGCTTAGGAGCCTAACCACTGTGCCGACCGCAAATTTGTGACGGGCCATGCCCTACCTGCCTTTCTAACTACCGTCCCTCGCCTGTGCCATCACGCCGTAGCATCTCTTCGAGCGCCTCGGCATCGACCGGTAACATGCAAGAAACCTGGCCGTTTTCCGGCGTCGCCGGTATGGTGATGAAGGTAGCGACCCGGCGATAGGCGAGCCAGGAAAGACCCTCAATCAATTCTTCGTCCTCGTTTACTTCATAGTCGCCAGGCGCCAGCGGGAGATCGAGGCCATCCAGCGATGCCGGCGCGTTGAAATGAATGGTTCGGTGTGTCGTCCGTGTCATCATGACCGTAGTGGTTTCCATGGGGCCGTCCCAACGAGGTCGCGTTGAGTTGGCCCGAGATGCTGAGACTCGTGCCGCGTGTTGACAGCTTCAAGCGCTCCGAGAAAGTCGCCATAACCGGTCCGGACACTCTCAAGGCAGCTTTACTGCGCCGCCTTCGTTCTCCCAAGACGCAAGCGCCGTTACATCTGCCTGTTTCCGGCGTCTCACCGTATGTGGATAGTTCTGTGAAGCAATAGAGCCCGCAAGGATTCTACGAATGATTGCAACCTCTTCTGGACCAGTTTGTCCCTCAGACGCCCGCATATCTGACGTGGAATAGTTTGCGCGTTTGAGAATTCGCCGCAATATGAGGCTCCCGCGGTTTGTGGTCGATGCGGCTCTCAAGGTCGGAATTTTCACCATAGCCATCCCTCAAGCACCACATACAAGATGAAGGCGAGGCTAAACACGGCCACGGTTCGAAAGGCGGTATCCCTATAGTCGTAGTCGCGAAGTTGTCTAAATGCGGAAGACATCACGTCCTCCCTATGTTGGGGCAGGGGGAATACCCCCCGAAGCGGCAGCGTCCGGATTGATAGCTGCCAGGAACACAACAGTGCGCTTTCCTAATAATATTAGCAAATATCAAATTATATTTTGCCGGGGCCTGACAGTTAGCCTAGCAACTTTTTCGGGTCGATCGCCATCCCAATCGTCGACCGCAAGGTGATCAGCAGCGCCGTTTGCTATCCGCGACTGCGCTTCTTTCGAAACGATGCGCACTTCACGCGTCCTTCCTATTTTCGATCGCCAGTTCCATCACCAAATCCGCGACCTCGACGAGTGCCGCTGCCGCCTCTTCACGCGTCCATCCAGCGCGGATCGCTTCTTCCATGACCTGTTGAATCTTGTTCTCAATCGCTTCCTGACAATCGAGAAATCGGTCGTCGTAGTCGCCATCCTGCTTCGGGGCTTTGATCGGCTGCATGTTGGTTCCTCCGGCCGGCAACGAGACAGTATGCGCCAGTACGAATTGCCAGCGCACGACATCGTCCTTCTCATGCCTGCCTTCCCCTAATATACCGCAAAAGATACCCAATGTGCCGGTGAAGATAATTGCTCGGCATGCGGCCAATTCACGAGGCATAAAGAAACCCGTATGTCCGCCAGGAGTTCGGGCGGCACATCAAGTCCTTCGTTCCGTCGCTCTACGACTGCCCGGCCGAGATGAACGGTATTGCAGTAGATGATGACCGGCGAAACCAGATGATCGATGGTGGCCCTTCGGTTCTCTATGACGCCGTTGTTCTACTGCATGTTTCCAAGGCCTGTAGGTCTGACGCGTCCGAAATCACCACCAGTGGTGTGGGTGACTTGGTACAGCCAGGCAAGGCTCTCCCCTGTTCTTAACCTCTCGCGCCTAGCTCCAAACGGTGATTGCTGGCCGGACGCCAATGCCTCTTGTCGTAACCTCCTCGGGCACGCGCGTCCTCGGGGGCAGCCGCGATGCTCGATTTGATGCAAAGAAATCTGCAGTTGGTGCTATCGATAGGTTCCGGCATGCAATCATGTGTTTCGGCATTCTCAAAAGATTGGATCATACCTTGGATATCCCCACCTGGACGAAGCCCGCCCTGAACGGCGCCGTCGTCGGTGCTATCGCATGGCCATCGTTGGTTTTACATGGGGCGGCTGGGTGACCGGCGGCACGTCGCGAAAGAATTCTGCAACCGAAACGTCCTTGGGGATTGCAACGGCCCTGACGCCTTATTGCGTCGAAAAATCCAAGGCCGATCCATTGGCTGCTGCCGTGCTTACCGAACTCAAAGCTGCCGGCGCATATTCCCGCAGCGGCATCGTGGAAAAAGCCGGTTGGGCAACCCCGCTCGGTGCAGACAGGCCAAACACCGAACTGGCGAAATCGTGCGAACTTGAGATCAGCAAGACTCTGTGAAACCGGTCGATGGGCACAGATGACGCCCATCTGTTTCCGACAGACACTGCAACGACCGTCTTTCCAATTAATCGGTGCAGTCGCATTGGTAGTTGGCTTCGAACGGCAGAGAGCGCCGTTGCGTTGGCACGGTCTCTCATCTTGCTTAGGAGGGGGAGGATTTTAGGCCACCATGCTAAGCTGCCTCTGATTTTTTGCAATTTCGATTGCCAGCTGTCAGTTTCAATATTTCAGAGGATGACCATGTCCAAATTCACCG
>NZ_JBFUBH010000115.1:0-6470 GCF_056405855.1 Pararhizobium sp. P1_E7 | reverse complement strand
GGTCCGCTCGCTTCCCAGCGGCAATATGATCTCGTGAAAATGGCAATCGCGACCGCAAAGGATGCGGGGGCAACTGTCGTGGTTGGAGGAGAACGCCCGAACGGCCTCGAGAAAGGTTATTTCCTGCAGCCGACAATTCTCACTGACGTCCCGCTCGAGAGCGCTGCCTGGAAAGAGGAAATTTTCGGTCCCGTCGTGTGCGTGAGACCTTTCAGTACGGAAGAGGAGGCGGTGCAGCTAGCGAACGATACCCGCTTTGGTCTCGCCGCCGCGGTCATGTCGAAAGATGATGTCAGGGCTGAGCGTGTCTCAACGGCACTTCGGGCCGGTATTGTCTGGATCAACTGCTCGCAGCCAACTTTTACCGAAGCACCTTGGGGCGGGTACAAGCAGTCCGGCATCGGACGCGAACTGGGGCGCTGGGGTTTCGAAAACTACCTCGAGACAAAGCAGATCACAAAGTATGTGACCGACGATCACTGGGGTTGGTACATCAAGGGCTGATCTGGCGGGGAGCCAGCAATGAAGACGTGGTTTATCACAGGTGTCTCACGCGGCCTGGGCTTGGCTATTGCCAAGGCGGTCCTTGCGGATGGTGGCCGCGTTATCGGCACTGTGCGCGGCGATCCACCAGAGCGTTTGTTCAAGGAAAGCCGGTTTCAGGCCCTGACCATGGAAATGCATGACCCCGAAGCGGTCGAGAGCACAGTTCACGAGGCATTCGCGCTTGCAGGACGCATCGACGTTATCGTCAATAATGCCGGTTATGGCCTGTTGGGCGCTGTCGAACAATCTACGGACGAGGAGCTGTCGGCGCTCTTTTCGGTCGACGTCTTCGCCCCGATCCGGATTACCCGCGTTGTTCTCCCATATTTGCGTCAGCAAGGCTCAGGTCACGTCATCTTCATCACGTCCATCGCCGGCCGTGCGCCGAGCGTGGGTGCCGCTCTCTATTCTGCTGCGAAGCACGCCGTAGAAGGCTTTGCCAGCTCGCTCGCGATTGAACTCGCACCATTGGGGATCAAGGTAACGGCAGTGGCACCAGGTCAATTTCGGACGGATTTTCTCAACACCATGTCGATAAAGAAAAGCCGCATCGCAGACGCCGCCTACAGCGATACCGTTGGTAGAACGATGGTCACCCTTGATACGGTCAATCGCAACCAACTCGGCGATCCGGATAAGGCCGCAAAGGTTATCGTGGAAATGGTGGCGGATTCAAATCCACCGGTCCATCTGTTGCTCGGTTCCGATGCGTTGATGCGGGCGCGCCAGAAACTCGATCACGTTGTTGATGAGCTAGACATCTGGATTGATCGGACAAGGAGCACCGATTTTGCATGACGCCCGACCGCGATAGTGCTCTGATGGAGTGGTTAAAACCCAGAGGAGAAATGGAGGCCCACAATCGTTCGTAAATTTTACGGTCTTCCTCCGTTGAGCACGCTCGCTGTTTTCGAGGCAGTCGCCAGGAATGCGAGTTTTACGCGGGCGGCAGATGAACTAAACGTGACAACGGGAGCCGTCAGCCGCCAGATTAAGGCGCTCGAGGAAGAACTCGGCGTGAAACTTTTTAGCCGTGAGAAAAGCGGCATCCAGCCCACGCCGCCCGCACAAGACCTCTTCGCTGAAGTCGCTGCGAGCTTCGCGCGATGTTCTCTCGCGATCCAATCGGTTAAATCAGAGCGTCTCAGCGAAAGTGTCACGTTCGCTTGCACTGACGCGTTCGCCACTGCTTGKCTGATGCCCCGTATGCCAGATTTCTGGTCTCGTCATCCTGATATTCTCATAAATTATTTCATCTCCGATCAAGTGCGGGAGTTCCGCAACACAGAAATTGATCTTTTCGTGCGCCCGGCGACGGGAACATGGCCAAACGAGGAAACGCAGCCTCTTTTCGAGGATATGATCTATCCAGTTGCCGGGGTCGGCTTTGTGCAGTCTCACTCGCGGATCGACACGGCGACACTTTCCGACCTTCCGCTGCTGCATATGGACTGGACGAACCCGGACTGGCCGCTTTGGCAGGATTTTCTCCAAGCGATGTCGATATCGTTCCATGCACTTCGCGGCGCACGCTTTTCAAAATACGTTTTAATGCTTGCCGCTGCCGAGGCGGATCAAGGCATCGCGTTGGGGTGGCACTCTTTGGTGCACCCGCTCGTTTCATCGGGCAAGCTTATGCGCGTGACGAACTTGCACATGCGCGATCCTATCGGCTTCTGTTTGGCATGGAACGGAAAGAAGCCCCTTTCGAGAGCCGCCATATCCTTTAAAAATTGGCTCGTCGAACAGGCTCGATCGATGCCCGGTCCCTTGGAATAGCCAGGCGCTAGGGCTTCAAGCAACTACAGCAGTCTCGCTGACGCTTTGCATCAAACTCAAGGCATGGTGAGTTTTTTGCGCGGTACGACAGCTCCCCTCAAATGATAGAATGGGTGCTTGCTGATGGCTGAGTTGCCCAGCAAATCACGTTCAGATGTACATGGATTAAGTAAGGCCATGGGGAGCAGAAAATGATCTCAAGTAAAGATATGGCGATCCTTCTCGATAGACGGCAACCTGGCTTCGCTCTTGAGCGGGAATTTTACACGCATCCAGATATATATCGTCTTGATATGGAAAACATCTGGTATCGCGAGTGGTTGTTCGCCGGGCATGTCTGCGAGTTACCTAAGACGGGGAGCTATATCACACTTCAAATAGGAGAGTATCCCGTAATGATCGTGCGGGATGCAAAGGGGCAGATTCGCGCGATGCACAACACGTGCCGTCATCGCGGCAGCAAGATTTGCAAGAATGAGAAGGGAACGTCGGCCAGACTCGTCTGCCCTTACCACCAATGGACCTACGATCTCGACGGCAAGCTGCTGTTCGCGCGGCAGATGGGCGACACGTTCGACAAAACCGGATATGGCCTCGCGTCGGTGGCCTGTGAGGTCGTAGAAGGCACGATCTTCATCTGCCTGTCGGATAACCCTAGTGATTTCAGTCGCGTCCGCGATCAGTTCGCAGCGTACGTTGCGCCGCATAATCTCATGGATGCCAAGGTTGCCCATGAAACCACGATCATCGAAAAGGGTAATTGGAAGCTGGTATGGGAGAACAATCGCGAATGCTATCACTGCGCCGCCAATCACCCGGAACTGTGCAAGACATTTCCAGAAGCGCCGACTTCATTTGGAGTGGCCGACGGTGCGATCGATGGCGAGGTGAACGATCTCTGGTCGCGTTGCGAAGCCGCCGGGCTCATCGCTGAATTCAAGGTTGATCCAACTGGACAGTTCAGAACAACGCGGGTGCCGCTTCTCAACAACGCGACGAGTTATACATTGGATGGCCTTCCAGCCGTCACTAAACCGATCACAGACACGAGAAATGTCGATAACATCGGCGCGCTACTGTTTTACCACTATCCATCCAGCTGGAACMATTACCTCGCTGACCACATTGTGACGTTCCGCGTCATTCCAATTAGCCCGACTGAGACCGCGGTTACTACCAAGTGGTTGGTACATAAGGATGCTGTGGAGGGCGTTGATTACAATAAGGACCGCCTGACCCACGTTTGGCTTGAAACTAACGATCAGGACCGTCAAGTCGTTGAAGACAATGCAGCCGGCATCTTGTCGCCAGCGTATCGTCCAGGCCCCTATTCGGAGATACACGAAGGCGGCGTCCTGCAATTTGTCGAGTGGTATACCTCATTCATCCGCCCGCGGCTTGACGGTGAAACGCGATCGCCTTTGTTGAGCGTAGCATGACAGAGGCCTCGCGCGTAAACGAGACGAATGCCGAACCCTTGCGTATAACGCCGGCATTGCAAAATCCCATCTGGAAGGGCGGGCCAGAGCTTCTTCGGGTAGTGAGTGTCACTGACGAAGCACCAGACGTGAAGACATTCACGTTCGAGCCTGCCGCTCCCGCCTTGTTCAGCTACAAGGCGGGTCAGTTCCTCACCCTCGAGCTTCCGACCCCGTCTGGTCCACTTCTGAGGACCTACACGATCTCTTCGAGTCCGTCCCGGCCGCTGACGATCGCCGTAACAGTGAAGGCTCAAATTGCCAGCGTCGGTACCAGATGGATGTTCGACAATCTCGTCACTGGCAGTTTAGTCAAAGCCGTCGGGCCAGCGGGGCATTTTACCCTTGAATTGGCAAAACGGAACAAGCTTCTTTTCATTTCGGCCGGATCGGGCGTTACCCCAATGATGTCGATGGTCAGATGGTTGGCCGACGTTTCGCCAGCAACGGAAGTTGCCTTCCTCCACTGCGCGCGGAGCCCCGCAGACATAATTTTCAGAGATGAACTTCACCATCTCGCGCGCTCCATGAAGAAACTTCGACTCGGCTTTATCGTTGAAGAAAGAGATCAATCGAACCCTTGGTCCGGGCTGGTAGGTCGGATCGATCGTGACAAGATCAGTGCGATCCTCCCGGATTTCAACGAGCGAGAAATCTACTGCTGTGGTCCAGACCCATTCATGAAATGGGTTCGCAATCTACTCTTGTCGAACGGCGTTCCCGAGGACAACTATCACGAGGAGGCTTTTAGCTTTCCAGCGATGCCGGAAACGCTGCCAACGGTATCTTCAATTTTACGAGAGGCCGTCTCGATACCAACGGCCACTTCCCACCTCGTGCGGTTCCAGACCTCTGAAACGGAACTTGCTTGCGAGCCCGACGAGACGTTGCTCCAAGCAGCTCGCAAGGCTGGCGTGCGGATTCTCTCGGTGTGCGAAATGGGCCTTTGCGGCACCTGTAAGGTGATGAAGACGTCAGGCGACGTGGTGATGCAACACAACGGCGGCATAACAGAGGAGGAGATACTGGATGGATATGTATTGGCTTGCTGTTCCAAGCCAACCACCTCGGTTGAAATAGAGGCATGAAGTCTCGAACAGGATTTGAAAACCCAGGGTCTGGCGCCTCGAACAAAATCACATGATGATTGGGTACAAATGAAGAGCCAACTGTGGAGGAGACAGTCATGAGGAAGAACCGAGGTGTCGTCTATCTAAAGCCGGGAAAAGTGGAAGTCCGTGATATCGACAATCCTAAATTGGAGGCACCAGATGGCCGCCGCATCGAACACGGCGTTTTCCTGAAGGTCGTGTCAACGAATATCTGCGGCTCGGATCAACACATGGTGCGGGGCCGCACGACAGCGATGCTGTGCCTCGTACTTGGCCACGAGATCACCGGAGGAAGTCATCGAAAAGGGCATTGATGTCGAGATGTTGGAGTCGGTGATATCGTCTCCGTGCCGTTCAATGTCGCTTGCGGTCGCTGCCGCTGCTGCAAGTCGTAGGACACGGGTGTTTGCCTCACCGTCAATCCGTCGCGCGACATAGGGGCCGTCGATGAACACCTTCGATAGTTGATCAGGGCAGACCATGGGTATTCAAGGGAGGTGTTGGATCGGTCCGTCGCGCGAGCTCTCGCAAGGCTCCGTCGCGATGGACAACAATTGCCGGCGACTGACGCCGAGGCGGCGCATGACATGATCATTGATGCGATCGAGTGCCTGGCCAATGCCGGCATTAGCCTCAGCAAGCGAGAAGAACGTGTGATTGCGCAGACGCCCCAAGATGCACGATTGGGCAAAACGGACCCCGTTCTCAACTTTAGATTTGTCCCTCGGCTTTCGTGGCCGTGCTGGGAGAACGCCGACGCCATAGTGAGAAGCCATCATGCCGTAGCTGCGGTTGATCTCGGGATCATAGAAACTGGCGCGACTGACGCCTGACTTCAGATTGTCGGGAACGATCAGCCGGGGAACGCCGTCAAAGAAGCAAAACATCCGGACATGTGAGCCGATCCGGTCCGGCAGCGTTTGCGTCCAGGTCGCTTCCGCATAGGTGATCCGCGCCAAACTCTGCCATTTCACGATAGGCAGCAGCACCGCCACCGCATCAAGTGTGCTGCATATGGTGACGTAAATTGGGTAAGAACTGGTCGTAATTGGATTGGCGGAAGTTGCTAAATCGACTCACTGTTAACAGGGTCAGAGCAGCATTGGGGTCGGTGCGGCGTTAGCGCAAGGTCAAGTGAAGTGATCGCTGCTATAATGTGACAGCTACTCGCGATCATTTGATCTCCCGTTCGTTATATTGGCCAAAATGGCTCGCTAGCATCGCGATTGCGATGCCGCAATGAATGCAAAGGCGAGCGGCGGCAACACCGCATGAATTCGCATAACACTGTTTATCTGGACGACCGGAGGTTCCCCGGGGGACAACGGTTGGCTGCGTATTTTTCAGGGGATTCCATGTTTATCGACAAGATTCTTGCTCGCCTCAAGATCCAGACAAAGGTGATAATCCTTGTCCTGCCCTTTGTGGCATGCATATGCGCCGTCGGTCTTACGGGCCTGTATGCGTCCAGCCTTCTACAAGCGCGCATGGAGATTTCGAACGGCGTTCTGCAGTCTCTGAGCGGGTTTAAGGAGTCTCTGAGCGGGTTTAAGGA
>NZ_JBFUBH010000114.1:0-6605 GCF_056405855.1 Pararhizobium sp. P1_E7 | reverse complement strand
CCTATGCTGCGTTCTCTTTTGCGGTCCTCGCACTCCTGCTTTCTCCGGGCCCCACCAATACATTAATGGGCCTTGCGGGAGCGCAAAACGGGCTTCGCAAGGCCCAACGGCTGATCCCGGCCGAACTGCTCGGTTATCTCACAACGATCCTGCCGCTGGCCTGGCTGGGATCGGAAGTTCTCGCACGTTGGCAGATCGTCGCGATCGTGATGAAACTCGCCGCCGCAGGATGGGTCATGTTCATGGCCGTCAGGCTGTGGCACATGCACGAGAGCGATGGCACCCCGGATAAGGTGACGGCGAAACGCGTCTATCTGACCACCATGCTGAACCCAAAGGCCCTCATATTCGGTTTGGTCCTTCTACCGTCTCCCGGCGATCCCGAATTCGCCTCGAAGCTGGGAATTTTCGGCGTCATGGTGATAACGGTGGCTTTGATTTGGTGCGGCGCTGGTAGCCTTACACGGACGAGAAGCAGTGGCGACAGGCGACTTTATGTGGTTCAGAGGATCGCCTCCGGCTGGCTGGCCATCGTCTCGATCACGTTGATTGCGGGCGTGATAAGACCCTAGGCTCATGCCATCCGTGAAGACATGCGCGCCTTCAACCCGTTTCCCTTTTACGCGTATGGCCGGCCTGTGGACGGTGCCGACGAATGGTCGCTTGCTGGACGAAAGTCGATAACGCTGCGGCCGATTAACCGACCCGGCTCGACAGACAAGCCGACAGTTCAATCGTGATTGGACTTAATCCTTGGTAAGAGTCACGCTGGTGAGGCTGTAATGTCGGAGCATCAATCGTCTCAATGGAGGCCGAAATGAAGCACCACGAAGTCGATCAACTGCAAACTCTTGCTAGGATCAACCGGGATTACCCTCATCAAGTCATGACGCGCGCTGAGCGTCTCCAACGCTGGGCGGAACTTCTCGAACGGGATCCGCACCGCGTCCTCTCGACGCTCCAGCAAACCGAATATCAACCGGACGCGGCACGCGCTCTCTTGCGGAGCGACAACTCGGCGATCTCGGTCGCCTTTGACGATCCTGTCCTTCGGGCAGCGGGGATGGAAAGCGATACCTACGGAGAAGCCAGACGATTTTTCGAGCTGTCCGACAGGCATTTGCACGAAATCATCTGCTATTGTCATTTCGGCGCAACCGTAAGCGCTGGAGCGACCGCCAGCTATCTCAGGACAAGACATGTGGACAGGCGGGAAGGCTTTTGGGCTCGTCTGCATGCAGTGTTTGCTGGGTGACACGGCTTGTTCGAGACGACCGCATGGCCAAGGTGAGTGCTGCCATGTCAGAGCGCAGCGCCCGTCCGGCCCGCATCGACATTGGCGCCCCGGATGCGGGGGGATGTGGAAATGAAGCCATCCACGGTGTCACATCGCAACAGGTCGGATCAAGTATTCGGATTCCACCCGGGCGACGCGCAGTCGGACCAGCGCGATGCCCGTTGCCCTTGAGGCGCGGTGCTCCAAACGCATCGTTACCTCTAGAACGGCATGGTGACGTTTTCACCGATATCGATTGCCCCTGCCCTGAGACTGTCCCTGAGACGCTCCCGGCTCTCTTCCGGCAACATGCCCGCACCCGCCCGAATGGCGGCTTGCCAACGTTCGCCACGCTCCCATGCCTCGTTGTAGACGAGGGCCAGGTCTGAAACGCGGCGTGTCTGCTGCAGAGCCTCAAACAGAAGTTCCGCCTGCCGGATATCTTTTTCGCGCTTCGATGCGCTCAGGCCGTCGTTGCGTCGGCGCGAGGCGACAATCAGCTTATGGATAGCGTACCGGGAAGGGTCTGGGACTGTCACGGGGACACCGCTTTTGTGCAGCAGGATTGTCCTCACCGGGTCCCGGATGAGGAAATCGAGAAACCGCAGCGGATCGGCGCTGGCGCCGCCGAGGGCGGGCATCTTTGCAGGCTGGCCGATATGGTCGTCCGATCCCCGGTTCGGGGTCAGAAATTCGACCCGATAGCCCGAGGCGGTTGTGAACGCAGACGACGCCACAGATCCAGAGACATGCGGTACTGGGCGGAATGTCGGATCGATCGCTTGAAGGATTTGCGTAATAGGAGGCAGTGTGTCCTCGACCTCGGCCGAAATGGCGTAGTCCTGGGCAATGTCCGCATCACCGGTGAGTATGGATGCCATTGGCAAGCGCACGCCGAGAACTCCCGCGTAGGTCTGGAAGGCAACGGTACCGATCAGGACCGCACGCAATCTGAAGAGACCTGCAGAGGCAAGGGCTTCAACGATATCGCCGGTCATGCGGTCTGCCGCGATCATCCCACCCTCGCGGACGAGGCTGGATACCATGCGGCGCCGAGCACGGAGATCGTCCTTCAGTTCTTTGAAATTGTCGACGCGAGCCGAAATCTCCGGATCGTCCGCTGGGCCGACATAACGCCGGGTCCGACCGCCTGCGCCGTCCGATTGGTCGAAATACCAGTAGCGGCGCTCTTTGACTTTGACTGGCGTGAAGCGCCCGTCCGCTGGGAAGTCTGCAGCCCATGCGGCATCGAGCGACCGTTGTCCAAGCTCTGCGAGCATCGTTTGATACATGAGGTCAATGGTCTTCATCGCGCGCCCGGTCAACGTTATACCTTATTTGCAGAAAAGGTATAACGAGACTGACATCATGGCAAGACGGCGACGCTTCCGATCGTTGATGCCCGTACCAGCCCATGCACGGTTCTCGCCACCTGCCATCACGACAGATCAACAGCGAAACAGTCTTCAGACGCCATCGGCTTGGTTTTCCGCTTGCGGACGGATCGCCCGCCGACGTCTCGGACACATGCCTTTAGGGTGTGTCAGGCACGGAAACGGTCGAATGCCGTCAGGTATTTGACCGGTGGGTCCGCATCCGGATACCGATAGATTTCGCTTCGAAGATAGCGGAGCTCATCTTCCAGCGCGTCTTCACCGACCTCGGTCCACCAGGACTTCGGGCGGCCGTCGCTTCCGTCGGACCAGCGGTAGCCGCGGGCTTTCAAAGCATCCTTCATGTCGAACGGGCTGTTTTCCGCAAGGACGCGGACGCGCGATCTCTGGCTTGCGCGATAAAGTTCGGAAAAAGCTGTGCCGGCAGCACCCTCCACCTGGCGCGCCAAAACCTCCAGCAGCGCAAAACAGTCATCGACGGCGCGGTGACCCCCGTGAAAGTACCCCGCCTGCCCGGTCAGATAACCAAGCTTCGTGCCTTCGTATCCGCGCGACTGCCAGTCGATTTCCGAGTTCGAGCAAGCCCAGGCCTTGCCCGCAAATGCCGGGGAAAAAGCCTCGCAAAATGGTCGGTCGAAGCCAGCATTATGGGCAATCACCAGGTCAGCCGGATCGAGCAAAGTTCGCAGCGCTCTCATGTCGATGATCTGGCCGGCAACCATGTCGTCAGTGATGCCGGTCAGCCTGGTGATTTCGGCAGGGATGGGACCCGTCGGCTGCTGAAGGCCACCGTAGACACCGGTGACATCACCGATCATGCCACGCTCATCGAAGGTGAAGGCGATCGCGCCAATCTCGATGATCTCGTCTTTGCGGTGGTTGAGGCCCGTGGTCTCGGTGTCGAGGATGAGGCCTCTCAACGGGAACTGCGGGCGAACGGTGGCGGCAATCTCACGGTGCTCGAGTTTCGTCAGGACCCGGTAGCGGCCGGTTTCCGTCAGGTGGCGGACCATTGCCGCCTCGTTCATCGTTCCTGGCGCGCCCCTCTTCAGTTGATCGTTGCGACCCGCCCCGGCAACGGGCGTAACCGGTTCATTCGAAAACATGTCGAACTGGGCTGTCATGCGTCATTCTCTGTTGCAGCATCGGCTTGACCCCGACACCACGCCGCGATGCGCACGCGGTCCGGTACAGAGGTTTGAATGTCCGATATAGGCCAACCGCCGGCGAAAATCTGCATGAAAGACTGATGTCCTTTCATGTTTGAGTCAGCGGGATCCAGCACACAAGCGGTGCATTGACGCCCAGCCGGACAGCCTCGATGTCGTCGACTACGGACGTTGTCGGCGAACTCTACAGAGCTGCCAACGAGGAAGCCAAGCTGCCGCTGCCTGAACGGGCGGAGACGGCCAGCGTCGCACCAAAAATGCTCGCAAGTTCCCAGGGAGAACGCATTTCCGTCGGTCATGGTGCGCTGGTCACTGACACAGCCTTGCGGGCCAGAGTGTTGGAATTCAACGCCATTATTGATGCGTCGGCAAGCGAAAGAGGCGACGAATGCGATATGCAATTCCTACAGAACGATCTGCCACAGGAAGCGTGTCGCCTTCTACAAGTGCTTCACTCTCTAGTCGCGCCGCAAGGACAGCGCCCAGTTCTTCGGCAAGGGCGGGCCGGTCGTGCATTATCGCAGTCAAACTTTCCAGCGGCACTTCATAGACCACCGAGCGACATAGCGCCTTGATTGTGCCGGGCTCTCCTGTCTCCATCAATACACCGCGCTCTCCTAGAAAGTCCCCCGGTGACAAGCGGTTCAGCTCGACGGCCCTACCTCTGGAAATTCGTTCAACAAGAATAGCGCCTCGTCCCACCAACAAAAGGGTTGGCGACTTATCGCCCTGATCAATGATCTTTTGCCCTGCCGCAACATCGCGCATTACAAGCGAGGAAGCTAGCGCATCCACTTCAGCGTCGCTCAACTGGGCAAATATCGGCATACCTCTCACCAGCGTAAATTGATCGGATCGCCGCTCGCCAGCCGGTATTGTGTTCATTGCGGAACCGTTGATGTATGTCGACGGAACTGAAAGCGTAAGGCCAACGGCCGAGAGATGACGGAAGATCAAATCGTACATCTCGTTCTTCGCGGCGATTATTTGATTGGCCTCTGCAACGCGAAATGCAAGCTCCACATTGATTGATTGACCGTCCATGTCAGTCAGACTGACAAGCGGCGCCGGGTTCTGTAGCGCGGACCTGCTTGCCAACAGGATGGTTTCGAAAACCTGCCTGATCCACGATGGTCCCCTTGTGGTCGCGACCCTCACAGTGATTGTGACGCCGTGCGTTTCGTCCGGGCTGCTCATATTTGTGAGTTGGCTTTTTGCCAACGTCGTATTGGGTACGACGACGAGGTCGTTCGCACCGTTTAGAAGGTGGGTCGCCCGCCAATTGGTCTCAACGACACGCCCTTGGACACCTGTATCCAAAATGATCCAGTCTCCGACCGCATAAGGTCGTCCCAGGTTAAGGGCGATGCCCGAGAATACATCGGAAAGCGTGCTCTGGAGGGCAAGGCCGAGGATGACGGCAACAACGCCGGATGTCGCGATGAGCGTCCCCACGGGAACGTTGAAGACATAAGCGACGATCGCGAGCACCGCGCCCACATATAGGAGGCCGGCTATAAGATCTTGGATTAGCTTGGCTTCCCTTGGGCGACCTTCAAAGATGAGGAAAGCTCGTACAGAGCTCACTAGCATTAACGCCCCACCTATCCACCAGACTGCCTTTGCTGCGGCGTAAAAGAGGCGGAGCGAGAGACCCTCTGGGCCAACGGCAGGAGAATAGGGTTCGATGTCATTGAGCAGCAGGATTGCCGTCAACAATACGAACAAAACACTGTGCGCGGCAAATTGAAAGGCGTGACTTCGAGCCCAAAGGTGCACGAGACCAAAAGCTACGGTCAGTACCGCAAGTTGTACAACGGGGTCGAATGCGTATGTCATTGATCGGGCCCAGGTAAACGGTACGATTCTTACGTATGATGAGAGCGCTATCTTGTACAGGTCTCTTCTTTTGTGATCACTCCAACGATCTCGCAGACGCTTTGGGCCGTCGCTTCGGAGGCACAACGTGGCCCGCCGCTGCCATAGTGGGCCGCAAGCCGTTCACCGGCAGGGAAACTCGCTCCCCCCGGCCGCTTCCACAGCGATAACCACAACGCCAAAGCATTCCAATCAGGATGCGAATGGCTCCAGGAACGATCAAGCCCAGCAAACGGTCACGTCACTCATGCAGCGCATCGCTTGTCGATCATCTAAGCACCCTCAACCCTATCGACCGGCAAGAACGGGCGTCACCGGTGTTTCGCGATATTGCCCCGCCAAACCGGCGCTGAAGCCAGCTTTGAACACGCTCTTCATATACACCAAGTCAAATTGGGATTTCTGCTTCTCAGAGAAGTCATTTGGGATCGAAGCGTAGAATAGACGGAAACGTCCCTTCTGAGTGAGGGTCATGGTTATGTTCCTTCATGGCGGATCGGTAGCGCCCAACACGCGGTTATCGGTCGGGGCCGAGACACAGGTCTGCCGTCTTGCGGACGCTGGAAATCTCGGAAATTCTGGATTTCAATGGCGGTTGAATGTCTTCAGGATGCGGGAAAACCGCGTTCGATCTGCTCGTTGGCAGCCTCGATCATCACTGCGCTGACCGTGGCGTAGGCGCCTGTCCAGGCGCTTCGCAATGCGGGCGTGAAACGCTCGCCGAAGAACAGCGACAGGGTTTCGAGAAGAGCGACGCCCACGGTGGCATAGTGTTCGTCGCGGACACCGTAACGCGTGTGCTTGACGGCGAGTGTCTTCAGCGTCGGCGTGACCGCCTCGAGGTTTCGCAGCGCGCCCACGACGAGCGCCAGCGCCGCCATCAGCTTC
>NZ_JBFUBH010000113.1:0-6843 GCF_056405855.1 Pararhizobium sp. P1_E7 | reverse complement strand
GGTCAGGTCTGCTCGGCGACTTCCCGCGTTCTCGTGCACGAGGCGATCTACGAGCGCCTGCTCGCCCGCCTCGTCGAGGAGACGAACAAGATCACGATCGGCAACGGTCTCGATGACGGCGTCCTGCTGGGCCCGCTGGTGTCGAAGCGTCAGTACGAACAGGTTCTCGCAGCGATCGAGGGCGCACGCAAAGCCGGGGCGACGGTTGCCTGCGGCGGGACACGTCCGGAAGGATTCGACAAGGGTTACTACCTTCGACCGGCAGTGCTGATTGATGTTCCTCTCGACAGCGACGCATGGGTTGAGGAAATTTTCGGGCCGGTCGTCTGCGTCAGGCCCTTCAGGACGGAGGAGGAGGCAATCGAGCTTGCCAATGACAGTCGCTTCGGGCTTGCTGCGGCGGTGATGTCCAAGGATGATGTTCGTGCCGAGCGGGTCGCCGCCGCCTTCCGCGCCGGCATCGTCTGGATCAATTGCTCGCAGCCAACCTTCACCGAAGCGCCTTGGGGTGGATACAAGGAATCCGGCATAGGCCGCGAACTCGGTCGCTGGGGGCTCGAAAACTACCTCGAAACGAAGCAGATCACCAAATACATCACCGACAAGCCCTGGGGCTGGTACATCAAGTGAGCGACATGCGTTTCGAAAGATCTCTCGAACTGCTTCTTGTCCACTGCCAGGGCGAACTTGGCCACGTCCTCGTGAGCGGAGCTCCGAACATTCCCGGCGCCACGATGCTCGACAAGATGAACCACATCAACACCGTCGATGACAGCCTGCGCCGCTTCGTTACCTGCGAGCCGCGGGCAAACGTCGCCATGTCAGTGAACCTGCTGGTTCCGCCGGCGCGTGCGGATGCTAATGCCGGCTTCATCGTGCTACAGGCGGACCGGGCGCACCCGATGTCGGGAAGCAATTGCATCTGCGTCGTGACCGCGCTTCTCGAAAGCGGGCGTGTTCCCATGCAGGAGCCGGAAACGACGGTTCGACTGGATACGCCCGCCGGACTGATCGTCGCCCGCGCACGCTGCGAGAACGGGCGCTGCCTTGCCGTCAGTCTCGACAATGTGCCGAGCTTTGCCGAGCTTCTCGACCACGAAATCGATACCCCGTTCTGGGGTCGCATCAAGGTCGATGTGGCGTTCGGCGGCGTCTATTACGCGCTGGTGGATGTCGGGCAAATCGGACTTCGCATCGACCCGGCAAACGCACGCGCTCTTGCTGAAGCCGGTATCGAGCTCAAACGCCTTCTGGCGGACAAGATCGAGGTTAGGCATCCCACGTTGCCCGGCGTCGATGAGATTGCCTATGTCATGTTCCGGGACCTGGAGCCGGACGGAGCGATCCGAACGTGCACGACGTTGCAACCGGGGCGGGTCGATCGTTCTCCTTGCGGGACCGGCAGTTCGGCCAACCTTGCGGCACTCTTTGCCCGAGGCCTTGTGAAAGTGGGTGACAAGCGCACGTCTCGCTCCATCATCGGGGGAGAATTCCAGGCTGAGGCGATCGGCGAAACTGATGTCGCGGGAAGACGGGCCGTTTTGCCGAGGATAACCGGCCGTGGTTATATCTATGGCCACACCGAGTTGCGGCTGTCGGATGACGACCCGTTTGCGCAGGGATTTGCGCTTTCCGATACTTGGGGGTCGCAGGTCGGCCTTCTGAAGTGAGGTGAACAGATGAGCCAATCGCTCGATGGACAGTCTATCCTTGTCACCGGCGCATCAGGCGGCATTGGCGCCGCGATCGTTGAACGCCTGGCATCTGAAGGTGCCAGACCCATCATCCACTACGGCCGTGATCGCGATGGAGCGGAAGCATTGCTGTCGCGCATTGGCGGACACGGCTTCATCGTGCAGGCCGATCTTTCTGCTCCCGAAGGCGCCTTTCAGCTTTGGCAAAAAACCGTTGATGCCGCCGGACGGATGCACGGTGTTGTCAACAATGCCGGAATCCGCACCGAGATTTCCATAGAAGCGTCTCCGGACGATTGGAAAGCCGCCTGGCAGAAGGAATTCCAGATCAATTTCTTCGCCGCGGCCGATCTTTGCAAGGAAGCGATCCGCCATTTCAAGACGCATGGTGGCGGCCGGATCGTCAACATGGCAAGCCGCGCCAGCCAGCGCGGTTATGCGGCGGATGCGATGCCCTATGGCGCGAGCAAGGCAGCACTCGTGAACCTGACGAAATCCATCGCCCGCAGCTTTGGCGCAGATGGGGTAACGGCCGTTGCGATCGCGCCCGGCTGGGTCCGCACGGACATGGTGCAAGAGTTCATCGCCACGCACGGCAAGGCCGCGGCTGTCGCCGATATCCCCATAGGAGAAATGGCCAGCCCGGAAGAGGTGGCGGAACTCGTCGCATTCGTGCTGCGCCCGTCGCAAGCATCCCTGAACGGGGCGACGCTCGACGTCAACGGCGGAAGCTACATTCGATAGAACAGAGGAAGATTGTCATGAAGCGATTTGAAAACAAGGTTGCCATCGTCACGGGAGCCGGCGGCGGCATAGGGTCGGCAATCGCGCGCCGGCTGGCTTCCGAAGGCGCATTTGTCGTCGTTACCGATGTGATTGCGGAAGCAGCAGTGCAGGTTGTCAGCGACATCAAGGCGGGGGGTGGAGCGGCTGCGGCAATTTCGGCGGATATTTCGAAGAAGGAAGCCTGCTTCCGCTTGATCGAGGACGCTTTCGGTCTCAAGAGCCGTATCGATGTTCTCGTCAACAATGCCGGCATCAACCGGCGCGGAAATCTTTTGTCTCTTTCCGACGAGGACTGGGACATCAGCTTCACCGTCAACCTCGACGCGATGTTCCATCTCTGCCGGGCCACCATTCCCCACATGATCGCCGCTGGCGGCGGCGCCATCGTCAATACGGCTTCGCAGTGGGGCCTCTATCCGGCGCCGAACCACATCGCCTACAACACCACGAAGGCTGCCGTCGCCGCCTTCACCCAGAACCTCGCCCGCGACTATGCTCCCGACAAGATCCGCATCAATGCGGTGTGCCCCGGTGAGATCCACACGCCCATGCTGGAAGCAGGCGTCACACGATCTGGACGAACAATCGCCGATCTCGACAAGCTCGTGCCCTTCGGCCGCGTCGGTAAACCCGAGGAAGTCGCAGCGCTCGTCGCTTTCCTTGCGTCGGATGAGGCGGCTTTCATGTGCGGATCGCTTGTCGAGATTACGGGCGCACAGGCTGTTGCGTAGCGGCGGCTCGCGGCGCTGTCCCACGGACTTTTAGCAGGCTCGGAATTTGGTCGCATACTACGAGTGGGGGCATTACCTCCGGAACGCGTTCATTTCGGAATGCACCAATAGGAAACTTTTCACTGTCTGCACCGACACTATTTTCGCGTTTTATACCGGAACGCGTCCACGAAGGCCGAGAAGGCTGGCGATGGATTTCGGCGGCTAGGATAATAGAGGTGATAACCTTGAAAAGTCGGACACCAATCCAAGAGTAAGCGCTTTAGCTTTCCTTGTTGGACGAGATGCAGGATGAGGTCCGTCGGCACGTAAGCGAGACCGATACCGTCCACCGCGGCATCAACCGCCGAGGCGATGTTGCTCAGGGTAAGTTGGCCGTCCACACGAACGCTGAACTCGCGGTCGTCGCGTTCGAATTCCCAGGCGTAGAGACCGCCAGAGGTTGGAAGCCGAAGGTTGATGCAATTATGGTCTGGTAGCTCTTGCGGGATCGACGGCGGTGATCGGCGCTCCAGATATTCGGGGGAGGCGACAACAGAATACGATACGTCAGGTCCAACGCGGACTGCCACCATGTCGCGTGCGACGGCCTCGCCTAGTCGCACGCCAGCGTCGAACTGCCTTTCGACGATATTGGTAAACCCGTTGTCGACGATGATCTCCACCCCGATTTCCGGAAAATCCTTCAGGAAGGTCGGAAGCCTACGGCGGAACACCAGGTCCACGGCGTCGTCCGGGCAGACGACACGGACATGACCGGAAGGCTTGTCGCGCAACGCGCTGATCGCGTTGATGCCCGCGGCAATGCTCTCGAAGTGCGGCTGGATGCTTTCCATGAGACGTTCCCCGGCGACGGTCGGCGCGACGTCTCTGGTCGTGCGGGCAAGCAGTCGTATCCCTATCCGCGCCTCCAGTGCGCTGACCGTATGGCTCAGCGCCGATCGCGTGACGCCAAGCTTCGCCGCGGCTCGGGTGAAGCTGCGCTCGCGCGCCACTTCGAGAAACGCCCTCATCTCTGTGAACTCGTCACGTTTCATTGTTGAATCTCTCTCACATCATCATGCTGATTGTAGCTCCTAGTCTGCCGAAACCAAAGCGACTATTTGGTGGTCAAGAGACAGGAGAAACGAGAATGAGCGTTGATGCCTTGAGCGAAGTCCCCGGTGAAGACACCACCACGCCTTGGGCACAGGTGGTTTGCCTCTCCCTGCTCACGTTCCTGTTGGTCGGGCTGGAGTTTCTTCCTGTGAGCCTCCTGACGCCGATCGCACAGGACCTGCAGATCACGAAGGGTCAGGCTGGTTTGGCGATCACAGTGTCAGGCTTTTTCGCTGTCGTGACCAGCCTGTTCGGCAACGGGTTGCTTGCGAGGATAGACCGAAAGTCGGTCGTCCTCATTTATACCGCGATTTTGACTGTCTCCAGCCTGATCGTCGCTGTCGCTCCCAACTTTGCCACCTTCCTCATTGGCCGTGCGCTTGTCGGCCTCGCCATAGGAGGCTTCTGGTCGCTTTCGACTGCCATACTCGCGCGCCTGGCGTCTTCCTCGGAACTGCCCAAGGCGATCGCCCTTCTCCAGGGCGGCACAGCGTTCGCTATCGTCATCGCGCCACCGATCGGAAGCTTTCTCGGTGGGATGATCGGATGGCGCGGCACCTTCCTCGTCACGGTTCCGATCGGTCTCGCCGCGCTGGTTTGGCAGATGCTCGTTCTTCCACGGCTGCCCGCCACCGAGACCGTGTCGACGGGCAAGATGTTCGGACTCCTTCGCAACCGTTCCTTCCTCGTCGGAATGGCCGCGACCTGCCTGGTGTTCATGGGGATGAATGCTCTTTCGATCTACCTGCGTCCGTTTCTCGAAGGCGTGACCGGGGTCGGTCTGAACCCGTTGTCACTGATGCTTCTTGGTGTCGGCTTGGGCGGGCTCGCCGGAACGTCGCTTATCGGCTTCGTCCTACGCAGGCACCTCGCCATGGCGCTTGTCGGCATGCCCGGCGTGGTCGCCTTGATTGCAGTCCTTCTCATCGTCCTCGGAGCCTCTCCTTGGGCCACGGCAGTTCTTCTCGTTCTGTGGGGCTTCTTTTCGACCCCGGTACCCGTCGCATGGAACACCTGGATGGCAAGGCTGGTGCCCGGTGAACTCGAAGCGGCGGGTGGTCTCCAGGTGGCCCTGATCCAGTTGAGCATCGCGGGCGGAGCTTTCGCAGGGGGTATTCTCTTCGATATGGCGGGATGGTGGAGCGCGTTCCTTCTGGCCGCCGTGCTTCTTTTCGGCTCCGCCGCGTTAGGCGCGGTCGCCAGCCGTCGAATCTGATCGTCGCTGCAAACCATGGAGAACATCATGTCTCAGGGAATAGAGAACAAAGTCGTTGTCATAACAGGGGCGAGCAGCGGTCTTGGGGAAGCGACGGCACGTCATCTCGCAGAACGAGGTGCTATCGTCATGCTAGGTGCCCCAAGGCGCGAGCGCATCGACGCGCTTGCCGCTGAGCTCACGTCCAAAGGCTGCCGGGCGGTCGCTGTCGAGACAGACGTCACCGACAGGAAACAGGTCCAGAACCTGGTCGACACCGCGGTTCGTCAGTTCGGCCACGTCGATGTCATGCTGAACAATGCCGGCCTGATGCCGCTTGCCCCCTTGGAACGTCTCAAGGTCGACGAATGGGATCGAATGATCGACGTCAACATCAAGGGTGTGCTCTACGGCATTGCGGCCGCGCTGCCGTACATGAAGGAAAGGAAGATCGCCGTCGGAGCCGACACGTTTGCCCGGACGGTTGCCTTCGCGGTGAACGAACCGGACGACGTCGACATTAACGAAATACTCTTCCGGCCGACGGCTCAACCAGTGTGACAAGGGTCGATACCATGACGATACCGATGACCCGGCGCAGGATGATGGGCGGAGTTTTGGCGGCCGTGGCGCTCCCGGTCGCGGTACTCGGAAAGCAAGGCCGCGATCCGGCAAGCCAGGAGTCAACCGATGTCAGGATCAGGATCACGTTCAACTCCCTTTCGATCACCGCCACGCTTTACGACAATCCGTCAGTACGCGATTTAAATTCGATGCTCCCTCTGGATTTGACGATCGAGGACTTCGGCAGGAACGAGAAGATTGGTCATCTCCCGCGCAAGCTGACGGAGGACGGAAGCGGACCGTTCGGAAACGAGCAGCCAGGCGACCTATGCTATTTTAAATTGTGGGGCAACCTCGCCCTTTTCTACGCGGATTACAAATGGGACGGCCTCATCAGGCTCGGCCGTTTCGATAACAGCTTCGACGCGCTTCTCGTGCGCGGCGAGTACCCGGTCCGTATCGAACGGATATGACCGACCTTCCCTCCCAAGCAATCCGAGGACCAAAACCGTGAACAGTTCCAAATTGGCCTGCCCCCTGAAAAGTGATCCTTTTTGAAGTATGGCTTATGAGCCAAAGAAGGACATTGAAATGGCAGCGAAAAGACACAAGGCAGAAGAGATCGTCACGAAGCTTCGTCAGGTTGACGTGCTGAATGCGCAGGGCAAATCGATGGCGGAGGCGATCCGGTCGATAGGCGTAACGGAAGTTACATATTACCGCTGGCGCGCAGAATACGGTGGCCTGAAGGGCGATCAGGTGAAGCGTCTGAAGG
>NZ_JBFUBH010000112.1:0-6883 GCF_056405855.1 Pararhizobium sp. P1_E7 | reverse complement strand
TATCGGAGATCAGGACATTGCTATTCCACAGACCCGCGACACTTGCCGGGTTGCGCTCAGAGAAACCGATTGAAACGAAAACACCGTTGTCGGACGCAGCTTTCCGCACACGCTCGATTTCAGGTCCGTCCACGAATACCGAAGCATTCAAGAAGCGCTTGAAATGTTCGTGCGATTGAATGGGTGGGTAAAGTGCTGCCCAGACGGGAAACCCGGGAAGAAAGCTTTCCGAAAATACCACGAGCGATGCGCCATTTCGGGCAGCCTCTGCGATTACCGAACAAGCTTTCTCCGCGCTCGCTACCGGATCGAGATAAACGGGGGCAATATGAGCAGCGGCGGCCTTGAAGTTCATGTTTCCCATCGACATTCCTCTACTTATGAAGGTTGGCGATTAGCCATTTCGACAAGGTCGCCAAAGACAGGGTCATAAGTGCCGTTTTGCCGTTAGACCGATTTCAATGCGTGCACCAAGCGGCAAGCTGGCGCAGCCGATGGTGGTGCGGGCAGGGTAGGGCGATGAAAATCGCGTCGCGTAAATCTCGTTCATCTGAGCGAAGTCGTCCATGTCGGTGAGATAGACGTTGACGGATACGACATCATCGGGCCCGAGGCTTGCTGCCTCCAGGACCTGAAACAGATTATCGAAACACTGGCGGGTCTGATCGGCGACGTTTCCGTCGACAAGTTTGCCGGTGCTCGGATCAAGCGGCGTCTGGCCGGAGCAGAATAGCAGGTCGCCGGCCCATGTCGCGTGCGAATAAGGTCCTACTGCGGCAGCATTCGAGGCATTCACAGTTCGTCTAGACATGGTTTCTCCCGAGGCAGGTTAAGCAGCGCGACCTGCTGGCGATCAGCATGTCTGCAAGTGGTTTTGCTTCATTGTATGCTGCACATTCGCCTTTACAGCTCGTTCGAAACTAACAGAACGAATTTGCGCGCCAACCCGAATAGGATGCACTACCCTGTGCAAAAATAGACGGGGGGTAGTATGGCGACTGCAATCGATCATCTTGATTGGGACGATCTCAAACTCTTCCTCATCGTCGTCCGGTGCAAGAGCGTGACCGGAGCCGCTCGGGAACTGAAAGTCAGCCACTCCACCGTATCGCGTCGGCTTGCTCGTCTGGAATATACGGTTGGCGGCGCACTCGTCGAACGAACCAAGAATGGACTTCTGCTGACACCGGCCGGGCTTGTTACAATGCGGCGAGCGGAGGAAATCGAGAACGGGGTGAATGCGCTTCGAAGCGACGTGAGCAATCGTGACGAAATTCGCGGCACAGTCAGATTAGCCACCATGGAGGGCATTGCAACGCTTTATCTCTCCGAGCGCCTCGTTGAACTCAGTAACCGGTACCCTGATCTTGACCTAGAGCTGGTAACATCGCCGCAAACGGTTCGGGTCGCTCGCCGGGAAGCCGATCTGTTCCTAAGCTTCTTCAAACCCCACGGAACGTCTCTCGACAGTCAGCTGATCGGACGGTTCAAGACCGGCTTGTTCGCTTCGCGGGGTTATCTTGAGCGCAATGGCGTTCCCTCACAAGCGGCGGATCTTAGTGGGCACCGCTTTGTTGGCTATATCGAGGAACTGGTCCAGCTCGAAAGCGTCCTCTGGCTGGAGGAACTCGTGCCTGCCCCCAAACTTGCGTTCAGCTCGAACAGCATGATGTCGCAGATGTTCGCGGCGTCTGCTGGCGCAGGAATAGTGGCCCTTCCCGAATTCGCACGCGGTCTGAACCTCGGTCTCGTTCCAGTGCTCGACGAGTTGAGCGGCGAACGCGAGATCTGGATGTCGGCACATCAAGACCTAGCTTATCTCCCCAGAGTGAGGGCCGTAAAGCAATTCGTGAAAGAGCTGGTTCGTCGGGACGAACAACGACTTTTGAGAAACGCACCCTGGTCTTCGTGAGGTTTCGTAAATCGGGTCGCGCGGAGCGCTTTGGCCTGTCTAATTGGCTGGCAATCACACAATGCCGCCCATTTTTGCACAGCAGGTTGCGAAAGTATCGGCTTCCACGACAACGCCCATTGCATCAACAAGATTGTTGTTCGATCAAAGGAATCCCTCATGTCGGAAATCACCCACGACGCTTGCAAGACTTTAGACCTTCCTCGCCTGCGTGCTGATACTCCCGGCACAAAGAACAGAAACCATCTGAACAATGCTGGGGCGGCGCTGATGCCGAGCCCGGTGATCGATGCAGTGATCGGTTATTTGAACCGGGAAGGCGAAATTGGAGGTTACGAGGCGGCGGCGGAGGCCAACTCGCTGTTGGAGGGAACCTATGACAGCTTGGCTACTTTTGTAAACTGCGCACGCGACGAGATAGCGATCGCTGAAAACGCAACGATTGCCTGGCAGCGCGCCTTCTATTCCCTTTCTTTTGGACCTGGGGACCGGATCCTGACGGYAAGTGCTGAATTTGCGGCCAACTACGTAGCCTTTCTGCAGGTTGCCAAGCGCACCGGGGTATCGATCGAGGTCATTCCGAATGACGCCTCTGGCGTCCTTGATCCGGACGCGCTGGTGAAAATGATTGATGATCGCGTTCGGTTGATTGCCGTTACCTGGATCCCGACCAACGGCGGGCTTATCAATCCAGCAGCAGCGATCGGTCGAATTGCACGCGACAATGGCATTCTCTATCTGCTCGACGCATGCCAGGCTGCCGGTCAAATCCCGATGGATGTTAACGCTCTCGGCTGCGACATCCTCACCGCTACTGGCAGGAAGTTTCTCCGTGCGCCGCGGGGAACGGGTTTCATGTACATGCGCAAATCCATCCTGGAGACGATCGAGCCAGCGATGATCGACCTTTATGGCGCGCCCTGGACTGCGCCCGGTCGATACGAATTGCGACCTGATGCTAGACGCTTTGAAACGTGGGAGAAGAACTATTCAGTTCGTCTCGGCCTGCGGGCAGCAGTGGATTACGCCCTCGGCATTGGGCTCAAGAACATCGAAGAGCGTTGCAAACACCTTTCGACAAAGCTTCGCGAAGGCCTGAGGGGGATGCGTGCGGTGTCCGTACATGATCTCGGAGCGCCACTTGCGTCCATCATCTCATTCACGGTTAAGGGCTGGGACTCGTCAGCCGTCTTGGCCTACCTGACTAGCAAGGGAATCAACGTCTCGGTTTCGCCTCCCTCCAGTACCCCCGTTGACGCTTATACGCGACACCTCCCGCCTGTCGTGCGAGCCTCGCCACATTATTACAATACGGAGGAAGAAATCGATGCGTTCCTGAAAGCGATTGCCGGTATTGCCCCGTAGCTGATCTGCCCGGCTGACGAATGACGCAGTTCGTTTCAAACGGCGAGGCAGCTGATGCGATCTCACATCAAGTCCAGACTGACTCACGGCGCATTAAAGGAGCGTCTTTCACTTTCCTTTGAGGTATTCCAGCAAGGTGCGACATCGTCAGCGGACTTCAGTCCCGTGAAGGATATGCGATTGCCTGGAAGGAATTTCTTCGGCGCAGCAAGATAGGCGCTCGAGTTTTTCTTGTCCCAGACCACGCCCTCATCGTCGGCTTTCTTCATCGAGTCGGAATACTTAGCGTAGGTTTCAACGGTCCCGGCTTTTCGCCCAAGTAAGCCGACGAGATGGGGACCGATCTTATTCTCCGGATTGTCGATGTTGTGGCAGGTTGCGCATTTCCTGAACACCAGCGCGCCTTTTTCGGCGTCGCCGGATGCGTGGCCCGTCATGGGAACGAAGGCGGTGACGAAGAACTTCATGGAAAGCGATTGGCCTTGTCGAAAAAGGTGACCGGAGGTCCGGTGTCCGTCTGCAAATGATTTGAGACAGATTCGCGTTGCGAAGATCGGAGTTTCTGGTCCGTCTGTTTGTTGATTTTAAGCTGCTTGCTGCCGGTGTTGCAACCGGCGCTGTCTGATGGTTTCGCGTTTGATCCTTTCTCTTTCCAGCAGAATGGTATGTCCGCGTCTGAAGTAGACGTCGGCCGGTGTCAGGTTGCCCAGACTTTCGTGATATCGGCGATGATTGTAGTGATCGACGAAGGCAGCAATCTGGGCCTCAAGGTCCTGCGAGAAGTAGTAGTTTTCCAGCAGGATGCGGTTCTTCAGAGTCTGGTGCCACCGCTCGATCTTGCCCTGGGTCTGGGGATGGCCGGGTGCACCATGCACTTGTTCGATGGATCGCTGTTCCAGCCAATCGCCCAGATCGGCGGCGATGTAGCACGGGCCATTGTCCGATAGCAGGCGCGGCCTGTGCTCGACCCTCGCCATATCGCATCCCGAGGCCGTGAGCGCCAGGTTCAGCGTGTCGGTGACATCGTCGACCTTCATGGTGGTGCACAGCTTCCAGGCGACGATGTAGCGCGAGAAGTCATCCAGGATGGTCGACAGATAGAACCAGCCCCAGCCGATGACCTTGAGATAGGTGAAATCGGTTTGCCAGAGCTGGTTGGGCCGGGTCGTCTTGTCCTTGAATTCGTCGCCGGCCTTGATGACGATGAAGGCAGGCGAAGTGATGAGGTCATGGGCCTTGAGCAGGCGATAGACCGAAGCCTCTGACACAAAATACTTTTCCGTATCAGTGAAGCGCACAGCCAGCTCGCGCGGCGACAGTTCGGTTTGCTCCAGAGCCATGTCGATGATCCGGCTTCGGACGTCATCCGGGATGCGGTTCCACACCCGTGACGGCGCTGAATGTCGATCCTCAAGTCCCTCGACGCCATGGGCGAGAAACCGATCATACCATCGATAAAAGGTCGGGCGCGGTATGGCGAGTTTATCGAGTGTGGCCTTGATTGGCAGGTGCGATTGCTCAACGATCCGGATGATCTCAAGCTTCTCGGAGGCGGGATATCTCATTCCTCGTCGCCCCCATCCGCTATCATGCTTTTTTTGAGAAGCCGCAATTCCAGCGCCTGTTCGGCGACGACCTCCTTCAGATCGCGGGTCTCGCGGCGAAGCACCTTCACCTCGTCGGACGTGGCAGCACGCGCCGTATCGCCAGCCAAGCGCTTCTTGCCAGCTTCCAGAAATTCCTTCGACCAACTGTAATAAAGGCTTTCGGCAATGCCTTCGCGGCGGCACAGTGCAGCGATACTCTCCTCGCCACGCAGGCCTTCCAGCACGATGCGGATTTTGTCTTCGGCCGAGTGATGCTTGCGCGTCGCACGGCGGATATCCTTGATGACTTGCTCTGCCGCCGGTTTCTGCGGCCCGGATTTCTGTCTCATCTTCGCTTCCCTTGATCGAGCTACGATGAACCAGAAATCCTCTCTTCTCAATTCCAAGCCATTTGTCTCAAGGGCGTTGATGGCGGACACGGAGGTCCGGTACCTTGTCTTGCGCCTGTCCTGCACCTCAAGGATTTTGTGCTCCATCTCCAACCAGTCCACGCCCTTGGCGATCATAGTCCTGATGGAAGACGTGGCAGAAGAAGTGGCCGTAGTAGAGCTTCCGGAGAATGGTTTTCTCGATGTCGGGCGGAAGCGTTTCCGTCCACTCGGACTCATTTCGGTGAGGGCGATGTCCAGCGCCACGATGCCAGAATTGCGTGAGCCTGACGGGCAGGTGGGATGGGAACAGGCGGCTGGCCGCCTCCATCAACCGGTCGGTCAGGTTGGCAGGCAAAAAGCGGAACCGTTCAGCGATGCCGTCCATACGGCTTTTCAGCGCAAACAGCCGCGTGAAGACGCCTGATGGCCGCCGACCTTCACCTCGCCGCCTTGGAGAATGTGGTTGGCATGGTGGATGGTCCAAGCAGCGAGCCAGGAGACGCATCGCTCGATCTCGTTCAAGTAGGGTAATTCTGGTCATCCCGTTTTTCCCGCTTGTCACCATCGTTCCGCCAGAGCCGGATTTCACATATCAAGCCGCAGCACGCCCGTTGCGCGCGATACGCAGGGTATGAACCGGTGGCTGCGGGCGTCCTTCGATAGGACCGCATCCCTATGGATCGGCTGGCCGTCCAGGAAGCCGCATTCGCAGGTGCCGCACACACCGTTTTCGCACGACGCCATCAACAGGACCCCGGCCGCGCGAATTGCCGACAGCGCCGATATTTCAGCCGGAACCGGAACCTCTGTCCCATTGCGCAGGATGATGGTGAAGGGCTCCGGTGGAGTATCGTCGCGTACGGCAGGCTGGAACGCCTCGAAATGCACCGAACCCTCACGCCAATTTTCGGTGGTTCGCGCGATTGCCGCCATGAAGCCCGGTGGTCCACAATAATAAACCTGCGCATCGCTTTGACGGGCCGATAGCAAGGCTGCGATATCCTGTCTTGTTTCAGGCTCGTCGTCGAAGTGAAGTCGCAGTTTGCTACCGTCGATGACCTGCTCGATCACTGCCAAGAGGGGCGCGACCGCGCGACTGCGGGTGAAGTAGTGCAACTCGAACGGTTTGCCCTGCCGGTTCAAAACGCTTGCCATCGCCAGGAGAGGCGTGATGCCGATCCCCCCTGCCAACAGCAGGATCGGCCCATGACGTTCCTTCAGCGGAAAATGGTTGCGCGGCGCAGAAACCGGCAAAACGGTGCCAACGCAAACAGCATCATGCAGCCACGCCGAGCCGCCACGGCCTTCCGCCTCCCGCTTCACGGCGATCGTGTAGCGGCTGAGGTCGGCTGCGTCACCGCACAATGAATATTGGCGAACCCGCCCGTCGGGCAGGTGGACATCAACGTGAGAGCCCGGTTCGAAGGCTGGCAGTAGGGGTTTGCGTGGATGCTCGAGTTCGACGACGAGCACGTCCCCCGGTTCTTTGCGGGTGGCGACAACCTTCAGCTTCATGATGATACGTGGTGATGCCATGTCGTTCACTCGTCCATCGGAAGAATAGGATCGCCGGGGCGGATGACGCCACCAACCTCGATCGCGCAATTCAGGCCGGAGCGGTTCAGAAG
>NZ_JBFUBH010000111.1:0-7189 GCF_056405855.1 Pararhizobium sp. P1_E7 | reverse complement strand
CCCTGCTTGAAGTTGAGCTTGGGGTTGTATCTGTACACCGGCATTCTCGCGACGCCCTTGACCTTGTGTTGGCCTGATGGCGCCGGATTGTCTTCACTTCCGATCGTCGCGGGGTACACCGCAAGCAATGATCCGTCCTCGGCGTAGGTCAGCACCTGCCCTGCCTTCTTGTTGACCTCGATCCTTTTCGCCTTTCCGTCCCTTGGAGAACCAGGGTTTACGACCCACACCGTATCGCCAGGGGCGAACTGCGAGACTGGATTGAGCGCTTTGACGAGATCAATGTCCATGTGGAACCGCTCGGATAGCTTCTCCGCAACGCTCGTATATCCGAGGCTCTCCATCTTTGCCTTCTCGCCGTAGTCTTCAGGAATCCTGTCAACGAGCCCCGCGGCATCCTCTGTTGAGACAACGTAGCTCGCAACGATGGGGGCATGGTCTTCCAGGCGGGCGACGACGTCATGATCCAGCTTCCCATCGACTGGAAGACTGTTCATGGCCTCAAAGCCAGCCACAGCCTTGTTGAAGTTTTCCCCATACAAGCCGTCGATCACGCCTGGAGACGAACCCGCACGGTCGAGCAGGACCTGAAGACGGACGATCGCAGGGTCGGGATCTGCAGCCGCGGGCGCCGCTGTCGCCATGGAAGCAATCGAAGCGCCATTTGCTTCGGGAAGGGGTTCACGCGCGGTCGCACCGCCAACGGATATGGTCAGAGCGAGCAGCGACATAGGCAAAGCAGTTTTCATGGAGGACAAATGGCTGGCGCCGGAACTTGTTCCATCGTGCAACTCGCCCTCGCTTCAGCGCAATACACTTTGAACCTCGCTGAAGCCCCCCTCGCGGCGACCTCAAGTTTATGGTCGCGCGACAACCGGCCATTCCCGCAAGGTCTGTGTGCGTCACGCCCGACTCGCCCGAACGCTCAGCCACCGATCATGGGGCTTTCCGACGCACAGACGCACCTCGCTGACGATCCAGCCGGCGCCTGTGAGTTCGGACCGCAGGGCAGACTCGCGCCAGTACGTCTCGACGTAGCGCCGCGGCGCTGCAGCACTGCCGTGTGTGGACACATCCTCACCGTCGCCCTCTCTAACCGAGGCGTGCAGTCGGCCACCGGTCCGGGTCGCCTCGGCAAGCCGCCCAAGCACCGTGCCGAAATCCTCGCGCGCGACGTGAATCAGGCAGGCACAGGCCCAAATCCCGTCGTATGGCGTGCCGGGACGCTGCGGGTCGGCCAAGTCTTCGGTCAGCGGGTCCAACAGGTCGGCCTCGAAGCCACTCTCGCGAAGCAGTTCGACGAAACCCTTCGAAATGTCGGTGCGCCGGACGCTAATCCCCCGCTTCTCAAGTTCGAGTGCATCTCGCCCGCCACCGCTTCCGATCTCCAGTACCCTGCCCGAGCCACCCAGCTCGGTCACGAACACATCGATCTCTGTCGCGACCCATTCGGGCATCGCCGCGGCCTCGGCAGCGTACTCCGCCGCGACCATATCATAGGACCGCACGGTGTTCCGGTCGGTGCTCATTCTAGCACTCCTCCTTCAAGACAAGAGGCTCGATGAGCGAGAGGCCCATCAGCCCGTTGCGCCTTTCACACTTCGGCAGTTGGTGATATCGCGGGCGACTTTCTTCCCAGCTTTAGCAGAAATGCGATCAGAGACACCACCGACCGATTGCCAATGCCGCCGGGCGGCAATGCGCGCTCAAAGCGGAAATGATTTCCGCTTATAGCTCCAACTTGTCGTTTGGGTGGTGGGATTGCAAAATGCCTCTTCCCAGCAGACATTTCCGTACCTAAAGCCGTTTTCATAAACAGCCTGGCAAAGGCGACATGGCCACTGCTCGTTCTCACGGCTGTGCTGCAGGTTTATTTTGGTCTGTCGGTCGTGGCATACCCGTTCATGGGTGTGCCGACCCCTGCCTCCAGGCTCGGTGGATGGACCGCGGCCACGATGGGCGGGCTCCAGGCGGTTGCCGCCGTCGTTGCTTTCATGCTGGCCGTTCGGCGCGATCTTCGCGGCACTACCCTTGCAGTAGCCGGCAGCATCATGCTGGGCTGGCTTTCGACACTGCCGTCCGTGTTTGAGCAGGGACTCTACGGCGACAGCAAACTGACCCCGGTCTACTTCGGCGCACCGCCCATCGTCGCAATCGCTGCGGCCACGCTTGCATGGCGCAACGTCTATCCGATCGCGGCCGCCCTCATCGTAAGCGCTATGACGTTTGTCGCCATTTTTTTCGTCATCGCTTTCGCACTCGTCATCGCGATGTACGGCTTCTAATTTCCTGACTCAGGTTCCAAGTTCAGGGTCGGTCACAAATGTCGGCTTCAAGCCATGGTGGTCGACACCCCAGCGCATTGACACATACGACTGCCATGGCAAGGGGCAACACAAATGTCATGTCGAGCAGGCAGAGCGATCACGCCTGGGCATAGTCTCTTTCGTCCGAAATGCCGCTGGGGCGAGCATCGAGGCGATGTGTCTGGGCAGCTCCGACGGATCTTCCCAATGGGGCTTCACCCATTGCCCGCGCAATGCGCCTCCAGCAGAACGGGAGGAAACATGATAGGATCGCGAGCGCGCTTTCCCTATTGATGGAGACCGTGATGGACTTGCGTCGGCGACTGATGGACCTGTGCGATGCCTTCAACGCACATGATCTCGATCTGATCATGACCTACTTCGCTGAAGACTGCATATTGGAGATGCCACGCGGACACGATCCATGGGGGTCTCGCTTCGAAGGCAAGACCAAAGTGCGAGAGGCTCTGGCGTCGCGCTTTCAGGGCCTGCCTGACGTTGTCTACAACAACGCTGAACACTTCGTTGATGAAGCATCCGGAACTGGGATATCGAGATGGTTCCTCATGGGTACATCGGTCGACGGGAGAAAGACGGAAGTCCAGGGTTGCGATCTTTATACGTTTCGGAATGGCAAGGTGATCCGCAAAGATTCCTATTGGAAGATCGTCGAGTAGCAACAAGGCCAGATGTGGACGCTCTTGAAGTGCCTCAGCTTTGAGCCGTCGGTCAGCGGTCTACGCCTCGATTGCTCGCCTTGAAGGGGTCAGAACCAACGACCCTCCTATTGCAAAACCCTCGGTAATGCCGAAATGACTGATTGGGGGCCGTGAACGGAACGGCTGCTCTCCGCATATGCATCCCGAAAGCAGACCTTCCGCTTCCGTGAAGAGTTTTGGGGGCTCGGTAGTAGGCGTCGCAACGACCGCTTCTGTGGCGCAGTCGAGGCGACGCGCGCATCAGCCCCTCATTGTCCCCGCCCACCGGTCTGAGGAATGGAAGGTCGGGAACTTTGATGTGCCCCCGGTCGGCACGCCATCCCGAGAGGCGCGGCATTGCACGCCCTAGCAATCGCGCCATCCAATCCCCATATTACCTTTGATGGCACGCCGCCCTGTACGAGCCCGTGCCCCAAATTCAGGAGACATTGATGGACCACCAACCAAAGCCGACAACGGCTTCAAAAGACGTGATCACGTTCGCGAAAAAGCATCGCATCGAAATCGAGGATGCCCAGAATATCCTCGCGCAGTATGGTGACGATCGCAAAAACGCGGACAAAGCGGCTCGTCGGATAGCCGCTTGATTGGCGATTGCAGCGGCCAAGGAACATAATGCCATCTTCGCGGTGTACATTGCGTCGCCCCCTGCGACAGCCGGTCTTATCACTGGCGAGCAGGCAGGCGCAGCCCCCGCGCTTGGCTGCTTTTGTAGGGCTGGTGGGGAATAGTTTATCGGGGTTGCCGCGCTGCATCTAAAAGTTGCTAATTGGCGTCAACACCCCACCCCATCGGCGATTGATAGCGTTTTGGGACCGCGCTGGGATGCAGCAATATTCGCGACCACTAAAGAGATCGATTTCCGTGTAGGCGTCCTTTGCGGGTCTGATACAATTCAGGAATGACCGAGGTTGAGTATCAATCCGACCTCGACTATCTCAATCTAATGACGCCGAAGAAGAAAAGCCAAAAATCAGACCGCAGTAAACCAAAGCCACTCCTACAGCAGCTCGCGGCAAACCCGGCAAAACTGTTTTCAGGCTCGTTTCGTCAACAGTACGGAGCTCTATGTTTCCGTTACAAAGACCAGGGGCCAGAGTTTGAAGTGCTGCTCGTGACCTCGCGTGATAGTCAACGATGGATCATCCCGAAAGGCTGGCCGATAAAAGGAAAAAAGCCTCATCAGGCTGTTGCAGTCGAAGCTTGGGAGGAAGCAGGTGTGCGCGGCCGAGGGCTAAAGTTCGCGACCGGCAGATACACCTATCTCAAGCTGCTCGACGACGGCGACGTTGCCCCGTGCATCGTCGACATCTTTGAGATCGAGGTTTCCAAAACCAGCGACAAATTCAAGGAGCGCGGCKAGCGACGACTGGACTGGCTGAGCCCAGATGAAGCTGCAAGACGTGTTCGGGAGGTGGAGCTGAAGTCATTTCTGGTCGAATTTAAACCGTCGAAACGAAGATAATCTACGCGTCAGCACGATCCCAAATTCCTCCAACCTGTTGGCTCGTCGGCACATCGAAGTCGGAAGCCGTGCAGGGTCATCGAACAACAAAAGCGGCAAATTTCGCAAATGCCGATTGGATCGCAACGTTGCCTGCGCCGCCAGGCTGCAAGAGTGCGAATTGATACCACAGCTAGAGGGTAGACAGCACGAGGCCATTTGCCAAGCAGACTGTCAGCTTATGGGCACTCGAGCGAATGATGTGGGCGACCGAAGTGCGGGCGCGAAACGGTCACTCGCAGCGACGCCGGCAGCTTCAAGCCAAAAGCCGACATGGTGGAATTCGCAGCAGACTTCCGCATAGATCGCGTTTTTCCTCAGGAGCGCAAAGATCGTCGGTTCACGCTTTGGCGWCCTAAGTCTCGCAATCCATCCAGTAGGGTCGCCCAATTAGCTCATAGCAAAAAAAAATTTCGCTAAGCCTACTCTTCGAAAACAAGTACCGGGCATAGTCGTCTCCTAAGGGCCTGAGACCGCCGCGTTTTGTCCAAGGCGGTCTCGTAACCCGTCCGGATGTCCAAAATCGTCTCATAGGCAAAAGCAGCCGGATCGCGGCGTCAACAAACGCTTCTTTCAAATCCCCCTCCGTAAGGCGTCGAATTCCGCCGGCGTGAAGGATTCGTTGTCGCTCTCGCCACCGGCAAAGAGGCTCGAATCCTTCACAGGAGGAGGACGGAAATGACGGTTTTAAAGGGATATTGGTGGAACCCGCTGACGTGGATCGGCGCAATCTGGGACGTATTCGCATCGGTCATCGGGGGCATCCTCCGGTTCTTCGGTATGGAGATGCCGACACCTAGGCCRCATCATGAGAACTTGACGACCGAGGATGTCGACGAGGCATATAAAGACGCGGCGTCGGCAGAGGCGATCGACGATTTCCGTCCGGAAGTCGACCGGCGCGTTCACGGATTTATTCGTTATGTCGAAAGCTCGTCAGAAGAGCGTGCAGCTTTCGACCTGTCCGATTTCGACACCGAGCTGCAGGACTTCTGTCTCGGTCTGTCGGAAGACGACATTGCCGAGCTGCGCCGCCGTGGCCCGGTCGGACAACTGCAGGCCGCGCTTATCGGAAGGATCCCGCCGCGCATGGAAATGCGAACGGCCCCGGACGTGGTGCCGAGGCCGTCGAAGGCAGAGCTTGTGAGAGAGCGGTTTCTACGGTCGGTTCGCGGGCTTCCGGAGGGCTGCGACACTTACGGATTTGACTACGCGCCGGGGCGGTGACGACACGGCCATTTCGGTCTCCACCAGTTCCTGAACATCTTGAATACGAAGGTACTCCGCGATCCACTCCGGCGTAATGCCTTTCGCCAGGAGACGAAGAGCGAACTGCCTTCGATACGGTGTCATTTGCCCGCGGAGCCTGTAATCGACGAAAGCGATGTCGGCAAGCATTTCGTCGGTGTCGAGATCATCCGGGCAGCACGTCTGCCGATCTCCTTCGTCATCCCGTCGACCTCGCGCCACAGTTCCCTGACGGCGGCCAGATCCGCCTCGACGGCGTCCGGTTCGATCCCGCCGGTCACACCAGTTCCTCGCTTTTGAACCGAAGTCGGCCCAACTTCAGGGCGCGGAAGTCGGAGCTAATCCGGTTATCCACAATCCTGTTGACGGAGAACGGAAAAGGAGCGGTAAAACAGATACTTACCCCTTGTGATCTAATGGTGACCTGCTGGGATAGCCGTGTTCGGATGCCAACCAAAAAAACAACGCAATATATTGATATCGTTAGATAAAAATGGTGGGTGATGTAACAGTCAATCTAAATAATCTATCTATCTGATTTAAATAAACGTGTTTAGCGAGGAATTTCGAAATACCCCCTGATCTACCCCCAAAAAGCATTTCAGGATCGAGCCGACTTCTTTTGCGCCGCTTTCAACGATCGCCTCGCTGGTACATCCCCGGACCCTTTTGCTTTTAATTCTTCTATCAACATGCGGCATGCTAGGACGGCAGCACTAGGTTGAACCGAGCGACCCACCGCCATCTCCGAAGGCGGCCTTGGCGCGGCGCATATCCGCAGAATTTCTTTCATGGCATTGATCGTCGTGAAATCTTTGCCAGCGATCCGCATCAGCACCAGACGGCCCCTCACCGCCTCTTTGCGCAATCCACTGGGCGTCATGCCACCTACCGGAAACATGATTGGGATGATGTCTGCGAGGCGGATTGGCAAGTCGGGGTCGATATCGTTGGTCATGGTCCATATTGCCTGATTCGGCTGCCGTCGCGACGGGTCGCCGACCATGAAAAAAAGCCCCGCTTTCGCGAGGCTTCGTTTGAATGGTGCGTGAAACGGTCATGGCTGGCGGCTATACCAGTCATCGACGTCGCGCTTTACGCGATCCTTTTCGATTCCGTAGCGCTCTTGAATCTTCCCTTCCAACTGATCACGCTTGCCCGCGATCTGATCGAGATCGTCGTCAGTAAGTTTGCCCCACTGCTCTTTGACGTTCCCTTTGAACTGCTTCCAATTACCTTCGACACGATTCCAGTCCATCTAGGCTCTCCTTTTGTTAGGTGGATGTGTGGAAGTGAAACGCGCCACAGAGGAATTGGTTCGGTCGAATCGTCAAAGGCTCGGCTTGGGATGGGATGGGCCTCCATGCCCCAGGATAGATCGCGGCTGGTACGGAACAAAGCCCTCCAGGCAC
>NZ_JBFUBH010000110.1:0-7193 GCF_056405855.1 Pararhizobium sp. P1_E7 | reverse complement strand
GCTGGATACCGCCGACTTTCCCGATGATGTTGCCGCCCTGAAGGCGATGCTGATCGCGGCGCAGGCACGCGAGGCAGGCAAAGATGCCCAGATCGCTCGCAAGGACGAGCGGATAGAACGGCTTGAGAAGCTGGTCGCAGCCTTTAAGCAAGCAGCCTTCGGGCGCAAGTCCGAGAAGACCGCTCCCGACCAGTTCGACCTGGCATTGGAGGACCTGGAAACGGCGATGGCCGCGATCCATGCCGAGGACGAGGCGGACACTCCTGCTGGAACCAAGACGACCAAGCCACGCACGACCAATCGCGGCTCTCTTCCAAAACATCTTCCCCGAGTGGAAGAGGTGATCGAGCCGGAAAGCCTGATCTGCGCCTGTGGCGGTTGCCTGCATTGCATCGGCGAGGATGTCTCCGAACGCCTCGATGTCGTACCGGCGCAATTCCGAGTCTTGGTCACGCGCCGTCCCAAATATGCCTGCCGTGCCTGCACCGACGGCGTTGTTCAGGCTCCGGCTCCGGCACGGTTGATCCAGGCAGGGTTGCCGACGGAAGCGACCGTCGCCCATGTGCTGGTCTCTAAATATGCCGATCATCTACCCCTCTATCGGCAAGTGCAGATCATGAGCCGCCAGGGCGTCGATCTCGACCGGTCCACGCTCGCCGACTGGGTCGGTCGAGCAGCCTATGAGCTGCTTCCCGTCTTCGATGCGCTGATCGCCGACCTGAAGCGCTCAACCAAATTGTTCATGGACGAGACGCGTGCTCCGGTTCTTGATCCAGGCTCTCGCAAAACCAAGACCGGATACTTCTGGGCGTTGGCACGGGATGATCGCCCATGGGGCGGCGGTGATCCGCCAGGTGTTGCCTTCACCTATGCGCCAGGTCGCGGGGGCATTCATGCCGAACACATATTGGAGGGGTTCTCCGGTATCCTGCAGGTCGATGGCTATGCCGGATATAACAGGCTGATCGCACCTGAGCGCGTCGGCGCGGACATTCGGCTTGCTTATTGCTGGGCGCATGCCCGGCGCAAATTGGTGGAGATCACCCGTAACGGAACATCACCTATTGCCGAGGATGGCGTTAGGCGAATCGGCGAGCTGTATCGGATCGAAGCCGAACTGCGCGGCCGTGACCAAGAGGCTCGCCTAGCCGGTCGACGGGAACGGTCAGCGCCAGTGGTGTCCGACATGCATCACTGGCTCATCCATCACCGTGCCCGTGTCGCAACCAAATCCCCACTCGGCGAGGCTTTGGCCTACATCGCCAAATACTGGGATGGTTTGAAGCTCTTTCTGACCGACGGACGCATCGAGATCGACAACAACAGCGTCGAGCGAACCATTCGGCCGATAGCCCTAAATCGCAAGAACGCACTCTTTGCGGGCCACGATGCCGGGGCTGAGAACTGGGCGATTATCGCGTCGCTTATCGAAACCTGCAAGCTCAATGCCGTCGATCCTCTTGCGTACTTGACCAGCACGCTCTCCGCCATCGTTAACGGCCACAAGCAGAGCCGGGTTGAAGCTCTTTTACCTTGGAATCGCCAGGCAGGGTAGTTGGACCCAAAGCCGCGCTCATAGGACTAACTTGACCCCCGACACCAGCAGGAGAAGGGCAAGGATTGCACGCAGCCAGCGGTCGGGGAGATAGCGGCTGCCGACGTAAGCACCTATAGACCCGCCCACCGCTACTGCGACTAGCCAGATTGGCAGGGTCGAAGGGATTTGGTCCCATACAGCATAGGCTCCAACCAGCGCCCCGCCTGAGTTTATGAGATTGTAAACTGCCGTGGTGGCAGCCGCTTCCCGCACCGTTGCCCATCTCATGCTGAGGATAATTGGGGCAAGGAATACACCGCCCCCGGTCCCCGTCGTGCCGGATACGAAGCCTATGACGGCCCCTGTCGCCAGCGCTTCGACAAAAGGCGGTTTGACTGCTACTTCGGCTGCAGCCGACCTATCTCGAAACGCAGTTCGGGCCATCTGAAGCGCGGAAAGTATCAGCACGACGCCGACAATGGGGTAGTAGGTCTCTTCAGGTAAGTGAACCGCTCCTCCTAACATGGAGAAGGGAAACCCAAGAACGGCAAATGGCCAGACATTCCGCCATGAGATGCGCCCCGCCTTTAGGAACAGTGCGGTGCCAATCGCGGCAACCACAAGGTTCAGAGAAAGCGCAGTCGTCTTCATGGCGACGGGCGCAAATCCTGCCAAGCCCATAACAGCTATGTAACCCGATGCTCCAGCCTGTCCAACGGCTGCATAGACCATAGCAATGATTATGAAGGCAGCAGAGAGCCACGTCGTTTCGCTGTCCACTGTCGATCCTAAATTCCTGTCCGAGTCTCGTAAGTCGGAACACTACAGGATTGTGTAGGTGCCGCAATCGGCGTGACGTCGCCGCCCATGATCATAGGGGTAGGTTTCGAAAAGGCATCATGAACGAAGGACAAGGTGTCAGCGGGACAGCGCTTACGATTGCTCTCAGTCTTCAGTCATTCATGCTAAGCTCTACCTCCTCCGCACCCGATGGCGTAGCTATTCCACATGTTCGAGGCCATCATAGCCAAAGGCCTGATTAGCCAGAATTTGGGTCGCCTCGTATGGCTCCCCTATTCCGTTGACGCGACCAGCCTCAGCTATCAAATGCAGGTTCTTACGCGGGCGGGACGCTATGACGTATAGCAGCTTATTGGCGCTATCAATCGCGTTGGGATCCGCAAAATGTGGAACCATTCCCTCCAGCAACGCAAATGCGATCACAGTGTCGAATTCAGCGCCTTTGACTCCATGTATGGTGGAAATTGTTATCCCCGAGCGGGTCGCAAACACGCGCCTGAACATCGCGATGTTGGAGACCGCCTGCACGCCGGCATTTTCAAGACGTTCAATCTGCACTCTGGAGCGTTCGAAGAAGGCGGTATGATGTTCAACGAGTGCGGGAAAGAGCGCGATCTCTATCCCCAACACCAGCAGCAACTCGGCGAAAAACAGCTCCAGGTATTCAAGCCCGTCGTCGACATCGATCTCGATCTGATTGCAGTGCCGGAGGAGATCCCGCCGCGAGATTTTCGGGATATTTACCCCCACTGATCGAAAGTGGTCGAGCACTTCGCCAGCCCAGCGCATGCGGCGCACAAACAGTTGAGGGTCCGGTCGTGTCAAGRCAAGCCGAGAAACCTTGAACCAGATATTGTCTTGGTCTCGCGCGAATGGCGCCATACCCGGTCCGTCAAAGCTATATTCGGGAAGTGCGGCGACGAGCCGTCTGGTGATCGCGGCGAGTTGCACCCATTGCGGCCCGACCACGCAAACTTCGTGCGCCGGAATGCCGAGCGTTTCGATGTTGTAACGGATGAGCCGAACGATCTCGTCGTGGAGCTCCTGCTGATTGATCTCGTGATTGAATGAGATCAAGCTTTGGTAATCCCGCTCGGGGCCGACGGCATCTATAGCTGCTGGGACGACGCAGTAGTTAGAAAAATACCCGACGATCCGGTCAGAAGATCGGTAGTTGCTCACAAGGCTTTTATCGGCAAGTTCTATGCCTGCCCGTGCGGCAAATTCCGCTCGGCTCATCGCGTAGCCGCCCAAGGATCCGTAGATTGCCTGGTTGGGATCGCCGACGATGAACGTTTTCGCGTTCCCGGCAGACGCGTTCAGGATCGCAGCAACGATAGCGTACTGGATCTCCTTCGTATCCTGGTATTCGTCAATCAAGACGTATCGGAACAAGGATCCGAGCAGGATGGAGATCGTGGGTTGACTGGCGATAAGCTCGTGCGCACAGCCTAGGATCATCTCAAAGTCGATTGCCCGGCTTCCGTCGAGGTGTTGCCAATATCTCTCCAGGACCGCAAGGGCGGCCACCCGACGATTTGGGTTCGCTGCTTCCAGTTCACAGCCGTCGGTCGTAAGAAAGTATCTGCAATCGAGCGGTCGAACATAGGACGGCGACTGGTGGCAGAGCTCTGTAAGGATGGTCTCGGTTTCATGCTGGTCAACCACGCGAAATCCGTTTCCGAGCTTTTCGTGATAGATGGCGTAAGGGCGAAGGATCCAATCAAGGCAAAAAGAGTGGATCGTGCCAATCCAGAGCCTGTCCGTAGAGACGCCCAGCCTCTCGATCCGTTCTGCAATCTCCTCAGCAGCGCGATGGGTATACGTGATGGCGATTATCCAATGCCTTTCGCTTTCAAGCTTCGAAAGCTCGAGGGCGATCTTGTAGGTCAAAGCCCTTGTTTTACCACTTCCTGGGCATGCGGCGAGAAACACGTTACCGTCATGCTCAATAGCCTCGGTCTGCTCATCGTTGAGGTCGCCTCTCTGCCAGACGAAGACCATCAGGCGTGTCCTATGACGTCAATAATGACGTCGCCGGCCACGACGCCGATTATCGCTTCGCGAAGCGGGGCGATCTCTAGCTCACCTGCGCGAAAAGCATTCACTTGCCCCCGAAGCTCGGCAAGCTGAGCTTCCACAATAACAGCCGGATCCTGATGAAACTGAAGGCGATGCTCGATCATATTTGAAAGAACAGCGCGGCTGATAGGACGATGCACTGAAAAGATCGCCTCGATGATATAGTCCGGGATACGTGTCGCACCCGTTACTCGCTTTGCGAGTTGAATCGCAAGCCAGCCTTTGCCGGCGCTCTCTGCCATGGTGAGGATTCGTTTGCCGTAGACCGCGGGGTCGATAGACCGCAACTCTTCCGTGGCTGCCATTATTGTAGCTGCTTGGCTGTAAACCGAATTCACTGCCGAAACCGCCAACTCGGCATTGCCCGCTGCGATGAATTCAACCTCGAATGTCCGGGGAGCATAGTGAACGGAAATCCAATCGTTCCCGTCTTTGAATGCCGTCAGGCGCGCACGACGAACGATACCCGCCGCCTGGGAGCCGAGGGCCTTTTCTTTGGCCTTTCTCAGCGAATCCGAGTCTGCCGGGTTAGGATCAGTATTAAAGAAGGCAGCGTCTAAATCCGTCACTATCGCGCAACGGCGACGGATGCGGAGGTCATGGAAGAGGATCGCGACGTTTTCGAAGCCGGTACTTCGGATATTGATAAGGCTGATCCCCAATTCGTCGAGGCTCACTCCCAGTACCTCTTTGACCAGGACTGGAAGAAGAATTTCTTCCGCATCACCCTCCACGAGGATCACACTCTTTGCGAAAAGGAGGTTGCTACGGACCGCGTCGAGGTAGCGTTGAATGCTTCTGATTTCTGGCTCATCCAAGCCAGCGCTCGGCCGAAAAGCATCACATCGAGAGCCGCTCCGGCCCAGGATGTTCACATTTTCCACGTTGCTGACTTCAGAAATTTGCGTGGAGTGCGTGGAGTAGATGACTTGGGTGTCTGGATAGCTCAGCCGGTCGAAAAGTGTTTTTTGGATGTGTGTATGAATGTGCGCCTCTGGCTCCTCTATGACGAGGAAGTTGGCGCAGGCCTGTTTAGCCTTCTGGTATTTGAATTCGAGGAGCTTAAGGGTGAGATAGATCAAGTTCGCGCCGCCAAGGCTCATCTCATTGATCGTTCCCTCGTAATCGTCGTCGGTTTCGCCAACGAAGAGCTTAAGGGACTGAAAAAGGCGGTCGGCTTCGGCTGGAACCGCCGAGCGGACCGCTAGGCTTGCCGGAGAATACGTCTCTCCCGCGGCATCGCGGATTGTCTGCCTTATATCGGCTCTGATCTCCCCAACGTCAGGAATGGCTTCAATCGCAGTGTTGAGCTCCTTGACCCGCTCCGTGATCGGCGCGAGCACAGCTGGGTCGAGGTCGCCGCTTTTGCTGCGCAAGAGCGTCAGCAACGGATTGGTGCGCTGACCCTGGAATTCACTGACGACGTCGCGAAGTGCCTGGACGAAGGTGAAGCAGACCTCCTTGCTCACCGACATTATGCCAGGGATCTTCCCACCCAAGATTACCGGGTGTAACTCCTCCGGAAATTGCACTGACTCAAAATCACCAACAAGCTCGTCGTAAACAGCAGGATCGGAGAAGTCGGCCGTGCTTTTTCCAGAAAAGACAGTTTCATATTCGTCGAGGGTGATCGCGTTCAGGATCGTCGCAAGACCGGCGTGATCGCCTTCGGCGAGTTGGCTCAAGCGGRTGCGCAGTGAGGCATTGGGCCGAAAAATCAGATTATAGGTGGCCCGGGCGACAGCCTCGTTTTCGATGACGCCTGTGCCATGGAGGAAAAGCGCCTGAACGGCTTCATCTTGCGACACTTCGGCAAACTCGACACTGATGATGATCCAATGACCTCGCCAGTTGCCGAGTCCGCGATGAAAATCGACCTCCTCCAGGCGATATGCCCAGCGAAGGAAATCATCGTCCAACATGAGCCGCATCGCACGGAACAGGTTAGTTTTTCCGGAACCGTTCTCACCGATGACCGTATTGATACCCTTGTTGAAATGAAAACTTGCCCGCTCGAAGTTGCGATAGTTTACCAGTTGAACGCGGGAGATATGCATTGGGTACCCTTCATGAAATTGCGATCCAGCGAACATAATCGCAATACGAGAATAAACCATCGATCCGCGCGTTTCTTCGCGCTACGTCACCAGCTTAGTCATAAACTCACTCACGCCGCAGGAGAAACACCGCAAGACTGCAGGCGACGCTGACAACGAGCTCGGCTTCTGCCGCGCTAGCATCGTGGCCCTCTTGCACATGCCTGCCCTTTTGCGAGGCGTAACCCCATAACTTGTGCACAGCGTCACCCATGGGCGGCGTAAGGGAAAGGCCATTGATAATTTGGCCCAGGTTCTGGTTCGGGGAGTTGGTCAGGTCTCGAGCGACACATTCGAGAGCGGCCATCGAATGTTGAATTGCACCTGTGCGATCCGGCTCCGGTCGCCGCGAAATATCCTTAAGCGCCTCTCGGATTTCGCCGGCCGCGGTGTATCGCCCTGTCTGCGCAAACGCCCCAACAGCTTGCTCTGTTGCAACTGCGAATGTCTGGTCACCACGGAATACGATGCCGTCTGGATTTTTAAGCTCCCACCCGATGCCCTTCTCCCGGAAGACCCGATTGAGGTCGTTCTCAAATCGTTCCTGCTGGTCGGGCCGGTACTCAAATGACCGCCAAAGTGCTTCCGCTATATCGTAGACCTTGTACCACTCACAGGTGCTTAGTAGGCTAAGGACCTCCTCCCAAATATTTGGGTATTCGCTCCAGTTTTGGGGG
>NZ_JBFUBH010000109.1:0-7388 GCF_056405855.1 Pararhizobium sp. P1_E7 | reverse complement strand
GCTCTATACCGATGCGAGGCTCTTCCTCTTGCCCAACGATGCGCACGTTCGATTCCGGACAGAGGGACTGCCAGTCAAAAATCTTGCGGCTGACCCATCTGCTGGCGACCGACGTCAAGGCGCTGAGGACGATCCCAGTGTCGTTCCTGGCTCGCGTGAGAACGTTGGCAGCATGGGAAAGCTGTTGAAAACCCTTCGCGAGCTCTCGGTAATACAACTGTCCCCATGACGACAATTCGACCCGCCGTCCTCGCCGCTCCAGCAGCGTCAGACCGAGACATTGCTCCAGGTTGCGTACCAACTGGCTGATGGCTCCCGGCGACACGCCGAGGTCTTTCGCCGCGGCGCTAACTGAGCCGCATCGTCCAATTGCCTCAAAGGCTTGCAAGCCGCGCAAGGAAGGGGTCGGCATCGTGAGGTACTCCTCGGTCGGGTTATTCCAATTTAGAATTTCTAAAAAAGAACGCAGGCGCTGGCAACTTGTTAGCATGAAAAAAACAAGGAACATTCGCTTAGCAAAACGCAAGGAGAGCGAAATGTTTCTCAAGAATACCTGGTACGTCGCGGCATGGGACCACGAGGTCACCCGCGAGCTGAAACCCGTCACGATCCTCGGTGAAAACATCGTCCTTTACCGCAGACAGAACGGCCTGGCCGCCGCACTGGAGGATGCCTGTCCCCATCGAAAGCTGCCGCTCTCCATGGGCCGCATCAAGGGGGACGATGTTGAATGCGGCTATCACGGGCTGACCTTCGACTGTTCGGGTACCTGCACGCGAGTTCCGGGTGCCGAGCGCATTCCGCATGTTGCCAAGGTGCGTTCCTACCCCGTCCACGAGCGCTACGGCCTGCTCTGGATCTGGATGGGTGATGCTGACAAGGCGGACCCGAAGGATATCTTCGAAGTCGAGTATTTCGGTGATCCCATGTGGGGCGTCAATCGCGGCGAATCCATGACGCTCAACTGCAATTATCTCTACATGACAGACAACCTGCTCGACCCGTCCCATGTCGCCTGGGTTCATCAGTCGTCCTTTGCCAGCTCGGCCTGCGAGGAAACGCCGCTTGAGACGACTGTGCAGGATGATGGCGTCACCGTCTGGCGCTGGATGATCGATTCCGAACCGGCTCCGTTCTACGCGCCCTTCCTGCAATTCGAGGGTAACACCGACCGCAAGCAGCACTACGAGGTGCGCTACCCGAGCAATGCGATCATCAAGGCGATCTTCGCGCCCGCCCACACCGGCGGCGAAGGCCGCGTGCTGCCGGAGAACACCTTCCTCATGGACAGCTACAACTTCATGACGCCGGTCGATGAAAACCGCACCAAATATTACTGGTTCCAGATGCGCAATTTTGCGCCTGATGACGCCAAGGTTTCCGAGAGTTTCGCCAAATCCGTGCGTGGCGCCTTTGAGGAGGACCGCGTCGTTCTGGAAGCGGTCCATCACGGAATGGCCAATTTGCAGACACCGAACCTCGACTTGAAGATCGACGTCGGCCCGATGCGTTTCCGGCGCAAGCTGGCTCAGCTGATTGCCGCAGAGGCAAAAGCCGAAACGGCGAGAGCAGCTGCTGAATAAGGATCGATCCGGATGCTGAATGCCGCGGCCTCGCGCTTCCGCCCCTTCGAAGTTGTCTCGAAGGTGCGCGAAAGCACTACCATTACGTCTTTCCGTCTCGTCCCTGTTGAACCTCAGCATTGGCGGCCGTTCGAGGCGGGACAGTTCCTGACGATGCGCGTTCCCGATCGCAAGGGCGGACATGTCCTGCGCAACTACACCGTCTCCTCCTCTCCGCGCGAGGAGGGCACGTACCGGATCACCGTGAAACGCGAGGCGGCAACCACGCAGGATGTGCCGGAGGGACTAAGCTCTTGCTGGCTTCATGACGAGATCGAGCCCGGCGCCGTCATCGAGATCGGCCCGCCGCGCGGCGCATTCAAGCTCGACAACGCGAGTTCCAGACCGGTCGTACTTCTTTCCGGCGGGGTCGGGATGACGCCGACGGTCTCGATGCTGGATGTGCTGGCACGCGAAAGCGACCGTCCCGTCTGGTTCATTCACGCCTGCGACAGCGCAGCCGTCCATGCACTGCGGGAGGAGGTCGAGTATCTCGCCGCGCTACGGCCCGGCATCGCCGTGCATTTCTGCTACCGGTTCGCCGGCAGCGGTGACCTCGATGCAGCCCGATGCCACTCAAAGGGCTTCCTGACGCGTGCCACACTGCAAAACCTCCTGCCGCTCGATGACTATGACATCTACATGTGCGGCCCCCCGCCCTTCATGCAGGCCCTTTACTCCATTCTCGCCGACCTTGGGGTGCGGAAGGACCGCATCGCCTACGAATTTTTCGGGCCGGCGAGCCTGTTGTCGGAGGCCGGGCAGATGGCGAAGTCCCCCTCCATGCCAAGCCCCGCCGAGCCGGCTATTGAGAGGAACGGCCCCCACGTCGTTCTCCAGAAGTCGGGGCGCAAACTGGTCTGGGACGGAACGAGCGAATCCATCCTCGCCTTCCTGGAAGCGCAGGGCATTGAGCCCGAATTCTCTTGCCGTGCGGGGGTTTGCGGGACCTGCGCACAGGGTCTCGTCTCGGGAGAGGTCGACTACTTCGAGGAGCCCCTCGACGCGATACCGGACGACCGGGTGCTGCTGTGCTGCACAAGGCCGAAATCCTCGATCGTGCTCGATCTTTGACCGCTCGAAACAAAAGGCCACGGCCGGAACCAGGATACCCAATCCCGAAGGAGGATTCGTGACGAAGCCGCTTCATACCGAAATCCCGCTCAATCCGCATGTCGCCGGCCTGCCGCCCTACAATGCTGGCATGAACATCGCCGCTGCGCAAAAACACAGCGGCCGACAGGACATCGCGGCCCTCGCCAGCAATGAGAATCCGGATGGCTGCTCCCCTCATGTCGCGGCGGCGCTCGCCAGCCTTGATCCCTCACGCTATTCCGACCCGGCCTGCACGGCGTTGCGCGCTGCGCTCAGCCACAAGCTCGGCGTTCCGGCCGAAAGCATCGTGGCCGGCAACGGCTCGGAAGAGATGATTGCCGCGGTGTGCCGCGCGGTCCTCAGTCCCGGCGCCCTCGTGGCCACGGTCTGTCCCGGCTTCGGACTGCACGAGATCGAGGCGCTCGCCAACGGTGCCCGGGTCGAAAAGGTCGCCATGGGGGCGGACCTCGAGTTCGATGTACCGGCTATCATCACCATGCTTGAGCGAGCGCCGGCGATCTTCTTCCTCTCCTCCCCTTCCAATCCGGTCGGCCTGGCGCTCGACCGCAAGAGCCTCGACCGCGTTCTGGCAGCGGTCGCACCGCAGACACTTCTCGTGCTGGACGAGGCCTATTTCGAATTTACCGACGAAGACATGCCCGATGGTCTTGCCACACTCTCCACGACAGGCCTCTCCTGGGTGGTGTTGCGAACCTTTTCCAAGGCCTACGGCCTTGCGGGCCTGCGCGTCGGCTACGCCGTGATGTCCGATGTGCGGCTCGCGCGCGCCGTGACCGCCGCCAAGACGCCGTTCAACGTCAATGCCGCCGCACAGGTCGCCGCCGTCGCTGCGCTGGAGGACGAGGCGTGGATGCGGTCTTCGGTTGCGGCATTGAAAGACGAGCGGGCACGCGTGGCCGATGCCGTCGCCGCGATGGGGCTTTCGGCGGCTAGGTCGCAGACGAATTTCCTATTCATCGACGTCGGCCTGCAAAGCCGTACAGCGCTGGATCACTTCCTGTCGCGTGGGATCATCGTCAAGCCATGGAAGGAGGGGGGCTATGACACTTTCATCCGCGTGACGATCGGCACCCCTTCGGAAAACGACCGCTTTCTCGACGCACTTCGCGCCATCGCCGAGGGGTGACGCCTGCAGCGTGCCTCAAGCCAAAACAGAACAAAAGTCGGACCACGACCCAAGGGAACCAACAATGAGCGGAAATGCAAGTCTGTATAATGCAAACCGGGAGCCCCTTCGCATGTCCCCTTCAGCGCCATCCGGTCTTTTTGCCGGTGACTTTTCCGCCCTGCGCGCCCGATTTCTTACCGCAGCGCGCACCGCTGGAGCCAGCCTGGTCGAATACCTACATCCCTTGCACGGCCCGAAGGGGGAGCGTCTGGCGACGGACGTCGCCTATCTCGGGCGCAACGATGCTGAAAAGCTCATGGTGCTGATTTCCGGCACGCACGGCGTCGAAGGCCCTTTCGGCTCGGCCTGCCAGACCGACTGGCTTTCGCAGAACTCCCCCTGGAAGCTTCCCGACGATACCGCCGTTCTGGCGATCCACCTCATCAACCCCTGGGGCACAGCATGGACGCGCCGGGTAAACGAAGACAATGTCGACCTCAACCGCAATTTCATCGACTGGCAGAAGGGGCCACCGAAGAACGAAGGGTATGCAGCGTTGCACGGGGCCCTCGTCTGTCGCGCCTGGGACGGCCCGGAGCGCGACGCGGCTGTTGAGGCCTACGAAGCCGCCAAACGGCGGCTCGGTGGCTATGTCGGCATCGCCCCCGTCGTGGAAGCCGGCCAGTACGACTTTCCAGACGGCCTGTTCTACGGCGGCGATGGTCCCGTCTGGTCCAACCGAACCCTCGTTGAGATCCTGTCGACCTTCGCGCAAAAGGCCGCCGAGGTCGTCGTCTTCGACCTGCACACGGGCGCAGGCCCCTATGGTTATCCTGCACTCCTCTCCGTCGCCGAGAGCGAGCACGCCGGTTTGGAATGGGGGCGGCGCATCTTCGGCCCCGCACTCTCGGTCATTGTCACCGGCGGGAATGCGACGACAGATACCGGCATTGCCGCAACGGCCACCGGCTATGTCTCGGCCGCGGTGCGAGACGCACTACCCAACGCGCGTGTCCTGCCATTGGTCGTCGAATGCGGAACCCTTGACGGGGCCGCGGTCTCGGATGCGGTCCAGGCGGACAATTGGCTTCATCTGTTCGGCAAGAACGACACGCCGCTCGGGCGCAGGATCAAGGAGACCTTGTGCGCCGCCTTCATTCCCGAAGACGCGGACTGGCAGCGCACCTGCCTGGCGACCTCGCTGCGTCACTTCGACCGCGCATTTGCCGAGCTCAAAGCGGTCGGCGGCGCGGGTGTCGAAAAATCCGTTCCCGCCGCCGCAGCCGTTGCCATCATAGCCCATCCGGAAGCTGGCGGTCCAAAACTTGACGAAAGGCCGGCGATCGAGGTGCACGACATCCACAAGCGCTTCGGCCCCCTCCCCGTACTCAACGGCGTCAGCGTCTCTGCGCAGCCCGGCGAGGTTGTATCGATGATTGGCTCCTCCGGTTCGGGAAAGAGCACCTTCCTGCGCTGCATCAATCTGCTTGAGCAGCCGAACGACGGGCGCATCGTCATCGATGGCGAAGAAATCCGTATGAAAAAAACACCGGACGGCAACGCAGCGCCTGCCGACAGGCGGCAGGTCGAGCGCATCCGCTCGCGCGTCGGGATGGTGTTCCAGAACTTCAACCTGTGGCCACATATGACGGTCCTAGAAAACATCGTTGACGCTCGGCGAAGGCATCGGCGTCGGTATCGCGCAGGAGAATACCGAACTGAAGGCCCGTATCGACAAGGCGCTCTGCGCGTTGGTCGCCGACGGCTCGATCGGCAAGGCGAGCCAGACCTGGTTCAAGACGGACATCTCTCGTCCCTGCCAGTAACAGCAACGGCGCTCCCCGGGGAAGAAGAAAGGCCGTCAGGTCGATCCTTTCTCGGGGGCTTCATCCGACAGGACAATGCGAAGGTTGGGCGGGTTCGATGGAACTTGGATTTTGGCAGGTATGGGAAGGCGGCTGGATCTCCGCAATCCTGCGGGGGGCGGCGATCACCATCGCCCTCGGTACAGCAAGTATGGCCTTCGGCATCGTCATCGGCGTCGCCTGCGGCCTGATCAAGTGGGCACGGCTTTTCCCTTTGACGCTGGTGGTGGATTTCTACACGTCGATCGTGCGCGGCGTGCCGGAACTTCTGATCATCTACCTTCTCTTCTTTTCCTCCGTGGAGGTCGTGGCCCAAATCGCCGCCGCGTTCGGCTACGAAGGGCTGGCCGGGAACGGCTATGCCTTCGCCATTGCCGTCGTCGCGATCGCTGCCATTTCGGGCGCGTACTCCACCGAGGTCATCCGCGGCGCGCTCGCCGCCATCCCCGGAGGCCATATCGAGGCAGCGCGGGCGCTTGGCATTCCGGGAAGACGCATCTTCCGCCGCATCATCGCACCGCAAATGCTGCGGATCGCCGTGCCGGGAATGAACAATGTCTGGCAAACGACGATCAAGGACACCGCCCTCGTCTCGGTGGTCGGCTTGCAGGAGTTAATGCGCGCCGCCTTCGTCGGGGCGGGTTCAACCCGCCATCCCTTCATCTTCTATTTCATCGCCGCCGTCGTCTACCTCGCGATCACGCTGGTCAGCCAGGGTGGTTTCGACTGGATCGAACGCCTTCTGCGCCCCCGTCTGAGGAAATAGGCCATGAATTTCGAACTCGTTCTCCTCGCCGTTCCGACCCTGGCCAAAGGGTTTTGGATGACCGCCGTCCTGACATTGACTTCGGTCGCCATCGGCTTCAATCTCGGGCTGGCGCTCGCGGTCATGCGCCTTTCGGAAAACAAGGCTTTCAGCAGGTTTGCCAAAGGCTACAGCACCGTCTTCCGGGGCACGCCGCTACTGGTTCAGCTCTTCCTCTTCTACTACGGCCTCGGCCAGCTTTCCTTCGTGCGCGACAATCCCGTGCTCTGGTGGATCGTCGGCGACGGCGCCCATTGCGCTGTCATGGCGTTGGCACTCAACACGGCGGCCTATACATCGGAAATCCTGCGCGGCGGCCTGATGTCCATCCCCGGAGGGCTCGTCGAAGCTGCCCAAGCCTGCGGCATGTCGCGGCTCCTGTGCTTTCGCCGGATCACGTTTCCGCTCGCCATCCGGCAGGCGTTGCCGGCCTATGGCAACGAACTCGTCCTTGTCGTCAAGGGAACGAGCCTCGCCTCCACCATCACCGTCCTGGAAATTACCGGCCACGCGAAACGCCTGATGAGCCAGACCTATGCAATCCTCGAAATATTCGCCATCGCCGGGGTGCTCTATCTCCTGATCAATCTGGTGCTGATCACCCTCGTCCGGCTCCTGGAAGCCCATCTTACACGCTACCTGCCCCGATAGGCCTACCGCCTGAAACGGCCGGAAACTTTAAAAAGAAAGAGAACAACCATGGACGTACGCGCCGCCGTTGCCGTGCAGGCTGGCAAGCCACTCGAAATCATGACCGTGCAGCTCGACGGCCCGCGCGCCGGCGAAGTGCTGGTCGAGGTCAAGGCGACCGGCATCTGCCACACCGACGAATTCACGCTGTCGGGCGCCGATCCGGAAGGCCTGTTTCCGGC
>NZ_JBFUBH010000108.1:0-7446 GCF_056405855.1 Pararhizobium sp. P1_E7 | reverse complement strand
GAAGTCGCTGACCTTCCCGCCGCAGGGTTTCAATCTGCGCTGGTATCTCGAACTCTTCGGCGCTGGCGACTGGTCGACCTCGATATCCAACAGCGCAATTACCGCCCTGCTGTCAGCCACCCTCGCCGTCGCTATCGCCTTCCCCATCGCCTGGTTCAGCTGGCGCTACCGGCTCGGCTGGGTCAGGATAGTGATTGCGGCCGGGCTTGCGCCGTTCCTCCTTCCCCCGGTCATCACGGCGCTCGGCTTTCTGTCCTTCTGGACGCAGTCCGGCTTTTACGGGCAATACTGGACCGTCGTCGTCAGCCACGGGATTTTCCTGGTGTCGCTTCCGCTGGTGTCGCTGACGCTCGGATTCAGCGCGCTCGACCGGAGCCTTCCAGAGGCCGCTGCCATGCTTGGTGCGGATGACCGGCAGGTGCTGACGAGGATCATCTTACCCCTCGTTCGCCCCTATGTGATCTCCGGCTTCGCCTTCGCGTTCGTCGTGTCGCTGAACGAATATCTCATCGCCTACATGACCGTGGGTGCCGTTCTTGAAACGCTACCAATGCGCATCTTCAACTCGCTGCGCTACGGATACACGCCCGTGATGGCAGCGGCTTCGGTCCTGTTCGTGTTCCTCACGATCGTAATCTTTTCACTGGTTGCCCGCTTTGGTGACCTTCCAAAGCTCCTCGGCGCTCATCGTCGGTAACGTCGTTGTCCGAGGAACACGCGACGCCCCTGTCGCAACCGCGTTTTCGAAATGGAGGAACCACGCCTTGACCACGAATTCCTATCAGCCGACGAACGTCCCAGCTTACCTCCTGCAGCGAGACAAGGCCGTTTACATCGACGGCGGCTGGCATGTCGGCGGTGGCACGTCGCCCCTGGCCTGCGTCGATCCGTCGAGGGCGAAAACCTTCAACAGCCTCATTCCGGGTTCGGTCGACCAGGTGGCACTGGCAGCCGAAGCTGCAGCACGCGCCTTTACCACATGGAGAGCAACGGCCGGCGCCGAGCGCTCGCGCTATCTGCGCGCCATCGCGTCAGGGCTTTCGAAACGGAAGCCGGATCTTGTTGCACTCCAGATGCTCAACAACGGCAAGCCGCGCTTCGAGGCGGAAATCGATGTCGATGATGCGGTCGCGACGTTCGAATACTATGCCGGTCTTGCTGAGAAGATCGACGGGCAGCAGGGGCAGACGGTCGACCTCGGCGATCCCGACCTTTTAGGAAACACGCAGTTCGAACCGCTCGGGCCGGTCGGGCTGATCGTCGCCTGGAATTTCCCCATGGTGACCACCGCATGGAAGGTGGCACCAGCTCTCGCCGCCGGATGCACCGCCGTCCTGAAGCCGTCGGAGTTCACGACGCTCGCCGAACTGGTTTATGGYGACATCGCCAGTGAAATTAATCTGCCACCCGGTGTGCTGAATATCCTGCCCGGTCGCGGCGATGTCGGTGCTGCCCTCTGTGCAGACCGTCGGATCCGGAAGATCTCCTTTACGGGGTCGAATGCGACGGGAACCCGCGTCATGGCAGCCGCAGCCGGCCGCATCGTTCCTGTCTCGCTCGAACTCGGCGGCAAATCACCGATCGTCATTCTCGAAGATGCCGACATCGAGCAGGCGGTTGCGATCGCAAGCGCCGGGATCTTCTTTAATTGCGGCCARATGTGCTCGGCCACGTCGAGGCTCATCGTGGCGGCCTCGATTGCTGATGAATTTACAACAGCGATGATCGCCAATACCAAGCTGATCACTGTTGGGGGGCCCGACAATCCAGACGCCCAGATGGGTCCGTTGACCACTCGAGAACAGTTTGAAAAGGTGAAGTCTGTTCTGAACAAGGCCCAGACCGACGGCCTGCACTGCATCACAGGCGGCGCACCGGATGCGGTGCAGGGTGGCTTCTTTATCCAGCCGACGATCTATCGCGATGTCCCAACGGACCATCCGCTCTGGCGCGACGAAATCTTCGGCCCCGTGCTGGCAATCCGCAGCTTTGAGACTGCCGACGAGGCGGTTGCGCTGGCGAATGACACGGAGTTCGGGCTGGCCGCCACGGTGGTTGGCGGTGACAAGGATGCAGCCGAGGCGGTCGCAAGACGGATCGATGCGGGCCATGTCTGGGTCAACACGCCCCAACTGATTTTCCCCAACACGGCCTGGGGCGGCTTCAAGGCGAGCGGCATCGGTCGCGAGCTCGGCCCCTGGGGCTTGGCCGCCTATCGCGGCGTCAAGCACATGACCCGAGCGGCTTAAGCTCCGCCACCTCCGACCAGCCGAACAACTATTGCAGAGGACAAGCATGCACGCTTCAGCAGAAATGATCGTCACGAACGGACGGATCCTGTCGATGAACCCGAAGCAACCGCACGCCGAAGCGATCGCCATTGCCGGCGGACGGATTCTGGCGGTCGGAAGCGCAGACGAGATCGCCGCCTATCGCGGCGCCGCTACCCAAGTAATCGATGCCAACGGCATGTCTGTCACGCCCGGCATAAACGAAAGCCACATCCACATTTTCGGTGGATCCAGCGAGTTGGACCAGCTCTCCCTCTTCAATGTGAAGGGCTTCGAGGCCTTCAAGGCAGCCGTCGAAACTTACGCGGCGTCCCGGCCGAACGAACCGCTGCTGCTCGCCAATGGGTGCGACTACACGATCCTGGGCGGAGATCGTAACGTCGACCGGCATGTGCTGGATGCGATCCTTCCCGACAGGCCCTTCGCGGTGATGTCGCCGGACCATCATACAATCTGGGCAAATACGATCGCGCTCACCAAAGCTGGCATTCTGCAGGGGCGAAGCCTTCCGCCCGGCAACGAGATCGTGATGGGAGACGATCGGCTGGCCACTGGAGAATTGCGTGAGCACTATGCCTTCGATGATGTTATCGCACTTGGCGCCAATGGCGGTCGAGACCTGCTGGGTCTCAGCACGGGCGGCGAGCCGGATCCGGCGCCAACACCAGAAGAGCGCGCCTATGACCGGGAGCTTCTGAAACGGGGGCTTCAGCATCTTGCTGCCCACGGGATCACGAGCTTCCAGAACATGGACGGAAACCGCTATCAGCTTGAACTCCTGCGAGAGATCGAGGCGGAAGGTGGGCTTTTGTGCCGCGGGCGTGTGCCGCTTCACTATACGGGCGGAGACATCACCGCGCAGATGGACAAAGCAGCGCAGCTACAGTCAGACTTTCAGGGCGAATGGTTGAATTCGGGAACCGTCAAGATGTTCATGGATGGTGTGCTCGATTCTCATACGGCAGTGATGTGCGAAGAATATGCCGACCGACCCGGCTGGAAGGGAGAGCCCCGCTTCGACCAGGCGACTTTCGACCGTATCTGCACCGAGGCGGACAAGCGAGGCCTTCAGATCGCCGTGCATGCGATCGGCGACGGCGCTGTCGCCAATACCATCGACGGCTATGCCGCTGCGGCAGACGCGAATGGCAAGCGGGACAGCCGCCATCGCATCGAGCACATTGAAGTGGTTCGGCCCTCTGATCTCACGCGGATGGCCGAGATGAAGCTTATCGCCTCCATGCAGCCGACCGTTCCCCCGGGTCAAATGGGCCTGCCTCTGGAACCGACACTCTCGCGCATCGGCAGACAGAACTGGGCCAGATCCTATGCTTGGCGTGCTGTGCGCGACGCTGGCATCGATCTGATCTTCTCGACCGACTGGCCGGTGTCACCGGTCTCCCCAATGCTTTCCATGCATTCGGCCATGACGATGAAGCCGTGGACAGACGATCTTCCGGACAACCGGCAGACGCTTATGGAGGCCCTGGACGCCTACACAGTGCGCGGTGCGTATGCTGAGTTCGCAGAAGACTGGAAGGGAATGCTGAAGCCGGGGTTTGTTGCAGACCTAGTTATCTGGGACCGCGTCCTTGATCGAATTGAGGCTAACGAGATTGCGGAGGTAAAGCCACAACAGACGATCTGTGGGGGGCGCATCACTTATTCGGCATGATACGCCAACGAAGCGGGATGCAGGGATAGTATTGCAGGAAGCCTCTCAACCTGCTGCAATACCCCATTCCATTATGTTTTCTAGAAGACGTTCTCGCGGCCACGCCGCATGGATGGCAAGACTTATGGGCAGTTCAACGAAATTGCGGTTAAGGTCGATCGTCGTTGCCTTCAGATTACGGTTCAGTCCATTGGCTTTGAGCATGCGGAGGATCGCAATGACAAACTTACGCCCGGTTATCTTGACGATTTCGTCATTCTTTCCGACGACATCGAAGCGTTGCCGAAAGACGAGATCAATACTTTTTTCCCTGGGTCGACCGTCTGCGGCGGTCGCGTAACATTCGAGGCCTGATCATGAGCATATCGCTGAGGGTCACCTTGCTGCCGACCGAAAATCCCCTATTCAAACCATTGGCCTGCACAGGAGCTATAGTGCCCAAGCTACTGTTTTCTGGCGCTTGGAGACGTATCGATCTAATTGCGGAATACGAGATTTTCACTCTGTTCGGCGCCCCGCGTGTTTCATTCCGAAGGCGTGCTCCGGGCCGAGCGTGGCGTTTCCGGCACGATCGTCGGTCACGTGGCGGCGCTCGGCCCTCAGGTCGAGGAAGCGCCGGAACCGTTCGGCGGCGGACAGGCCGTGTGGATCGCTTGGAAAAGCGCACCCTGACCGATGCGTCTGATGCCCGCAAAGACGGCATGGCTCAGAGATTTTAGAAAGTTTTTTTCATGGCACGCGCAATTCTCATTATCGACGTCCAGAAGATCTATACCGATCGCGCCTCCCCGCTTCATTGCGTTGGCAATGATGCGGTGATCGCCAACATCAACAAAGTGCTGACCGCGGCCGAAAAATCGKGTGATCTTGTCGTACACGTGCGGCACTTCCACCGCGCCGACGGATTGGATGCTGGCCGCATGTTCGATTTCAGCGGCCAACCGGGCGAACTTGGCTTCGTCGCCGGAACCAAGGAGGTGGAGGACGATCCGCGACTGATGGTTCCGGCGACAGCGCTTGCTGTGACCAAGCAGCGTTATTCATGCTTTGTCGGCACCAGTCTCGACCAAATCCTGCGGGAAAAATCGATCGACCGCATCGTCGTCACCGGCTTCATGACCAATTTCTGCTGCGAGGCGACCGCTCGCAATGGCCACGATTTGGACTACTTCGTTGATTTCCTGCTCGATGCCACGGGCTGCCCCGATCTTTCTGAAAGTGCGACACAGGCGGCGATCAAGGAAGCGACGGCGGCCACCCTTTCGGCCGGCTTCGCGCGGGTATTCTCTACGGCCGAATGGCTCGCCGGCTGAGGTCGCATCGTCTCATGCCTCGCTCACCAAACTGGCAAACTTACTCATAATCTGGAGACTTGACGGCATGACATTGACTGCCATCGAGAACTGTCTGAAGCGCCTGGGGCTGGATCGTTACCTCATCATCCTTTTTCTGACCGTCTTGCTTGCCGCTTTTCTTCCAGCGCGGGGGCAGTTTGCGACGATCCTCTCCGGGGTGACCTTCTGGGCCATTGCACTCCTGTTTTTCCTCTACGGGGTCAAGCTTTCTTTGGCCGCAATTGTGGCCGGCCTTACCAACTGGAAACTCCAGCTCGGTTGCCTTCTGTGTACATACGCTCTCTTTCCGGTGCTTGCTTTTGGACTCTTTGGCCTGTCTCAGGCCTGGTTTCCCGCGGCGATCGGCATCGGGTTTCTCTATCTCGGCTGCCTGCCCTCAACGGTGCAAAGTTCGATTGCCTTCACTTCTGTGGCGGGCGGCAATGTCGCGGGCGCCATCTGCGCCGCGTCGCTGTCGAATATCGTCGGCGTAGTGCTCTGCCCGCTGCTGCTGGCGATCGTGCTGCATGCAAGCAACGGCGCGGGTGATCCGCTGGCGGCAATCTGGAAGATCGCCCAGCAAATCCTCCTGCCGTTCGTGCTGGGACAGCTTGTCCGACCATGGCTTTCAGCCTTCATAAACCGTCATAAACAGACGACTATGCTGGTGGATCGCGGCTCGATCCTGCTGATCGTCTACTCGGCYTTTTCGGCGGGGGTTGTCGCAGGAATCTGGAATCTGCTGTCATGGGGGCATATTGGCCTGCTGATCGCCATCTGCGTCATTCTTCTAGGCGTGGCGATGGCCACCGTGGAAGGAAGTGGGCGCGCATCCGGCATGGTGCGGGAAGACCGCCTAGCTCTGCTGTTTTGCGGCTCGACGAAAAGCCTGGCGACCGGACTGCCCATGGCCGGCATCTTGTTTGACCGTGCCGAAGTGGCGCTTATCATTCTGCCGCTGATGCTCTATCACCTGATTCAACTGACGGCGCTGGCTGTGTTATCCCAGCGGAGTGCCACGGCGGTGCAACCCCAATGAGCGGCCGGCTGGAACCGCGCAGATCTGTCAGCRCTGCTATCGGCTTCCGATGCCGCGACGTCGCGCAGATGTTAGCGAACGACATGACCGGACCCATCCTGGATATCAGCCATGAATGGCTTCCTTCAGGGCAACGGCATCCCGGCGCTTGATCGCCTCGATCGCTTCGACATGCCGGTCCACCTGATAACTCTGGTGAAGATGGGCAACCGCCTCGCACATGAACGGTCCCATCCGGAGCCAGACGGACTCGATCAAAGCTCGCGACTTTTGCGAGCTGTATGTGAAAGAACCTTGGTACCCGAGCTGCGGTAGACAAGGAGCTCTTGAAGGGGTTCGAACCAACGACCAAATACTTACATTTCCCATCCGTATGTTATTGTTTCGTCTTTGCATTAACTTAGGCTGTGGTCGCGGCATCGAGGGTGATCCAGCACATCCAGCGTCGCGCTCTCTTTCTTCTTGTTCAGACACGGAGGATCAAGGTGCAACACTTAGCCACTCAGTTGGTCGTGAACTTTTCTGAAGTGGAGATAATGCGCATGGTCTTCGTGGCGCGAGTGAGAGCCACGTACCAGTCCCTATTAGTCATGGCTTCCGAGGACACTATAATTGCACGGTCAAATTCCAGCCCTTTTACCAGGAGAGTGCTTCCGATGCTGCGATCACTTAGCCGCCGACCAGCATGGCGAGCTCGATTCTGAACCTCCCAGACGGAGTCGCCAAGAGTGGCGAGTTGGCGGGCCGCCTTGTTCTGCAGGGCAGATCGCATCGCATAGAACATTTCACGTCGATAGAGATGAGCGTCGGGCCGATCCCGCAGGCCCTGGAGAAACGCCAGCATGGCCAGTTCTCCGCCTGTGGCGACGACGTCGTCAATTGCTGGGAAAAGAAAGCCAAACTTCGTTTGACCGCGGCGCCGGCCCTGTTGGCGAGCGTCGATAGCCTTATTCAGCTCTGCTTTGTCGGCGCCAGTCATGCACTTGGCGGCGAAGTTAAGCAGTAACTTCAGGCGCGCGACGCTGGTCGTGGCGTCAATTGCGCGCGCCGCCGAGTGGAGCGTCTTGCAGCTAACGGCTTCGATGTTTGCGAAGCCCTGTTTTGCGA
>NZ_JBFUBH010000107.1:0-7802 GCF_056405855.1 Pararhizobium sp. P1_E7 | reverse complement strand
GCTCAACACCTACTGGTCGATCATCGTGCCGCTGGTCGGCTTCGCCCTGCCGATGTCCGTCTATCTGTTCCACAGCTTCTACAGCTACATCCCCGGCGAACTCTATGACGCGGCCTCGATCGACGGGGCCGGTCCCTATCGCATCTTCTTTGCAATCACTTTGCCGATGTCGGTCAATACCGTTGTCACCGTCGTCTTCGTGAACACGATCTTCATCTGGAACGATTTCATCTTCGCCAACACGTTCGTGCTCGACAAGACCATGAAGACCGTTCCGCTTGGGCTTCAGAGCTACATGGGAGCCATGGGGTCGACCGACTGGACGGCGACGTTTGCGGCCGTATGCGTGACTGTCACGCCTCTGTTGCTCGCTCTTCTGGTTCTCAACAAGGCCATCATCTACGGCATTCAGGGTGGAGCCACGAAGGGATGAGTGCCACTCAATCATCAATCGAGGAGAAATATATGCCACGCCCGTCCACTGCGGTTGCCATGAGTTTCGCAGGCGTCCGTAATCCCGCGATCGACGGCCCTCAAGGGGACGCGATTCCATTCTTCCATGAGGGACGATACCATCTGTTCTATCTGGAAGCGCCTGCAGGCAAGCTCGACCAGCCCGATCGGGGGCGCACTCCGTGGCGGCATCTGGTCAGCGACAACCTCATCGCATGGGAAGACCTTGGGATCGCCCTGCCTCTGGGGCAAGGCGACGATCCGGATGTCGATGGCATCTGGACCGGATCGATCATCGCGGTCGATGGGGTTCTTCATGTCTTCTACACAGGCGGGCGCCGATCGGCGTGGACACCACAGACCATCTGTCACGCCAAGAGCACTGACGGCGTGACCTTTACAAAGGCCACTGGCAATCCCATTCATTTGCCTCCGGAGGAATATTTCGAGCGCCAGGACTGGCGGGACCCGTTCGTATTCTGGAACGAGGAACACAAGCAGTACTGGATGCTGATTTCAGCGCGCTCACACGAAGGGCCTTCCGGGCGGCGAGGCGTTGTTGCCCTCAGCACGTCCGAGGACCTTGTGAACTGGACGGCTAGGCCGCAGCCATTCTATGCCCCCGGAAACACCTACTGCATGGAATGCCCGGAAGTATTTCGGTTGGGTGGCAAATGGCGGATGATCTTCTCCCGCTTCAGCGAGCGGGCCGCGACCGTCTACCGTGAGGCCGCCGCCCTTGCCGGCCCTTGGCGAACGCCGGTCTATCCTGCACTGGACGGCGCACGTTGGTATGCCGCAAAGTCGCTGGAAGATGCCGAGGGGCGCCGGATTGCCTTTGGCTGGGTTCACGACCGGCGCGGCTTCGAAGAGGGCGGTGAGTGGCTTTGGGGCGGAGACATGTGTCTGCCGCGCGAGATATATGTCGGCGAAGCTGATCGGCTCTGTGTCCGGCCGCCGAAAGAAATCGACGTTTGGCTCGGTTCAATCCACGCGCTGCCCCTCAAACCGTTGTTCGGAGAGTGGAACGAAAGCGCAGGAGTGAGCAGGGCGACTGCGCTAGGCTCCTTTGCTGCGGCTGAGGTGGAACTGGGCCAGATACCCAAAGCGCTGACCAGGCTCACGATCGAGGCCAGCCTGCAGGACTTGCGGGGAGGGGTGGGGCTATCGCTGTACTCGGGCTCCGATGTCACCACGGGGCTCGGCCTCTTTTTCGATGCGGCCACGGGAGCGGTAAGCCTTGGCAATGTGGTAGCCGGAAAGGAAGGCGATCAGGTTCCCGAACCGTTTGTCACCAACTGGATTGCGCCCCGGTCCAGCGGCAACGTCAGGATCGACGTCTATTTCCGTGGTGACACGATCGAGATTTTCCTCGATCGGCAGGTGGCGCTCACGCATCGGTACTATTTCACCGACCGGCCGGCGGTCCATGTCTTGATCGAGGACGGCCTGGGGAGCTTCAAGGCGACGTTGGCGAACCATGAGCGATGAGTGGCGCCCTGATGTTGACAAAAGAGATATTCATGGCCTGTCTGACGGGGTCCCCCCGTTGCCCAGGGCAGGGACTTGCGCGCGGTAACGACTGAGCGGCGAGTGGCCCGAGTCGCCCGAGCTCGGCAAGACGCGCTCAATTCGAGACCGCTCCGATCGAGCGCTGGCAAAGGGAATTCTTCCTGCGTTGAGTCTACGTCTTACTTTCTGCGACTAACAGCAGTCGATCCATTCTGTTTAAGAGGTTCTCCGCGTCCGTTGTCGACAGCAATGCCTTCAGCGCAACAGGCCAACCGTCGAGGGCCGTCCATACCGACCTTTTGATTTCCTTCTCGATCCAGTCTGGGTCCAACTCCAGGAAACTGGCAATCCGGCGAAAACGGCGCAGGCTGACCTTGGAAAAATCGTAAGTTCCGGCCATTTTCAATGCGAGCCGGTCACCGGGGGCGAACAAGACTGTAGGGACGATATCGTAAGCGGGCGACAGGCGCACCACGCCCGGTGTCGGGAAAATAAAGGACCAATTCTTGAGGTGGTTGTCACCGTTTCCAATGAGGACGTCAGCAACCATCCTGCGAAAACCCTCAAGGACGTCAGCGCGCCAGTCCGTACTAAAGCGCTTTATCATATTCAGCATCGTTTCATAGGTCGCCATGGTGTATTTCCGCTCCCCAACCGCACCGACGATTTGAGCGCCATCTTCCATATGGATGCGTTGTTCTGCACCTGGCCTGTCGAAGCGGTCGACGACAAGGGCGTTTTCCCCCTCGCTGATAAGCCTCTCATCTATGCCGTAGATATTCTTGGTCGGCGTTAGGCGACAACTTGCCGTGTCAATCCCGAGCATTTTGCTGACGGTCATAGCGGCATACTCGGCCTCTGGAAGACCGGGATATTTCTTCGTTGGTACTTTCAAAATGCAGCGGCCTTCGCCGGCGCGTCCCGGGGCAGTGAGGCGATCGCCATCTGCTATTGCCACAAACTTGAGCTGAACGCCAGCCAAGGAAAATTTCACGGCTCCTTCAGGTAAAGGGGCGGACACGCCGCGAATATTTTGAACTTCGATCGGACCAACAGACGAGGGCACCGCTGTTTCGGGCGTGACAATAATTGCTCCCGGCAAATCTGCCCCGAGGCGGATCAAGAGATCGAACTGGTCGTGATCGCCAGGTCCCATCTCGCTCATGACGAGATCCCGTAGCGCCCCTTCGGGCAATAAGCCGGAGAACCATGGCGGCAAGTAACCATTGATACCGATTTTGTCGCCTCGGCCACCCAGGCGCCTGCGGGTAGCTTCCTCATCGCCGGGCACATACCATCTTAAACTTAGAATTGGTCGCTGGTCATCGCGGAAATACGCTTCGTCCACGACGAAGGCGGACGCGCCGGTGCTGTCGCGCGAAAGTGTACCGACGCGAACTGTACTTTGGTCGGGCCGAACCAGCCTAACGGCTAAAACCGCACTCTCCTTCGCCATCACGCTTCCTCGTCATCGGAGAGATCAACAAAGAGGTCTTCGAACGTTTCGTTGCGCTCATCACCGCTTTTTGACGAGGACCGTCTCGGGGCCAAAGACTCCGCTATGTCAGCGTATCGTTCTTTCGGCACCAGAAGCGGCATGATACCCAAAGCGTCGCAACAGTCGAGAAGAAGGGTCAACCGGTCCTTGCCCTTGCGACCATGGATGAGATCTCGTTCCAATTCAGAAATCCGCGCACGGTCCCGGCCCAGGCGCTGCGCAAGATCCGGCTGCGTCAYCGACCGCGCTTTACGGGTGGCCTGGAGCTGTGAACCAAGTTCTCTAGCCATATCGAGCGTCATTGCGCTATTTCTCCAATTAAGAGCGGAATTACGCTACCTCAGAATTTGAAGATGTGGAAGCGGAATTCCGCTTATTGGAGAGTTTAGTGCGTTAATCCGCATCGCCGCCATAAAATGTGTCGCCGTCGGCTTGATGAAAGCCTGAAGAAGCTGGAGACCGATTATGTCGACCTGCTTCTGCTGCACTGGCCGAACGAAGCCGTTTCGCTCGCCGAACAGATCGGCGCAGTGGACGAGGTCAGGCAAGCCGGCAAGGTTCGCCATATTGGCGTTTCCAACTTCAACACGGCGCTGATGGCCGAGGCGGTCAAGCTCAGTGCCGCACCGATCGTCACCAACCAGATCGAGTACCACCCCTATATCGACCAGACGCCGGTGATCGAGGCTGCAAGGAAAGCCGGCATGGCCGTGACCGGTTATTACGCCAGGGCTGCCTATGAGACGCTCACCACCCACATCTTCGATCCCGACGATCCCTATATCAACTCGGATGCGGTGTTTGGCGTGAAGGAAAGCCTGTTAGCCAAGTTCAACAGGGCGCATGATCCGGCGCGCGCAGGAATACGGGTTTACCGGCGATTTTTGGGATGTGGACCATGATTTTGTCCTGGCCCGGAAGGCAGAGACCTGAGCATCCGATCCGTCGTCCATCTCACGTTTCAGGCCATCGGCTTGCGGTCGCGTTCGGCAAGGAAAGGCCCGTGCGCCCAGGGAATGGAGCTGTCGTGCTTTTCGATCATGCGGCGCAGGTCGGAGAACTCCCGCCGGAGGTGGCCGATGAACTTGCGGCTGGCAGGATTGGCGTAAGGTTTGCGCTTGGTCATGATGCCGAGCGCGCGCTCGGGTTGCGGAATGTCGAGCGGGATGACGGTGATCTTGCTTTCGCGGCGGAAGGAAAAGGCGACGGAAAGCGGCAGGATGGCCAGCGCATCGGTCCCGGTAAGGTAGTTGATGACACTGAGAAGCGATCCGCCGGCATAGCGGATCGAGACTTCCGGTATGCCAAGCGTCAGCAGGATGTTGTGGAGATCGAGAACCAGCGGCGAGCCCGGCAGGGGCGCCACCCAGGGGTAGTGGACAATGTCCTCTATGGCGATGGTCCGTTTATGCACGAGGGGATGGCCAACGCTGCAGGCCAGCACGTTGCGGGCCGAGAGTATGGGTTCGAACGCATAATCAGCCCTGAGATCCGATGCGCCGGTCGGTGTCACGGCAAGATCGATCTGTCCGGATTCCAGCCCCGCCATCAGATCGGGATAATTACCATAGGATTGGTCGATCATGATCCCCGGTTCGCTCCGCTGGAAGGAGGCGACCATCGGCGCGATGACGGCATCCATGAAGAAAGGAACGCCTCCCAGCCGGACGCGCCCTGACGAGCCGGACTTGAAGCTGCGGATGATCTCGTCCGCCTTTCTCGACGAGGACAGGATGGCCTTGCCCTGTTGACCCAATTGCTCTCCGAGAGACGTCGGCTGCATTGGCCGGCGCCCCGGAATGAAGAGCTGTTCGCCGATCCGCTTTTCGAGCATCGAGATCGTGCGCGACACGGCCGACTGGGTCATGCCGAGCAGGGCGGCTCCCTCGGTTACCCCGCCTGTCTCGATGACGGCGGCCAGCTGGACGAGATGTCGTTCATCTAACTTCATAGCAAATTGCTATAATGGTTATGAGTAATTGCAACAAGAGGGCGTGTGAGGTGTGTATAGTCTGCCCATCTCTGGAAGCGATACGATAGACCGGCACGCAGCAGTGCGGTTGTCGCGGCGACACGCGGGAGACGTGCCGGAGATTGGACGAAGTCCTTGAGGAGGAGGATAGGGCGATGGCTTTTGTCAGCGGATATCACCATTTGACGCTCAGCACCGATGGGGTGCAGGAAGACTACGATTTCTATACCAAAATACTCGGCCTGTTTTCGGTGAAGCGAACCGTGCTGTTTGACGGCAGCGTCCCGGTCTATCACCTGTATTACGGCTCGCGCGATGGCGATGCCTCGACCATCATCACCACCTTTCCCTTCCGCAAGCCGGCGATCTTCGGGCGCCGCGGGACCAACCAGTCAAAGATCATCCAGCAAGCCATCCCCGTCGGGGCGTCGGACTATTGGATCGACAGGCTGAATGGCAAGGGCATCGAGGCACGAAAATTCGGCCGCTTCGGCTTGACCCGGGTCGGCTTCAAGCATCCATGCGGCATCCCGCACGAGCTGGTGGAAAGCCCGGCCGACACGCGTCCCTCGATCGTCAACGAGGCGCAGGGCGTCGATGCGCAGCATGGCATCAAAGGCATTTACGGGGCGGCAATCGCCGTTTTCGATCGCACGTCGATGGACGACTTCCTGACCGTCGGCATGTCGATGAAGAAGGAGGCCGACAGTGACGAGGGGCTGATGTTCTCGGTGCCGAACACGGCAGGTCCGAGCAGCATGGTAGAGATTCTGCACGAACCGAACGATCGCCAGGGAACCTGGACGCTGGCCGGTGGCACGATCCACCATCTCGCGCTCAACAGCGGCAACGAAGAAAATCAGCTGAAGCTCAAGGCGCATCTCGAAGGTCTTGGCTTCACCGATGTTTCGGACCAGAAGGACCGCAACTATTTCAAGTCCTGCTATGTCCGCTCGCCGGGCGGCGCGCTGTTCGAAATCGCCTGGTCGGTTGAGGGCGGCTGGGCGCTCGACGAGCCTCCGGGCGAGATCGGTACCACGCTCGTGTTCCCACCGTGGTTTGAGGATCGCAAGGCGGAGTTGATCGCCGGTCTCGAACCGGCAAACTTCTGAGCAGTACTATGGCGATGCATGATGCTCCATTGCGCCTCGGTGTACCGCCAGGGGAGGCCAAGGTCCTTTGCGTATTCGTTCACGGGCGGACTCAAACACCAGAGGACATGCGTGAACAGGTGGTCGGCAGGCTCAACACCGCCGGTGTCGCTTTCATGCTGCCCCGCGCTGCGGGTAACAGCTGGTACGACGCCCGCGCCGTCGATCCGCTGACGGATGGCACACGCCGCCAGCTCGACGCTTCGCTGATCCATGTTCGCCAGATCGTTACCGATTTCGTCCGGGAGGCCGGACGGCCTCTTCCGATGCTTGTCGGCGGTTTCAGCCAGGGCGCCTGCCTGACGCTGGAATACGCGATGAAATACGGGCCTTGGGACGGAGCGATGGTGAACCTGACCGGTTGCCGCATCGGCACGCCGGCCTGTGGCCGGCCCTTCGCCGATCTTGACCGCATGCCTGTCTATCTCACGGGCTCCGACAAGGACCCGTGGATACCGGTCGAGGCCTTCGCCGGGGCTGCGGAAGCGCTCGGCAAGGCACGCGCTGAATTGCGCTGCGACATCTTTCCCGACAGGGCGCATGAAGCGTCCGACACGGAGGTGGCGCAGCTCGACGCAATATTGTCGGCGCTGGCGTCCGGCAGAAAACCGTTCCGGCCGGCCGCCGGATAGTCACGCATTCGACTGTGTCATGGGGGAGAGAAACATGATGAAGCGAAGGACACTTCTGAAAGGCACGGCCGCCGCTGCGATGGGGACGACGTTCGGGGTCTTTCCGACGCCGGCGATATCACAGAACGCCAAGATCAAGCTGGGCTATGTCAGCCCTCAGACCGGCCCGCTCGCGGCCTTTGCCGAAAGCGACACGTTCAACATCAATCGCTTCCTTGCGACCGACATCGGCAAGAATTTCGAGATCATCGTCAAGGACAGTCAGTCAAATTCCAACCGCGCCGCTGAAGTCGCCAAGGAGCTGATCGTTTCCGACGGGATCGACCTGATGCTGGTGGCGTCCACGCCGGAAAACACCAATCCGGTTGCGACCACCTGCGAGGCGGAGGAAATCCCCTGCATCTCGACGAAGGCGCCCTGGCAGCCCTGGTTCATCGGTCAGCAAGGCAATCCCGGCGATCCGGCATCCTGGAAACCATTCAACTTCGCCTACCACTATTTCTGGGGTCTCGAGGACGTCATCGCCGTTTACACCAATATGTGGGCGCAGCTTGAAACCAACAGGAAGGTCGGCGGCCTGTTCC
>NZ_JBFUBH010000106.1:0-7832 GCF_056405855.1 Pararhizobium sp. P1_E7 | reverse complement strand
TGGCTGCCGTGATGATCTTTCTCATTCTACAGGGTCTGCGCTCGATGCGGACCGAAGCGCTGGAACACGCCCGATGACAAGTAAAACCGACGTCAGACGCTACCCCGGGCTCGGCCTCTTCAGCCTTGCCTTCTTTGTTTATCTCTACTTGCCGATTGCGGTCGTCGTTTTCTATTCCTTCAATGTGAACCGCATCGTTTCCAATTGGGGCGGATTTTCTCTGCACTGGTATCGGGAAGCCCTGACCAATCCCAACTTGCTCGGAGCAGTGAAGATCTCGCTGCTCGTCGCGGCCGTCGCAACCGTGGTTTCCACCGTGATTGCGCTGGCGGCGGCCATGGTTCTGGTCCGGGGCAAGACCGTGCGCTACCGCCGGACCTCAGAAGCGATCGTCAACCTGCCGCTGCTTCTGCCGGAAATCGTCGTTGCCGTCGCGGTATTGATCCTGTTCTCCGAGATCGGTCTGGTGAACGGGATGGCCAAGCTGATGATCGCCCACACGACCTTCTGCATTCCCTTCGCCTTCCTGCCCATTCGGGCGCGGCTGCAGGGCATGGATCTCGACCTGGAGGAAGCCGCGCGCGACCTCTATGCAACCGGCTGGGTGGCGTTTCGCCGTGTCACGCTGCCGCTGATCCTGCCCGGGGTTTTCGCCGGCGGCATGCTGGCCTTCGTCATTTCGATGGATGATTTCATCACCAGCAACCTGTTGAATTCCGGCGGTGGCACCACATTGCCCGTCTACATCTTCTCGCTGATCAAACAGGGCGTCTCGCCGCAGCTGAACGCGATATCGACGCTGATCATGATCGCCTCGGTGGTCCTTGCGACGCTCGCATTTCTTCTCCAGCGCAAAGGTCAAAGTTAGCCCGGTGGCCACCAGCGCAGCCGGGCAAGGATTTTCCGAAGCGAAGCATCGGACAATAGACATTTAACTCGCCCGCGCCCGGGCTATCATCCACTGGGGAAACAGCATGAATTCCAACAGGTTGACGGAAGTGAGGGGCAAAAACAGTCTCTCGCTTTTGCTCTACCGTTCACAAGAATAAGGAGAACAGCATGCCGATCAAGACGTCCAAAATACGTTGTCTCATAACCGGTGCGGCATTTTTCGCTCTCGCGGGCGCTGCCCATGCGGAAGGAAAACTTGCGATCTACGCCTGGGCGGATTCCATCGCCCCCGATCTGGTTGAAAAGTTCGAGGCGGAGACCGGGATCGATGTGACCGTCGATGCCTTTTCCTCGAACGAGGATATTCTCACCAAGCTGCAGGCCGGCTCCTCCGGTTACGACATCGTCACGCCGTCACAGCATTTCGTGAAGATCATGGTTGATTCCGGCCTGTTGGAGGATATCCAGGCGAGCAGCATGGCGGCCTATCAGCAGGTGCGGCCGGAATGGCAAAAGCAGTGGTGGGACCCCACGGGCGCCTACTCCGTCCCCCTGGCCTATGGCAATGCCGGTTTCAGCGTCAACCGCGACGTCTACAAGGGCCCGGTGGACAGCTGGAAGGTCTATTTCGAGCCGCCGGCCGAGCTTCAGGGCAAAGTCGGCAGTCTCGCGCAACCGGATGAAGTTATCAGCGCGGCACAAAACTACCTCGGCATCGCGTATTGCAGCGAAGATCCGGCAGAGATGAAGCGGGTTTTCGACCTCCTGATCAAGCAGAAGCAATTTGTCGCCGCTTACTCCAGCGACAACATCGAAAACCGCATCGGCGGCGGCGAAGTCGGCGCGCATTTCTGGTGGGATGGCAATTCGCTTCGTGTACGCCGGAATGACAAGGCCAATGTCGAATATGCCATGCCCAAGGAAGGCCTGGTTGGCTGGCTGGACTCCTACGCCGTTCCGAAAGGCGCGGTAAACATCGAGAATGCGAAGAAATTCATCGACTTCATGGCTAGAACCGACAACGCGACGGCGGAGTATAACTACTATGGCCACTCCTCGCCGATGAAGGTCGATGAGAAGACCGCGCTTTATACCAAGCAAAACGCGCCGGAACTGTTTCCGACCGTGCCTGTGAAACTCTCCAAGGCCTGCTCGCCCGCAGCCCAGGAGCTGATGACAAAAGTCTGGACACAACTCCTCCAGTAACCTTGCAAAGTACAAGCCGCGATCCATCGCCCGGATCACGGCTTCACATCGCGGTCTGATCGCCGCCCTTGAAATACAGCAGCCTTCGCCACCTGACCGCAACGTCGGCCGTCAGGTGGCGAACTGCGTTCGTAGCCAATATACTCAATGATTGTATGCAAATTATACAATTATCTTCATACAACTATTGACAATATCGTATCCTCTGTAGGACGCTCCACAAAATCCAAGAGAGGCAAGCATGACAAACGCGTCCGTTTCTCCAGCCGTTTCCATCCGGAATGTCAGCAAAAGCTTCGGCAAGGGGATCTACGCCGTCCCGGTGCTGGACGATGTGTCGCTCGATATCGGCCGGCGTGAGTTCTTCACGCTGCTTGGGCCTTCGGGTTGCGGAAAGACCACGCTCCTGCGCCTGATTGCAGGCTTCGAGACAGCCAATGCCGGAACGATCGCGATCGAAGGACAGGATGTGACGGCCGCTCCGCCGTTCCATCGTCCGGTCAATACGGTATTCCAAAGTTACGCACTGTTTCCCCACCTGACTGTCGAACAGAACGTTGCTTTCGCGCTGGTCGAACAGGGCCTGGCACGCGAGGCAATCCGCACGCGCGTTGGAGAAGCGCTTGAAATGGTCCGCATGGGCGCCTTCGCGCGGCGCCGCCCCGCCGAACTGTCGGGCGGACAACAGCAGCGCGTGGCGCTGGCCCGCGCTCTGGCGCCCCGCCCCCGTGTTCTTTTGCTTGACGAGCCGCTTTCCGCGCTCGACCTGAAGCTTCGCAAGGAAATGCAACTGGAACTGAAGCAGCTCCAGGCCGAGGCCGGGATCACCTTCCTGTTCGTGACCCATGACCAGGAAGAGGCGCTCACATTGTCTGATCGTGTGGCGGTGATGCAGGCCGGAAAAATACTGCAGATGGGGCCGCCCCGCGAAATCTACGAAAGGYCGACCCATCGCTTCGTGGCGGATTTCATCGGCGACATCAATCTTTTGGAAGGCGAAGCTTTGCCAGGCGGCGGTGTGCGTCTCGGCGCGGGCGCGGTGGTGCCCTTGACCTGCGCCACTCCAGGCAAGGTGACGATCGCCATCCGCCCCGAGCGGGCAAGGCTGGCGATGGCCGGCGAGGGCACCCTGGATGCCACAGTGATCCACTCCGCTTATCTTGGCACGGCAATGCTGCACAAACTTGGCCTTCCGGATGGCAGCACCTTTCTGCTGCGGCAATCGGAATCCTCCGGCCCGCCGCCCGAGACCGGTAGCCGCGTCGGGCTGGCATTGCCCGGCGAGGCGATCCGGGTGCTGCTGCAATGATGCACAATCCCACCCTGCGGCGCGCGTCGCTTCTTACTCCGGCAATCGCCGTCATTCTGATTCTGATCGGCGTGCCGCTCTGCCTGATGGGCTGGATATCCCTCCTTGGCAAGGGCACGAGCAGCGGCGTGGACTGGGCCTCGCTACCGTCGGTCGCAAACTATGTTCGTCTTGTCTGGGAGGAGGATTTCGACGGCACGATGATCCTGAACTCCAGCTATCTGGTGATTTTCCTGCGTTCGGTCGTCCTGGCCGCAGCGACGACGATCTTCTCCCTGCTTCTGGGACTGCCGGTCGCCCTGTGGATGGCGGGGCTGTCGCGCACCGGTCGCGACGCGATGCTGCTGCTGATCACAATCCCGTTCTGGACAAACCTTCTCGTCCGCAACTATGCGTGGCTGATCATCCTGCGCGAGGATGGCTGGGTGGCGAAATCGGTCAATGCGATCTCGCCTTTCGGACCGGTGCAACTGCTCTACAATGACGCGGCGGTGGCAATCGGGCTGACCTACTCCTTCCTGCCTTTCATGATCCTGCCGCTCTACACGGTGTTCGAGAAATTCGACTGGCGCCTTCTGGAGGCAGCCTATGATCTGGGCGCAACACGCAAGCGGGCGCTGCGCCGCGTGCTGCTGCCGATCGCGACCCCAGGCATCATGGCCGGATCGCTGCTGGTCTTCATCCCGTGCCTGGGCGCCTTCGTGACGCCCGCCCTTTTGGGCGGCGGCAAGACATTGATGCTGGGCAATATCATACAGATGCAGTTCGGCGCCTCGCGCAACTGGCCATTCGGGGCTTCGCTTTCCGTGATCCTTTTGGCAGCCATGCTGATCGTCATGACGGCGATGGCCCTCCTGCGAAACAGGAGGATTGCATGAATCCGAAGCGTTTTCCCTTCACACGCGAGATTTCCCTGGCGGTGATGGCCTATCTCTATGTCCCCGTGGTCGTCCTGATCGCCTATAGCTTCAACGCCAACCGCACCGCGACGATCTGGACCCATGCCTCGGTGGATTGGTACGGCCGCATCCTCGTGAACCCATCGATCCAGGCCGCAGCGTGGAATTCGCTCCTGCTGGCAGTTTGCGCCGCGACAGCCGCAACGTTACTTGCGCTTCTGGCCGCGCTCTCCACCCGTCGCGACTTTCTGGGACGCGGAGCTGCGGAAACCGTGTTGAACATGCCCTTGATCCTGCCCGAGATCGTCGTTGCCGTCGCGACACTGCTGCTGTTCGTGGCGCTGGGCGTGCATCTGGGATTGGCTGCAATGATGGCGGCGCATACCGCCTTCTGCATTCCTTTTGCCTACCTGCCGATCCGGGCGCGCCTCGACGGCATGAGCGGCACCTATGAGGAGGCGGCGCAGGATCTCTATGCGAGCCGCTTCCGCACATTTCGCCGTGTCACGATGCCGATGCTGTGGCCCGGCGTGATGGCGGGATTTACGCTGGCCTTCGTCACGAGCCTTGACGACTTTCTGACCTCGTTCTTCCTCTCAGGCCCCGGCACCACCACCCTGCCCGTCTACATCTTCTCCGCCATCCGCTCCGGCATCTCACCCGAAATCAACGCGATTTCGGCCGTCATGCTGGTCGTCTCGGTTCTACTCGTCTCGCTTTCCTTCTTCCTCGGCCGTCTGCGCCGTTAACTCTAGAGGAGTCCTGACATGACGTTGAAATCCCGCCTTGGTGGCGTACTTGCCGCACTTGCCCTTCTTGCGTCGCCGGCCGCGGCGCAGGAAGCGGAAAAGACGCTCTATTTCTACAATTGGACCGACTACTACCCAGTCCAGCTCCTGACGAAGTTTGAGGCAGAAACCGGCATCAAGGTGATCCTGGACGGCTTCGACAGCAACGAAACGCTGCTGGCGAAACTGCAGTCCGGCGGAGCGAACTATGACGTCATCGTGCCCAGCGACTATGTCATCCCGGGCCTGATCAAGGACGGACTGCTGCAAAAGATAGACACGTACAAGATGTCGAACTACGCCCAGATGAAGGACGCATTCAAGAACCCGGATTTCGATCCGAAGCATGAATATTCCGCGCCATATCTCTGGGGTGTGACCGGCCTTGCCTATGACAGCGCCCAAGTGCCTGGCGGTACGCTGGAACCGAGCTGGAAGGAATATTTCGAGCCGCGCCCGGAGCTGCAAGGCAAGATCGCCGCGCTCGACACCGCAAGCGACGAAATCCTCGCAGCCTCTCTCTATCTCGGCATCCCGCAATGCACCGAAAGCAACGAGGACGCCAAGCGCATTCTCGAACTTTTGCAGGCGCAGAAGGCGAAACTGAAACTCTACAGCTCCGATACCACTGTCGATCGCATGGCCGCCGGTGAGGTGGCGATGCATCATCTGTGGAACGGCGCGACGGCACGTGCCACAGCGCAGCGCGCCTCGATCCGCTTCATCTATCCGAAGGAAGGCACGCCGATGTTCCGCGACAACTTCGCCGTCCCCGCCAATGCACCGCATCCCGAAAACGCCAAGATCTTCATCAACTGGATGATGGCCCCGGAAAACGCGGCGGCGGTCTCGAACGCCATCGCCTATGCCAATGCGATCAAATCGGACCAGTTCCTCAATGAGCAATGGCGGAAGATGGATGCGATCAACATGCCGGCCGAATATTCCAGCCGCCTGGTGCCGACGCAGGATTGCGGCCCCAAGGCGCGCGATCTGCGTGACAAGATCTGGACCCGCCTGAAGGGCTGACAACAGGCAAGGGCGCGCGGCCCGCTGATGGGCCGCGCGACAGCGCCGCGCGTCATTCATGACGCGCAAGGGTCGCCGTAGCACTTTAAATTTGCTGCATAATTTTTCCTGAAATCAATGCCGGTTTGAGGAATTAGGCAGTCAGAATTCGGAGACGCAAGCATGACCACCACCTATTCCAACCTGCGCGATATCGAAGGGCGGGCTGTTGGCATCCGCTGCACAGCCGGCATCATCGACGCCGTCGGTCCCGGGATCACAGCACCTGATGCGATAGACGGCAGCGGTCGACTGGTCCTGCCGGCCTTTGTCGAACCGCATGTTCATCTCGACAAGACGCTTTGGGGCGAGAGCTGGCAGCCCGGCCGGCGCTCGGAGCGCCTGCGTGACTATATCGACAATGAACGCCGCGTCCTGTCGTCCAATCCCACCCCGCCGCAGGAACGCGCAGGGCGCCTTTTGACCGAAATGCTGCGCCATGGCACGACCGCCGTGCGCTCGCATATCGATGTTGCCCCTGACATGGGCCTGTCGCATGTCGAGGCCATGCTGCGCCTTCGCGAAGAGTGGCACGACAGGATCGACCTGCAATTTGTCGCCTTTCCGCAACAGGGCCTGTTGTGCCGTCCTGGCACCGCCGGGCTGATCCGGGAAGCGATGGATATGGGTGTCGAAACCGTTGGCGGCCTCGATCCTGCAGGCATCGACGGCGACCCCGATGGCCAGCTCCGTTTCATCTTCGATCTGGCGGCCGAAAAGGGCGCTGGCGTCGATATTCACCTGCATGACAAGGGCGACCTTGGTGCGTGGCAGGTCGAGCGCATCGCCGACTACACGGCGGCCACCGGACTTGCAGGCAAGGTGATGATCTCGCACGCCTATTGCCTTGGCATGATACCGGAGGCGCGGCTCGACCTGATCGGACAAAGGCTGGCCGATCTGGGGATTTCGCTGATGACGTCGGCCCCCGCCGACGTCCCAGTGCCGCCCGTGGAAAGGCTGACGGAAATCGGGGTCACCGTCTGCTGTGGATCGGACGGGATCAGGGACTCGTGGTCACCCTTCGGCAATGGTGACATGCTGGAGCGGGCGTTCCTGACCGCCTACCGCTTCGACTGGAACACCGACAAGGATCTCCGCCGCGCCATCGGCTGCGCCACCACCGCCGCCGCCCAAGCCATCGGTCTTCCCAATTACGGCCTGCGTCCCGGCGCCCGCGCCGATTTCGTGATGATCGAAGCGCAGAATGCCGGCGATGCAGTTTGCCGCAGGCCGGGTGGCCGGCAGGTCGTGCGCCGGGGCGTCGTGGTTACCGGATAGGGGGCTTGCGGTTCAGGTATGCGCATCGATTTACCGCAAATTCCTGCCCGGCCCGACCCTGCTGGCGCAGCGAGCCGATGACCTTGGTTGGCCATGTCCTAGAACGTCAAAAAGCCCCGGGACATTTCTGTCCTGGGGCTTTTTGATTTGGTTGCGGGGGCAGGATTTGAACCTGCGGCCTTCAGGTTATGAGCCTGACGAGCTACCGGGCTGCTCCACCCCGCGTTATCCGTGCAAATCCGAAGGATTTGTCGCGTCTGTGTATCCGTGCAATCCGTAAGGATTGTCGCATCAGCGTTTTGCGTCAGCAAAATCGCGCCGGTGCAAGTCCGAAGGACTTGTCGCCTTGATCTGCGTATTCGGCGGAGCCGAATATCGCATTTAGGCTGC
>NZ_JBFUBH010000105.1:0-7944 GCF_056405855.1 Pararhizobium sp. P1_E7 | reverse complement strand
ATTTTGCGTCGCTACTTGCCAAAACGATGGAAATAATCGCAGATATCCGGATGTCAGATTCTTCAAACACCAGAGCGCTTGCTCCGCGCCGCCACGGCGAAATCCTGCGTCGTCTTGACGCCGATGGTACGGTCGGCATCACCGAACTTGCCGATTTTTTCGATGTGTCGCGGCAGACCATTCGCCGCGACCTGAAGCACCTGGCCGATCTCGGTCATCTCGGCCTCATCCACGGCGGGGCAACGCTTTTCGAGCCGACCGAGGCGGCATTCGTGGAACGAAGGCAAGAGAATGCAACGGCGAAGGAGGCAATCGGTCGTGCTGCGGCGGGTCTTGTCCGCGATGGCATGGTCGTCTTTCTCGATTCCGGCACGACGACGCTGGCCGTGGCACAAGCGCTAGCGGAGCGAAAAAACCTAACGATCTGCACGACTTCCCTCTCCATAGCGTTGCAGTTGTGCCGCCAGCCGCTGGTGCGCGTGCATATGATCGGCGGCGAAATCGATCCGGCGGAAGAGGCTGCCGTCGGCATCGATGCGCTGGAAGCCATGAGCCATTTTCGGGTGGACGTGGCGTTTCTCGGCGGCGGCGGCCTGTCTCCCGATGGCGAGGTGACAGATTTCACCCGCAACGGCGCCGAGCAGCGTTCCCGTATGGCGGCGACCGCGGCCAAGGCCTACTTCGTTCTCGACAGCTCCAAGTTCGGGCGCTTGACGCCGCTCAGGATTCCGCGTTTCGAACTGGCCGCGGGCATCATCGTCGACGTGCGTCCGCCGCAGGCGATCTGCGAGGCGATCGAGCGGAAGGGCGTAGGCCTGATTGTCGCAATGGACGATAATGTAACTTAATGTAATATTTTGTCTTGTTATTTACCGCTCGTCTGCTAAGGTCAGGCCTTCCAACAGCTTCGGGAGGTTTGTTCATGGCTAAGGATTTTCCAACGCAGGCACGCGTCGTCATTGTCGGCGGCGGCATCATCGGTTGCTCGGTCGCCTATCATCTGACCAAGCTCGGCTGGACGGACGTCGTCCTTCTGGAGCAGGGACAGCTGAGCGGCGGCACGACATGGCATGCGGCCGGCCTTGTCGGCCAGCTGCGCAGTCACGCCAACATGACCGGCCTCATCAAATATTCGACCCAGCTCTACAGCGAGCTCGAAGCGGAGACGGGCCTTGCCACCGGATGGAAGAACTGCGGCTCGGTTTCCGTGGCGCGCTCTGCCGATCGCATGACGGTATTGAAGCGCACGGCCGCATCGGCCCGTGCGCAGGGCATCGAGGTCGAGGTGATCTCACCCCGGGAAGCGCAGGATCTCTGGCCTGTCATGGCTATCGATGATCTCGTCGGTGCCGTCTGGCTGCCGGGCGACGGCAAGGCCAACCCCACGGACCTGACGCAGTCGCTGGCGAAAGGTGCCCGAAGCCGCGGCGCCCGCATTTTCGAGCGGGTGCAGGTCACCGGCATTTCCGCTGCCGGTGGCAGGGTGACGGGAGTAGACACCGACAAGGGATCGATCGCTGCCGAAATCGTCATCAACTGCGCCGGCCAATGGGCGCGCAAGGTGGGCCTGATGTGCGGCGTATCGGTGCCGCTGCATTCGGCGGAGCACATGTATATCGTCACCGGCAAAATTGAGGGCGTGCACCCCGATTTGCCGGTCATGCGCGATCCGGATGGCTATATCTACTTCAAGGAGGAGGTCGGCGGCCTCGTCATGGGCGGATTTGAGCCGGAAGCGAAGCCGTGGGGCATGGCGGGTATTCCCGACAATTTCGAATTCGCCCTTTTGCCGGACGATTGGGACCAGTTCGAAATCCTGATGCAGAACGCGCTGCAGCGGGTACCGCAGCTTGCAACGGCCGAGGTCAAGAAGTTCTACAACGGGCCGGAGAGCTTTACGCCGGACAATAACTTTATTCTCGGCGAGGCGCCGGAACTGAAGAATTTCTTCGTCGGCGCAGGCTTCAATTCGATGGGCATCGCCAGCGCCGGTGGCGCGGGGCGTGCCTTGGCGGAGTGGGTCGTCAATGGTTCCCCGACCATGGATCTTTGGCCGGTCGATATCCGGCGTTTCGCGACCTTCAACAACAATCCGCGCTGGCTGCACGACCGCGTCAAGGAGACGCTTGGCCTGCACTACGCGATGCCCTGGCCGAACCGGGAGCTGGATACCGCGCGTCCTTTCCGCCGCTCGCCTCTCTATGATCGCCTTGCTGCGAAGGGAGCCTGCTTCGGCTCGAAAATGGGCTGGGAGCGCGCCAACTGGTTTGCCGGCGCGGGTGAAACGCCGGTGACGGACTATGCCTTTGGCCGTCAGAACTGGCACGAGGCCGTGAAGCGCGAAATGAAGGCGACGCGTGAGGCGGCCGGCATCTTCGATCAGACCTCCTTTGCCAAGCTACTGGTGCAGGGGCGTGACGCTGTGGCGGTGCTTAACCGCCTTTGCACCGCCGAGATCGATGTTGCCATCGGCCGGTCCGTCTATACCGGGCTATTGAATGCGCGTGGCGGCTATGAAACCGATCTGACCGTCATGCGGCTTGCCAGCGATCGCTTCCTTCTGGTGACAGGCTCGGCACAGGCGGTGCATGATGCCGACTGGATCCGTAAAAACACCCCCGCCGATGCCCATGTTACTCTCACAGATGTTACCTCCGCCTATTCCGTGCTCGCGCTGATGGGACCGCAATCGCGCAATATCCTCAGCCGCGTGACATCCGCCGACCTGTCAAACGAAGCCTTTCCCTTTTCGACGATCCGCGAGATCGATGTCGGATATGCCACGGCCTTTGCCAACCGCATGACCTATGTCGGCGAACTCGGCTGGGAGCTGATCGTGCCGACAGAATTTGCCGTTGGCGTTTACGAGGCGCTGCAGGCGGCCGGCCGCGATTTCGGACTGATCGATTGCGGCTATTATGCGCTGGAAGCGCTGCGGCTGGAAAAGGGCTACCGCGCCTGGAGCCGCGAGCTTACGCCGGACATCAATCCCTATGAGGCCGGCCTTGCTTTCGCGGTTTCCATCGACAAGGAGGGCGGTTTCATTGGCCGCAAGGCGCTGCTTGAGGCAAAAGCAAAGGGCGTGCCATCGAGGCGCATCGTGCAATTCACCGTCGATGATCCTGTCCCCATGCTCTGGGGCGGGGAGTTGATCCTTCGCGATGGTAAGCCGGTCGGCGAAGTCCGCTCGGCAGCCTATGGTCACACGCTTGGCCGCTCCGTTGCCCTGGGACTTCTTGAAGATACCGCCGTGGATAGGAATTATCTTGAAACCGRCCGCTTCGAGATTGATCTCGCCGGCGAACGGTTCGCGGCAACCGTGCATCTTTCGCCCGCATATGATCCGAAGGCCTCACGGGTCAAGATGTAACGGGTCGTGGGAACCGGCTGCGCTGGCTGATCCCGGTCCACGAGATGACCGCGCCCATAGCATCGCTCGGTGCTATGGGCAGGCACGCCACGCTCCAATGAGCCAGCCTGCCAGGGAGCCGGCTGGCTGACCTGCGGTTAGTCAGGCGAGTTCTCTTGTGCCGCCAGCCTCTCCAGCGCCCAGCTAAAGACCAGCAAAAAGCCAAAGGCCGTCGATATCGTCCAGACACTGCTAAGCGCTTCCATATAGGGCATTTGATCGTGTTGCTGGGCATAGTAGTTGGAAAGGACATTGCCCGCGGTACAGATTGTCAATGCCATCAAGGGCATTGAAGTGCTGCGATAGTAAAGGCCTGAGTAGAGATGTCCGATGCTATCGCCAATGGCCAGGAGTGCGGCCAACCCGTATGCCGCTATTGGGGTGGCCGGGAATGGCCAGTTTTTGACCAGCATTAGAAATGACACAAAGGCTTCGCCGACGAAGATCCAGAGACATGCGACCATCATGAACTTGGTTCCTTTAGCAAATTCGATGCCGATCAACTTTATGGTCTCGACGCCCAAGGCTTCGCCGAGAAGGGAAAAAATGCTGCTCATCAAATCTCCATGAAGGAGGCCGGGACGGGCGAACCTCCCGTGATCGGGTTTGCGGCGGTCCCGTATTGTGGTCCCTAGCTTGCTTCCTTGCTGGACAGCCAGACCCGCCGTTGCTTTCTTGAAAAGGTATTGGGAAAGTATTGATCAAGTATACAGTCATCAGCAGAACGACGCGACCGGATTTTGCCGACTTGAAACCGTTTGGGGTGCCGCCCAACAACCGTTACACCTGTTACAAATAGAAATATTGGTATTGAATCAATGCTATAGCCATGGCGAAGCTCAACGGCGGATGTAACACGTCATACATTGCGTTAGCGGCTTGCCGGTACTAATCGTGGAAATGTTCGATCGATGTAGCGGACCCAGAGATTGAACCGGCAGCTGACGTTGGTGCGGCAGCTGCACCGGCCGGCCGCTCTCAACGGCGAGAGCGGCCGGTTTCGATTGGGCACCCGCGGATCCGCGGGGCCTCATTCAGATCACCAAGTTGCGTTCGCAGCCGTCAATGCTGTTCTCCGGCGGCCTTTCGAAGACCGTCATCGAAGGCGGCAATCACCGTTTCGCCAATGTTTCTCGTTCGGAAATCGGGATAGAGAAATCTTAAATAGTTGGGTCGCAAGGCTTCCAGCTTGTGCAACTCACCTTTCGCCTCATCAGCGCGATGGAGTTGGCCAAGCGCGGCTGCCTTGATGAGGGGCACCAGATAATACCCTTCGGGAAGGGCAAGATCGGCGAGTTCAAGGGCTTGCGAGTAATCGCCTTGAGCGTAGGCTGCAAAGGCAAGCATGACGAAATCAATGCCTTCGGCCGATCGTTTTTGGGCAATCCCTTGCTTGATGAGGGGGCTTCCCCGGTCATACTCACCAAAACCAACATACAAGCTGCCGATCAAAATCTTGAGGTTCGGGTCGCCACCGAAGCGTTCCAGCAGTTGTGATGAAATCGCTTCGAATATCGGCAAGTGGTTGTCGAGGGAGGCCACATACATGAGTCCCCGCAGCGTCAGGAATGTATCGGGTGCAAGGCGCTCGGCCTCCTGGGCTGCATGGCGTGCCTTCATGGCGAAAGGTGCGGGAGTACGGCCAAATGTCGGCTCGTTGCGGCTCTCACGCACGTAAACCACACTCAGCAGAGCCCAGGCTTCCGCGCTGTTCGGCGTCTTCTGCACTATGTGTTCGAGACAGTCGCGCAACGTCGCGCGCAGCTGATCCTCGAAGAGATTCTCGAGCCGCTGAGCCTTGGACAAACAGCTGCGCGGATCGCCGGACAGCTGGTCATGTTGCCGGTCCAGCACGATCGCCAGCGTTCCGTCGATGCCGAGGACTTGGGAGGCGAGCATGTTGATTGTTTGGGCCGGCATCGCGCCTGCATCAATGTGAACCGTCGAGGACGACTCGACGGCCTTGGTTTGGAAATCGACGAGGCGCCAAACCATCAGCAATCCCTCATCTGCCGGGCGCACTGTCACATTGAACAGGAAGGCACTTGCGGCCGGATCCGCCGCGCACCGCTCAGCGAGCCTGTTGGCGGCTTCCGCGTCAGCAGCAGCAATGATCGTCGCGGCGCCTATTGCCCGCATTTCGACGGCGAGTTGATCGTCCAGCGCTTCCACAAGATCGACCGCAGCAGACGAATGCCCGGTCGCAACTGCTGGCGGGACAACAATGCAGGTGCGCCCGGCAGCGGCACGGGGTTTCAAATGCTGTTGCAGCGGAGGACCGCTAGAAGACAGGAATATTAGCAGGCTGACGACGCAGGCGCCCACAATAGCCGAGGACAGAGCCCGGAGCAGAGGGAGCCGTTTCTCTGTCAGCGCTTTCCGGATTGCGCTGTATTTTTTAGAAGTAGAGATGGGCGGCGGCGCCGGCGCGGCGGCAGGATCCGCCCTTAAACTGAACTCGGGAACGTATGAGCCGCGATTGATGCTGATAATCACCGGATCCGATTTTCCCTCGTCCCGGTAATAGGCGGACAGGGCAACGCGGAGCCGGCTCGCGGTAGAGCGGACAACGGACTCTCTTGGACCAAAGCTGTCGGAGCGTCCAAATAGCTTCTGGCCAACAGTGGATGACTTGATTCGCTTCGCCCGGCCCTCCAACGTTTCGGAAACCACGTAACGAAGGAATTCCTGAATTCGCTGCGACCTGCAGAGGTGGGAGGATCGGCATATCGATTCGACCGCCTGCAGGATCAACTCACGTTCATGCGATGCTATCATGCGCTCTTTTTCGAGTTCCGTTGGAGACGCGTGACCTCGAAAGAGAAATTGCGGGCCCACCGAACGTCCAACAAGTCCAGAAATGCGCTGCAGGGCTGCTCGCGCTTGAGAAGCTTAGCCGATCTATTTCAACTTGGGGAGCTACCGCCGCGTGCAATTTCACCAATCTGGTACACGTCCACCGACGGTCCGGTCCGCTTTGTGACGACGTGCGATACCTGCGGCTGCTGCTCTTCTTCGGCCCCCGCCCGATTTTTTGCGTTTGAAACCGTTCGAGAACCGTCCGCGCTGGCGGACGTGTTCGTGGTTTGGATTAAAGTTAATTATATCAAATAGATACAGCATAGCCATCGAATGGCGGATGTAACACGCACCACGTTGCATTTGACGCTCTCAAGGGTGTCTACTGTCGCATGCGTGGTTCAATCAACGATCGGCCCCAACGATTGAACGCGGCTAACCGTTGCTTCCCAACGGCAGCCGTTCTGGCCGGACTGCCTCTCTAGCGCCACCTGAGAGCCCGGCTGGACACGCAGCCAACGGGCCTGCGATCATCCGCTTCCGTTTCTGAACGCCTAGACGCTATGCAGGTAGCTTGCATATTCCAAATCTGAAATATCGCGGTTGAACACGGCAAGCTCCTGGCGCTTGCAGGTCGAAAACATCTCGATAAGTTTCGGCTGGAAAATCCGTTTGACGATCTCACTCTGCTCGAAGAGATCGAGAGCGGACGGCCATGTTGCAGGAAGGGATCTGGCATCGCTGGCATAAGTGTTGCCCGCCGTTGGCACTGGCGGCTCGGCGCGCCGCGCGATGCCATCTATGGCCGCGCCCAGAATGGCTGCAATCACAAGATAAGGATTGGCGTCAATGCCTGCGACACGATGTTCGATGYGGCGGGCAGCGGCTGGACCACCGGGGATGCGGATTGCCGCCGTCCGGTTTTCATAGCCCCAGGCCGCTGTGGTTGGCGCCAGGCTTTCAGGGCAGAGCCTGCGAAACGAATTCAGGTGCGGCGCAAACAGCGCGGTGCAATCGGGCATGGCGTCGATCAGGCCGGCTACGGCCTGCCGCATCAAGATCGTGCCTTCAGGGCCGCCATTGTCGAAAACGTTGCGGCCTTGCGCATCCACAATGCTGAAATGCACATGCAGCCCGCTGCCGGAGTGTGCCGGATAGGGCTTTGCCATAAAGGTCGCGGCAAAGCCGTGCTTGCGTGCCATGTTGCGAACGATCTGCTTGAAGAACACGGTATCGTCGGCCACCTTAAGCGCATCGGGACCATGCACCAGGTTGAACTCGAACTGGCTCGGCCCGCTCTCCGACGTTGCGGCATCGACGGCAACGCCGCATGCGGCGGCCATCGCGTAGACATCGTCCAGAAAAGCACCGACCTCGGCCAGCTCTTCCAGCGAGTAGATCGTGTCCTTGGCATCCGCATGGCCGATCGGCATCGGCGTCAGGGGCTTCGCCCGCGGCGATTTGGGATCAATCAGGTAGAATTCGACTTCTGTCGCGACGACGGGGGTCAGTTGAACCGCCCGAAACCTGTCGAGGATATCGGCCAACGTGCGGCGCGGATCGCCAAAAAACGGCTCCCCGGTTTCCAGACGCATCCACATCGGCACGAATTGCGTCTGTGTCGCGGTCCAGGCCAAGGGGATCGGTCCGCGTTCCGTCGGCTCGCAAATGCCGTCCAGATCGCCCTGATCCAGCGTCAGGGAATTTGCGAAGACGTCCGTGCCCCAGATATCGAC
>NZ_JBFUBH010000104.1:0-7945 GCF_056405855.1 Pararhizobium sp. P1_E7 | reverse complement strand
TATGGATTTATGGATACCGCAAGCAGAACATCGTCTGCGGTAGCGCGAATAAGTGCGTCGCTGCCCGTACCGGCGGGACCATCTAGATGCACAGTCTTTTCGCCCAATAAGGTCATCACATAATGAAAGTGCCAAGCTACTGAATGGCAGGACCGCAGCCCGAGAACGTAAATCCTCCGGGCTCTGGCTAGCCGATCGGCTAACTGGCTCAGCCTGGTAAGCGTCTCAGGTTCACAAAGCCGGCCGATTTGTGCCGACAGGCTCTGGAGCATTCGATGGGCCAGCCCTTCACCAGTCGGCCCGGCTTCGTCTCTTTGCAGGGCGCGGGCAGCAAACCCATCCGCACTAACCCGAATAACGTCAGCGTGCTGGCCGCGAAACTCGTCGTATCCGGAGAAACCGAGAAACTTTGCAAGGCGGGTCATGGTGGACGGCTGAACGCCCGCATTGCGGGCCAACTCTCGCATAGAAACGAGTGCTACTTCCTGCGGATGTTCGAGAATGTGACGAGCTGCCTGCTGCAACTGCTCAGACATATCGTCAAACCGATCAATGATATGGGCGTGGAGAGGACCTTTTTGCAACATTTGCCTCACGATGGCTATGATAAATCAACCGGACCATCTCTCTGTCGATCTTGAAAGTCAAACTGATCGCACGCTGTGGCCAAAAAAGTTGCACTCAACCCACCGATTAGGGTGGAAAACAAATGCATCACAAATGTATCTATAAAACAAATGTTGCAATTTTTCGCGAAAACTGCAAATCAATAGACATGAGCGCCGGAGCATCGGCCACAATCAGTCTGAGATGAGTATGACTAAAATTCTCCATCGTTCGATCGGTACAATTTTGCCCAGGGCCGTCGCAGGCGAAGGCATCCACATTAGCGACAGCGAAGGTCGGAGCTATATCGATGGCTCAGGGGGCGCGGCTGTGAGCTGCCTTGGCCACAACCATCAAGAGGTTCTCGATGCGATGAAGGCGCAGATGGGGCGTATCGCTTATGCTCATACTTCGTTCTTTACGACCGATGTGGCTGAAGAACTTGCTGAGCAGCTTGTGGAACTGGCGCCGACGGGCCTCGACTATGTCTATCTCGTCTCCGGCGGATCCGAAGCTGTAGAAGCGGCGCTGAAGATGGCGCGCCAATATTTCGTGGAAGTAGGACAGCCTCAGCGGCGCCACATCATTGCGCGGCGGCAGAGCTATCACGGAAACACAATAGGAGCTCTCGCCACCGGTGGAAATGAGTGGCGCCGCGCTCAGTTCAAGCCGATCTTGCCCGAAACTCATCACGTTTCGCCTTGCTATGCTTACCGTGACATGCAACCGGGGGAAACGCCCGAGGCCTATGCCGAGCGGCTAGCTGGCGAACTCGAAGCTAAAATTGTTGAGTTGGGAACGGACAAGGTCATGGCTTTCGTGGCTGAACCTGTTGTCGGTGCGACACTCGGCGCGGTAGGTCCTGTCGCGGACTACTTCAAACGCGTCCGCAAGATCTGCGACAAGTACGGCATTTTACTGATCCTCGACGAGGTGATGTGCGGGATGGGTCGCACCGGCACTCTATTTGCGCTTGAACAGGAGGAGATCGTCCCCGATCTGGTAACGATCGCGAAAGGCTTGGGCGGCGGCTTTCAGCCTATTGGTGCAGTGTTGCTTTCTGAAAAAATCTATCGTGCGTTCGCGGATGGATCGGGTCTGTTTCAGCACGGACACACCTATATCGGACATCCGATTGCTGCTGCAGCGGCCAGCAAGGTGGTTGAGATACTCAAGCGCCCGGAAATGATGGTCAATGTCATCAAGATGGGCGACCGGCTTCAAGCCGGACTTGACGCGGCGCTCGGCCAATCTCCCTACGTCGGTGACATCCGCGGTCGTGGTCTGTTCCGGGGCGTGGAGATAGTGGCAGACAAGGACACGAAAGAACCCTTCGATCCCGCTCGTAAGATCCACGCCAGGATCAAGAGGGAGGCGATGCAGCGAGGTCTGATGTGTTACCCAATGGGGGGCACAATCGATGGCAGAAGAGGCGATCACGTGCTGCTGGCGCCGCCCTATATTATTCAACCCGAGCAGGTTGACCACATCGTAGAGCGGCTAGCCGCAGCTATCAATGCCGCCGTTTCAAGCTGAGGACCTGCCGTGACTTCCTCTATTAATCGAGATTCTCCGCGCACCCCGATCGCAGACGAGAACTGGCCGGTCGAAATTGCGGATATGAGAACAGGTTTTGCAGGAGCACTCAATGTCTACCGCACCATGGCTCATCATCCGGCCTTGTTGAAGGCATGGGCTCCACTTCGTCAGCATATCGTCAAAGACAGCGCTTTGGGGGCAGTTCGGTCGGAACTCGTAATCTTGCGCACGGCCCATCGTATGGGCTCAACATATGAATGGGCTCATCACGTGAGTCGCGCTCGTGCCTTGGGCATTTCTGACGAACGAATTCGCGATATGCGGGCATCTCCCGTTGGAGAGGACGGCATAATTGCGCGGGCTGTTGATGCCCTCTTCGATTCAGGGCGCGTGCCCTCAGATATCGAGTGCGCGATCTCAGCAGCTATGGGGAAACAAGCAATATTCGACCTGATGGCGACTGTCGGATTCTATTCCGTGCTCGGCTACATATTGATGACGTTCGATACTCCGATCGACGAAGGCGTTGCTGATGAGATCGCAACGCAACCGATCTGAATTGTTGAACCGCATGTGGGGGTAAACATGAAAAAAGAACTGCACTTTGAGCTCACCGAGTTTCAAGCTCGTATCAGCGCCGTAAAAAAAGAGATGGCGCACAGAGGGATAGACATTCTCCTCCTGTCCGAGCCACCTAACCAAAACTATCTCACCGGCTACAATGCCTACTCATTCTACACGCCTCAAATGGTAATCGTTGCTCAAGATCGCGCCGAACCTATCTGGGTCGGCCGCTTCATGGATCGAGTTTCGGCCACCATGACAACCTATCTCGCGGAAGACAACATCCGCGCCTATCCCGACACTTACGTTCAATCCACCACCCTTTCAGCCTATGATTTCATGGCTGATATCRTAAAGGAAGTAGGGGGTGAAACTGCACGCATCGGGGTGGAGATGGGAGGATATTACTATCCCGCCCGTGGGCATGCTGATCTCACCCGCGCCTTACCCAATGCAGAATTCGTGGACGCTGACCTTCTCGTCGGGTGGATTCGCCTGGTGAAGAGCCCGGCTGAGGTCGCCATCATGCGCCAAGCTGGTCAACTTGCCGACGTCGCGATGAAGCGCGTCATCGATATGGTAGAAGCCGGCGTACGTGAATGCGACATTGCGGCTGCAATCTATCACCAACAAGTATCCGGGACGCCAGAGTTTGGCGGCGACTATCCGTGCTGCCCTCCTGATCTTTGCATCGGCGAGCGGTCGATCGCCCCCCACGCGGCCTGGACGGACGACCCTCTGCCGGAGTCCACGGTCGTCAATCTGGAACTGTCAGGATGCAGACATCGGTACCAAGTTAATCTCGCTCGTACAATTGTCGTCGGCAAGCCGTCTCCATCTTTCCAGGATCTCTCGGAAATAGCGGTCGAAGCATTGAATGTCGGCCTGGAAGCGGTCCGTCCGGGCAGAATGTGTTCGGAGGTTGAAAGCGACTTCAGACACGCCCTTGCCCGCCACGGCATTGAGAAGGAATCCCGCATCGGTTACCCAACCGGCATTGGTTTCCCTCCTGCGTCAGGCGAGCGCACAGCAAGCATACGTAAGGGCGATGAAACGGTGCTCAAGCCTGGCATGGTGTTCCACATGATGCCCGGCCTTTGGCTCGGCAATGTCGGTATTACGATCACGCAAAGCTTTGCGGTTTCTGACACAGGTTTCGAGCCTTTAACGGCGACGCCCCGCAAACTGTTCGTCAAATAGAGGTAGAGTCTCCCTATGAACGCGCTAACCAACGACCTGATTTCTGAAGCCGAGCGTGAAGCGGTCGTGCAGATGCGGCACGATATGCATCGGGAGCCTGAGCTTTCGAATAATGAATGGAAAACCCAGAAGCGGATTATCGAAACCTTGGCACGGTTTGGTTTGACCGAGGTGAAGACGTTTCACAAGACGGGGGTCTATGTTGACATTGAGGGCTCAGCCCCGGGTGCCAATCGTTCGATCGCGCTGCGTGGCGACATTGATGCTCTTCCGATCCAGGAAGCCCGCGATGATCTGACTTACCAGTCACAAGTGCCGGGTGTTATGCACGCGTGCGGTCACGACATGCACGGGTCTATCGCCCTGGGTACCGCCCTTGCGTTTCACCGCATGCGCCAGAAGTTCTCAGGAAGAGTGCGCGTATTCTTCCAGCCGGCCGAAGAAGCTGAGCCGTTGGGCGGCAGGACAGTTGTGGAAGAAAACTTGCTCGCCGGATTTGACGCGGCAGTTGGCTTTCATGTCCGCACGGACATTCCCGCCGGCTCGTATGGCGCACGCGCGGGTGCAGTGACAAAATCCGCCGACCAGTTTTCTGTCGAGTTCACCGGCACGATGGCACATGGTGCCAAGCCTCATCTCGGCGTGGACGCCATTGCTATAGCCGGTGCCTTTATCAACGAAGTACAGAAGGTCGTGTCGCGGGAAATGCCGGTTGACGATGGGGCCATTGTGACTATTGGAACCATCCGTGGTGGCGAGGCGACGAACATCATTTGCCCTTCGGTTACGATGACAGGAACGATCCGAACAAGCAGTGCCGAACGGCGAGAGCTGTTAACTCAGCGCGTGCGCCAGATCGCTGACGGTATCGCGGCGGTACACAGGGGGCGAGCGGAATTTAGCTCCCACGCCGGTGAGCCTCCAGTAGTGAACGATGGTGCTATGGTCGCCCTATTCCGACAGGTCGTCGTGCAATCCGAAGGCGAGGAAAGGTATATCGAAGGCTCAGCCAGCTCCGGCAGTGACGACTTCGGCTTCTACTCCGGTTGTCTCCCATCGATCTATTTCTGGTTCGGCAGCAAGGCACCTGGGAACGAATCCGGCGTGCACACGCCGACCTTCGGAGTATCCGACGAAACTCTAATTCCGACGACAGAATTAGCAATCCGATACTGCTGGGAGCTCCTGCATTCCTGAACACACTAACCGTCTCCACCTAGAAGAGCGCCGCGGGAGTGCCGCGCTGCAAGACAAGACCAGGCGTTTACCGTCGTCGAGCGAATTATCGTCTGGTCAATCGGGAAAGCTCGAAGCTGATCAGCGATTAGCTGCAATACCCCAACAGCCGGTAAAAGGAGTCAATTCGTGCCATCGCAGATCACTGCCACCCTTGGAATTCTTGAACTCGACGAGGGTTTGCAGCCCGACAGTCATTCCTATCCCCCACGCGATGGGTCCTTGGTGAACCCGGCAACATTTGGCCTGCCCATAATAACAGAGATGGTCGAAGGCGCGTTGGCAGAGACTGTCATTCGAGGTGAACCCCTGCTTGAAGGAGCCTGTGTGGCCGCTGCCCAGCGGCTAGTTGATAGAGGTGCCAGCGTTATCTCGGCTGATTGCGGCTTTTTGATTCGTCATCAGGCAGCAATTTCTGCTGCAGTGAATGTGCCAGTGGTAACCTCAAGCCTGCTCTTCATCCCGACGCTGCTCCGCCAGTTAGCACATGGAAAGAAACTCGCCGTCCTAACAGCTGACTCCCGATATTGCAGCGAAGACCTATTTGGCATCCAACATGTGGTCGATCGCAAGCGTGTTGTTGTCGGTGGGATCGAGGGTGGAGTGTACACGCGCAACGCTTTGTCCCACCCTTTCGTCAGAACTGAAGTCGATCAGATCGAACACGAGGTCGGCGACTGCGTCGACCGCCTCCGTGCCAAGCATCCCGAAATTTCCACGTTACTGCTCGAGTGCACTGCGTTTCCCATCGTCGCGAAAGCTCTTCGGCGAAGAACGGGATTGCCCACCTACGACATTACGGATCTTTGTAGATTGACGCTTTCCACCGTGGCAATCCCACAATGAAGTCGAAGCATTGTGGCTTCTTCGGCGAAGGATATGGTAAATGACCACTGAAATGCTTCGGTTTGAACTGACCGAATATAACATGCGCCTGGAGAAGGCGCGCAACGCAATGGAGCAGGCGGGGGTAGATCTGTTGGTCGTTACCGATCCTGCCAACATGCACTGGCTTACCGGCTACGACGGATGCTCCTATTACGTGCCTCAGTGTGTCGTTGTGACGAAAAGCGATGATCCCTTGTGGTTTGGGCGACGGATGGATGCAAATGGTTGTCGCCGTACCGCCTATATCAGCGAGGATAGGATCAGGTGGTACGGTGATGAATACGTACAATCCGACACCCTCCACGCGATGTCCGCTCTGGGGTCGATTATCGCCGGTGAAGGGTATGGCTCGTCAATTATCGGTGTTGAGAAAGACAGCTCCTGCTTTTCTGCTGCATCCTTCGAGGCGCTTGCTGCGTCGTTGCCTAACGCAAGATTTCAGAAGGCCGATAGGCTGATAAATTGGCAGCGGTTGGTGAAATCACCTCGAGAGATCGATTATATGCGAGGTGCGGGAAAAATCGTTGAGGCGATGTATCAACGGGTTTCGGAAGTGTTGCGTCCTGGGATCAAGCAGTCTGACGTGATTGCCGAGCTTTCCTATGTGGCAACACGCGGCGTCGATGGCTATTGGGGCGATTATCCCGCCTGCGTGCCGAACCTGGGCGCGGGTGCGGACGCGTCGGCACCCCACCTTACCTGGACTGACCAGCCGATACGAGGCAACGAAGCCATATTTTTCGAGATGGCCGGCGTGCATAAACGCTACCATTGCCCGCTCTCAAGGACATTCTATCTTGGAAAGCCGACCGCTCAGATCTTAGACGCTGAAGCAGCGGTTTTGGACGGCATGCAAGCAGGTCTTGAGAAGGCGGTAGCCGGCAATTGCTGCGAGGACATCGCCAAAGCCTATTCGGGTGCCTTGGCGCGGTACGGTTTCGAGAAGACGAGCCGATCCGGTTACCCGATCGGCATCGGCTACCCTCCGGCGTGGGGAGAAAACTCTGCAAGCTTCCGAGAGGGCGACAAGACGGAACTGCGGCCAGGCATGGCGTTCCACTTCATGTCAGGGTTGTGGTATGGCGACTGGGGCATAGAGATTACGGAGAGCTTCGTTGTCACCGAAGGTGACGTAGAGTTTCTCTCGAGCGTTCCTCGTAAGCTGCTCGTTATAGATTGAAATGGCGTGTCGAAGGTCCAAGGATCAAGACTAGCTGTTTGCTTTCGATGACGGCAAGACTTGGGTGTCTTTGGCGCGCAAGGTCGATTAACGCGTCGTTGTGCCCACCAGGCGCAACGACCAATGTCACCGCCACCCTTGTATTAGAAAATGCTGCGTCACCTTGCTGATCGGATGTGGCCACACCTTCTCGAGCACGGCGATCAAGCCGTAACTCAGCATTGACGAGTTCTATTCGTAAAAAATGACCACACACAAAAAGCAACTCGCCATACGCCAACCAACTGGGTGACGGACTTCACGGGCCGAATATCCGAAAAAAGGGCCTGCCCGTCTGTTGAATTGAATGTTTCATTGTCTAACATAATGAGACATATGAGTCATAAGTCGAGCCGAGGAGACATCGCATGACCATCACTAGCCAGAATCAAGTCGGTTCGCCGAATGGCTCAGATCCGCGTTTTCCGCCGAGAACTGCTGAGGGAGTACACGGGCAGCAATCAGTCTTCAGTTTGGACCTCACTGCAAAAGCTGACGGCAAGGACAAGCTTGGCGAATTAACCTCAGTTTATGTGTCCGCACTTGACGGCGTGAGGATCGCCCTAGATGTCACCCGTTCGATGGGTGACACCGCCGACACCAAACGCGACACCGTCCTGGTGATGACGTGCTATGGGCGGGGCAAGAAGGACGACCCTTCTAATTCCTATGCCGATACGTTGGTCCCACATG
>NZ_JBFUBH010000103.1:0-7954 GCF_056405855.1 Pararhizobium sp. P1_E7 | reverse complement strand
TGGTCATCAYCGCCAGCGTCGACGATGGTGAGCCTGTCCGCGCCTGGATCGCCGAGCCGAACTTGCGCAGGAACAGAATCTGCGCCGCCTCGCAGGTCTCGTAAGCGTCCTTCCAGAGCCAGGAGCCTTCGGCGTCGCTGCCCTCGAAGCTTTGCGTGATGATATCGCGTAGATCGTTCGTGCCGACGGTCTGGCCGCGCTCGAGGAAGGGTAGCAACTGGCCTGCTGCAAGGTAAATTCGGCCGGCACGGCTGGCATCGTCCGATACAGTTGATAGAGGGGAATTGGCGATAACGCCGGCGGCCGGAGAAGAGAACACATTCATCGGAAGTCCTGTGGAGAGCGGAGAAGAAGATCGACCTGCCAGGACGCTCTCTCACACCGGCCAGGCCAACCCTTTCCGGCCCTTCTCTCCCTCCTGCCGCCGCTTCGGTTAAGCCAGCGACCGCAGCCTGCAGCATCAGTTCAAACCGTCGCCGGGTCAGGCGATCGTCTGCGAGTCGCTAGGGCTGGGCGCTGGAGGGACGTCGCTTAAACATGACCGTCACCCTGATCGTCGGCGTCGATCCTGGTCAGATCGGCCGGCAACATGTCGGCGATCTGCGCATCGGTGAGGTCCTCCAGCAGGCTCGGAATAGTTCCGAGACCATCACCGTTGACAAGAATGGTGCGCTTGCCGCGATCCTGGGGCGGCCAGAAACCGGTATCTGAAGCTCCTGCATAGCCTCTAAGATCCGAGGGGGTGGCGTTCCAGATGATCTCGATCTTTTCCTCGCGGCTCAGCCGGTCGGGATGTTCGGCGGTTTCGCGGACAAGAATAGCGTCCCGGAGCATCTCGGGGCTCTGCGCTATTTCAAGATCGCAGAAACCGAGAAACCAACGGTGTCGGCCGGCAATGGTCAGGGTGACGAAGACACTGGCCACTTTACCGCCTTTGAACTCCGACACGGCAAAGACACCGGGCCTGAAGAACATCGGCGGAAAGACGTCGAGCATGTACTCGTATTCTGGCTCGGCTATTTCGAACCAATCGCCGGCATAGACGGTGTCGTTGATCGGATGTTCACCGACCGGCGCGCCGCGGTGCCGGTCAAGCAGCGCGACCATCGCGGATCGTGATGCGACGGTGGGGAAAACCTTTCGGAAGGGGGGATGGGTGGGCATTACAACATCCTTTCGGACACAGCGATCCGACCACCAACAGGGGCGATCGGCATCGCGATGGAAAAGAAGAGAGGATCTCCGTGCGGTCAGGCTGCCTGTTCGAGAAGCTTCTTCGCCTTGCCTTCGAGCTCGAGACGCGTGTCCTGATGGGTCTTGTCGCGCGCCAGCGCGGTAATCCCTTGCACGAAATCGAAGATGCTTTCAGGCGGGCGGCCCTCCTCCTGGAGAACGGTGTCGATGATCTTGCCGGTTTCACCCTTGGAGAATCCACGGCGCCGCAGGAATGCGTCTCGATCCTCATCGGCGCGGGCGACGATCCGTTCACGGGCAGCCTTGATGCCTGCAACGAATGGAGCAGGCGAGGAATTGGCGAAACGCGTGAGCGCAGGTGCTGCCTCATGGGCAAAACGGTGCGCGGCGAACTTCGAATGACGGATATTGATTTCCTCGAAATTCTCCGTGCCCCACAGGTTGCGGTTGGCGCAAACGGCGCGGAGGTAAAACGACGCTATGCCGAGCGTCTTCGATCCCACCTCGCTATTCCAGGCATAGAAGCCGCGAAAGTAGAGATCGGGATCGCCATTCGGCAGTCGCCCCGCCTCGATCGGGTGCGTGTCATCCACGAGGAACAGGAACACGTCCCGATCGCTGGCGTAGAGCGTTGTCGTGTCTTTCGTGATGTCGACGAAGGGATTGTGGGTCATCGTCGCCCAGTCGAGGACGCCCGGGACCTTCCAGATCGTGTCGCCGGTTCCGTTGCCGGCGATGTTCATCACGGCCGAAACCAGCTCGTGATCCCAGATGCGGCCGTAATCCGGACCGGTCACCGCGCGAAGCTCGACACGACCGTCGTCGGTTTCCAGTGTCTTCACCAGTTCGGCGCGATGGTTCAGCAATCCATGTTGCAGATTGATGCCGGCAAGCGGCGCCGGCAACTGGCGCATATAGGTTGATGGAGCGCCAACCAGGCTGCAGAGCTGGCCAAAGCTCCAATGGGTCGGCGCGATCGGCCGGGATTGACCGGGAACGATCAGCGCCAGGCGCTGGGCATTGTCGCGGCTGGCTTCAACCCTGACGGCGCTGGTTTCGACCGTCCGGGCATGGGCGCGGTCCGCGCGTGATTTGACGGCATCGTGGAGTTCACTGAGCGACAGATAACGCTCGTCGTCCGGGCGGGAGAACCATTCGGACGAGACGCGGCCAATACGTTCACCGCGCGAGATGTCGACCTTAAAGCCGGTAGAAACCGGACGGGAATGCTGGACAAGATTATTCATGTTGCAGTCTCCTGAAACGAAAGAGCCCGGCAGATCCGCTTCAAGCGGGGCCGGGCTGGTGGAATGGAAAGAAGTGTATGATTTAGGCACCGAGACGCGGCGCAGCCGCCGCGCCTCGGATCGAACGGACCCTTGACGAATTACTCTGCCGCGTCGAGGTGGCTTTCCTGAACACCGTCGTCCGCATCGGCGACGGCGTCACCGGCATCTACGTCCTCGCTCAGGAAGGCCGGGAGATCGGCTGCTTCGACATCGAGTTCGGCATCTCCGCTATCCTGATCGATCGCCTCGGAAGCCTCACCGGGCGATGTCTCGTCGCTGTCGAGCCGCAACGGCTCCGGCAGCCATCCGCTTCCTTCGAGAAGCCGTTCAGCCTCACGCGCCATGTCAGGCTTCTTGAGATGATCAATCAACTGTGCGGATTGCTCATCCTTCGCCTCACGAACGGCCTGCAAGATCCGCGCTTTGGTCACTCTTCCGAGATAGTTATCGACCGTTGGCGTCCACCCCGCCTCGACCATGCCGAAGCCGATCGAGCGGGCAACCTGATCTGCGTGGGCAAGTGCGCGGCTGCGCTTGTTCCATGGCTCGATCACGGCGTTCAGCGACAGACTGGCGCAATGGGCAAAGAGCATCTGCCGGCTGACCTCGTCGAGCTGGATCAGGTAATCCCAGAGTGCGTCAGGATCCTTCGGCAGATCCTGCCTCCAGGCTTCCTGGCGCTGATCGATCTCCCCGGCCCAGGGCGTGTCGGAAAGTCCCGGCGTCTGACTGAAGTTCGCGCTCTGAAGCGTGAGTTCCAGGCATGAGTCCGAATCGTCGAGATAGAAGATCTTCAGCACGAAGCTGTGGAGCACGGCGATGAACGTCATCACCGGATCGTTGGCAAGGGCATTGCGAAGCGCAATCGTGCGCGCCGCTGTCAGATCGAGGATCAGGCGATCGGCAAGCGGTCGGACGGCGTCATCTTCCTCCTCGGACTGATCGGAGGAGACGGCCTTGCCGTTTACGGAAATGCCGCCGGTGGACGAAGCGGAACTTTCCACCTGTTCATCGGTGTCGTCTTCACCGCTGTCGTCGCGATGATCATCAGCTTCGATCATCGGCTCGTCTTCTGGCCGGACAAAACCGCGTTCGATCTTGAGTTCGCCGTTCGCACTGAGCGAGATGAAGACGCCGCCGCGAGCGACATCCTCCGGATCGAAGACATACGGCCGTTCGTTCAGTCCATCGAGTTCGATCCCGAGTTCCTCAAGCCTCTTCTCGGTTTCTTCGGAATATTCCTCGGTAACCGCATATGCGGCATCCAGCTTGTCATACTCGGCCTTCAACTCGTCGTAACGGCTGATCTCTTCCGCCGACATCTCAGCCTGTTCGCCGTAGAACCGGCGCAGACCTGAYGTATGGCCATACGGGAAATCGAGGGCTGCCTCGACCCACTTCCAGCCTTCCTCGGTCTTCAGGCCTTCGGCGTCGGTCTTCAGCTTCTCGAACACCAACTGTTCCAGCGTTGCCGGATCCTGAAGCCAACCACCTTGATCCTGCTCGAAGAGATCGCGCATGACCACGCCGCCGGCCGCCTCGTAGGCGTCGATACCGACATAAGCGGCACGGCGATCGCCGGCGCGGACCGCCGTCTCGGTGAGCAGCCGGCGGATGTAATACGCCTCCTTCACATGCGAGCGCGAGACCGTGTCCCAAACCTGTTCCTGTCGGACGTGGTCATTGGTGATCGAGAACGCCATGATCTGTTCGAGGTTCATCTCGTCGCCGGCATAGAGGTCGAGGAGACGCGGCGAGACCGAGGCAAGCCGAAGCCGCTGCTTCACCGTCGCCGCGGAGACAAAGAACCGGGCAGCAATCTCCTCCTCGCCCAGACCTTGTTCGCGCAGGGTCTGGAAGGCGCGGAACTGATCGAGCGGATGCAGCTGAACACGATGGACATTCTCTGCAAGCGAATCCTCGACCTCCAGCGTGTCGCTGGTGCTGACGATGCAGGGAACGCCGGCTGTCTTGGCCAACCGCTTTTGGCTGACGAGCAGTTCGAGGGCACGATACCGGCGCCCACCTGCCGGAATGCGGTAAATGCCTGTCTCCTTGCCGTCACCGTCGAGTTCGGGCCTGACGTTCAGGCTCGAAAGCAGGCCACGACGGACGATGTCCTCGGCGAGATCCTCGATCGAAACGCCCGCCTTGATCTTGCGGACGTTCTGCTGGCTGAGAATGAGCTTATTGAAGGGAATGTCACGCGCGGCACTGAGCGTGATTTTCTGGACGGCCTGGGCCATGTCGTTTCTCCATGACGGGCCGGCCGGAGCCTCTCTCCGAACCTCCAAACCCGTCACGAAATCCCCTCCCCCCTCTCCCTCTCAGCCACTCCGCACCCCGCGAATGGCAATCGCTGTTGAGCGCGAGCTCGGCGTCCAGCTGTTGTCCGAACGACTCGCCGTGTGGAGCTGGGAGAGACCTTAGGGACAAACAGTTTTCCCCCGGAGAACAAAAATGCGGTTTAGGATTGGACTTTGGGTGATACGTTTAATTCCAGAGCCACTGGAGGACGCCATCCGTTGTTTGTGGTCGTGGTATGGCGCAAACTATTGACGGTTGAAGTTCTCGATGGCCTCTCCTCCCGGCCCATCCTCTTCAGCCGTTCCCCTCTGGAGGTTGACACCTTCAAAACTTCGGGCCTCTGCTTTGGTGGAGGCCTTTTTTCTATTGATCGCTCTTCCCCCAAACGCATCGCCGCCTTGTGAATTGGCCCGCTCGGAATGGCTGTGCGCTCTCGCCCTCCTTTTCAACAGGGACAGCAATCCGTAGCCCCCGTCCATCGACCAAAGCCGCTTTCGATGTTGATGTGACCTGCTTGTCCAAGGTTTTTGGTCAGCGTCCTCCCCAGGCGGCAATACAGCGACAGGCTTTCGAGAGGCATACAGATATCATTCAAACTTCCAACCGTGATTGTTGGAAATGGAGGAGTACGGGTCGGCATCCGGCCAAAATGGATTGCGCCCGGATGCAGATTTTCCGTGGTCGACAGATCACCCGGCGCCACGAGCAAAGCGCCCTTGATCAACCGTGCGGACGGACCGTCTGCGCATTTCGCGGCCAGCGGCAACCGAGACTGTGAGCAACCGTTGGCACCGTCCTGGCCAGAGGAAGGGCCGCGCAACCATTCCATCGGATCGCCGGGATAGAAGGCAGATGAAGAGCACCGCAAAAGCCACGGCGACCAAAAAGGCAACGCCGAACGAGGCATTGGGATTGGAAAAGAAAATCTTCAGCTCCCGCCGCGCACCGCGCCATGCGGTGCCGGGCACGTAAGTGCGGACATCAGGGGCGTGAATAAGGCCAGGAACCGACCGGACTAGCCGCTCAATACCTATCGCTCGGTTCGCCTCTCAAATTCACAGGTGCGAGAAATCCGGACAAAGGCAATTACTCAACCTACGACGAATTTTAGCAGTATCGGCGACGTTTACTCGACCTTCTAGATAAACTGGGCCGAACCCTTGATCTCCTCATTGGTCGCCTGAAAGGATCTGAAGTGGCGGGGCATTAAATTGCAATCGTGGACGCAAACCATTACGTGCTCAGCACTCAAACCGCTCCAGCATCCTCCTCAATTGAGCATTTTGCAGCTGAAGTTTGCGAGCCAACTGATCGCGCAGCAGCCTGATCTCGTCATCGAGACTTTGCACCTCATCGGAAAAAGTAGCTCCGCCTGTTGGAAGCTGCGGAAAGACCTCAACTGACTTGACGACGCTGGATTCCTGGCTGCGCTTTTGTTTGCCGTGCGGTCGCTTCCTGGAAGGCAAGGATGTCAGCGCGTCATAAGTTGGAGTGGCGGTGAAATGGGCGTCATCGGATAAGGCAGCACCAGCGGCATCCACGAGCGTGGCGCTTTCCAGGTCGACCTTCCGCTGCGCACTGCTCCCCGCTTCCGCGGAATGCTCCGGTCCTGTCATTATCGTATCGGATTGATCGGCGGATTGTGGCTCCCCTTGCACCGACCGGTCACCAGAATTCGGCGTTTTGTCGGTGGCCACTTCAACAGGCTCGGGGCTTGTCGCCTCTTTTGACTTCACATCGTCGGCGAGGCCGCCTTGTGGTTCTTTCCACCACCTCGGTGTCAGTCGTGCCAGAAGGTTCCAAGGTGACGCCATTGTTCTTCGACCTCTCGTTCTACCTCGCAAGCAGGCTGCGAGCGTGAGCTTTGGCGGCGGTTATGACCGCCACCAAATTGCACAACTTAACGAGCACAGAAAAGCGGTCAGCGCTTAGCCGCCCGCCTGTGATCAACCGAGGTTGAGCCGTTTGCGCAGATCTGCATTTTCTGCACGAAGCTTCTCAGCAAGCAATTTGCGCAGTCTCTGGTTTTCTTCTTCCAGCTGCAGAAGATCCGCCATCTCGTCGATTGCAGCAGTTGGCGCTGCAGTCACTGCTTGCACAACCTTCGGAGCGCGTTTTACAGGTACCCTCTTGACACTGCTCGCATCATCGATCGGCTTGGGCTTACGTCCTCTCGTCTGCTTGCCGCGCTTGCCAGCTGTGGTGCTCGCTGCTGGTTCCACCGCAACTTCCACTGACGCCGTTTCAGGTGCCGCCTTCTTGGCGCGGGGTTTACGCTGCTTCTTGGGCACATCGATCGCTGCGTCGACAGAGGCCGGCGCGTCATTAATTGTTGTCGTGTCGTTTTCGTCGGCCATGATTGTCTCCTGTGTAGCCGGTGCAGTTGTCGGATGCCCGATTGATGGAGTCAACAAAGGCCCATTCCATTTTACTTGAGGTAGGGAGACCTCATTGTCGGATGTTCCGACTTGCTCGCCCCTAGTTAGGAATGGCATTGCCTCTTCCTGAACATCTCGTGCGACGGACTTGAGATCCATGTTGCCCCAGATCGTATTCGATTTGGGATCGGTTTTTCTGCGCCCGGATTTGTACTCAACCACGAAATTGCGTTGAACCTTTTTCACGAAATGTAGCCTCGAAATTTCCGCGGTGATGTATCAGCGAAGTGTCCAGCATCGCAACGAGCCCTGTAGATAGCGATTGCTGTATCGGCGGTCTAGCCCTACAGTTATATCCGTCATCGAACCTCAATACTCGCCGCCGCGGGTGAAAGCAGAAGAACAACATCGCTCCTAACCGAAGTCTTTGAACGATGATCAAACTGCTGAAATCTCTCTTTCGCAAACGAAAAACGGAGCCGCTGCCGGCGGAGGTTGCCGCGATCAATTCGGCACTGGACAAGTTGCGCGCCGCCGTCGCGTCAGATCAGGCAGATGGTCGCTAAGCCATGCTGAATGACGCCGCGCACGCAGCAATCACGCAATCCAGCGTGCTCAGGAAATAGTTACTACCCAAGGCGCTGCCTTCGCGATGGCAGCACGTGATATAGACGAGAAGGCACAGGCAACGAGCGCCGCTCACCTCGGGCAAGCGATCGCCGACGCAATGCTGGAAGTGTTCGACGGACTGATGGACGAGCAACGGACCTACCCTCTCCCATCACT
>NZ_JBFUBH010000102.1:0-8021 GCF_056405855.1 Pararhizobium sp. P1_E7 | reverse complement strand
ACCAGAAGGTCGTCGTGAACCACGACATCCCCTTCCACCATATCCCGGTGACTAAGGCCAACAAGCCGATCGAGATCGTCGGTATCATGGACGTGGTTGAGCAGACCGGCACCGAACTCATTGTGCTCGCTCGCTACATGCAGATCCTGTCTGATCAGATGTGCCAGAAGATGTCGGGCAAGATTATCAACATCCATCATTCCTTCTTGCCGAGCTTCAAGGGCGCTAACCCCTACAAGCAGGCCTTCGAGCGCGGTGTGAAGCTGATTGGAGCGACGGCGCATTACGTTACGGCCGATCTTGACGAAGGACCGATCATTGAGCAGGACGTCGCCCGCATCACTCATGCGCAGTCAGCCGAGGATTACATCTCGATTGGTCGTGACGTCGAAAGCCAGGTGCTGGCCCGCGCCATCCACGCGCACATCCATCACCGCACCTTCATCAACGGGAACCGGACGGTGGTATTCCCGGCGAGCCCAGGCTCCTTCGTTTCGGAACGGATGGGCTGACCGATGGGGAGAATTATCGACGGCAAGCAGATTGCTGGGTCTGTGATTGACTCGGTGAAGACTTCCACTGAGGTCCTGGAGAAGGAGGCGGGCGTCACACCTGGTCTTGCCGTTGTGATTGTCGGCAATGATCCAGCGAGCCGCGCCTATGTTACGTCAAAAAGCAAGATGGCGAAGGAGTGCGGCTTCCTTTCCGTTCAGCACACGCTACCGGAAGAGACGACGCAAGAAGAGCTTGCGCGTCTGATCGAGACACTGAATGGCGATGAAGCGATCCACGGCATCCTTGTGCAACTGCCACTGCCTAAACATCTCAGCTCCGAGCCAGTCATTCAGTCGATCAGCCCGGAGAAGGATGTCGATGGCTTGCATGTTGTCAACGCCGGCAAGGTCACGACGGGTGACCTGGATGGCGGGCTCCTCTCCTGCACGCCCGCTGGCGCGATGGTGTTCGTTCGCCGTGTCCACGGTCAAGACCTCTCAGGCCTCAACGCGGTCGTGATCGGCCGGTCCAACCTTTTCGGTAAACCAATGTCGGCCCTGCTGCTCGCCGCCAATGCCACTGTCACGACGGCGCATTCACGCACGAAAGACCTCGCCAGTGTCTGCCGGAATGCGGATATCCTTGTTGCCGCAGTAGGCCGTGCGGAGATGGTAAAGGCCGACTGGGTAAAGCCCGGCGCGACAGTCATTGATGTTGGCATCAACCGCGTTGATGCTCCGGAAAAGGGTGAGGGTAAGTCCCGCCTCGTCGGTGACGTCGCATTCGATGAATGCGCCAAGGTCGCCAGTGCCATCACCCCTGTTCCCGGTGGCGTCGGTCCGATGACAATCGCCATGTTAATGGCAAATACCGTTATCGCCGCCCACCGTAAGGCCGGCAAGACGCCACCAAAATTCTCGTAGGTAATGAGGCCCGCGCTAAATGAGAGAGATGCCTGAACGCGAAAGCATGGAATTCGACGTGGTGATCGTCGGTGCCGGACCGGCCGGTCTCTCGGCTGCGATCCGGCTGAAGCAGGTCAATCCGGAGCTGTCCGTTGTCGTGCTGGAAAAAGGCGCCGAAGTCGGCGCGCATATTCTGTCCGGCGCTGTGGTCGACCCTGTTGGCATTGACCGACTTTTGCCGGGCTGGCGCGAGGAGACGGATCATCCCTTCAAGACGCTGGTTACCGACGACCAGTTCCTGCTGCTCGGTCCGGCCGGCTCCCTGCGTCTCCCCAATGCCGCTATGCCGGGCCTGATGAGCAATCACGGCAATTACATCGTTTCGCTCGGCAATGTCTGTCGGTGGCTGGCCACCAAGGCGGAGGAACTCGGCGTCGAAATCTACCCCGGCTTTGCCGCGACTGAAGTTCTCTACAACGAGGCCGGTTCGGTCATCGGCGTGGCTACCGGCGACATGGGCATCGAGAAGAACGGCGAGCCAGGCCCTAGCTTTGCCTGCGGCATGGAGCTTCTCGGCAAGTACACGCTGATCGGCGAGGGCGTGCGCGGCTCGCTCGCCAAGCAGCTGATCGCGAAGTACGATCTCCAGAAGGATCGCGAACCGCAAAAATTCGGCATCGGCATCAAGGAACTCTGGCAGGTCAAGCCCGAGAACCACAAACAGGGCCTCGTCCAGCATTCGTTCGGCTGGCCGCTCGGCATGAAGACCGGCGGTGGCTCGTTCCTTTATCACCTCGAAGACAACACCGTCGCCGTCGGCTTCGTGGTCCACCTGAACTATAAGAATCCCTATCTCTACCCATTCGAGGAGTTTCAGCGCTTCAAGACGCATCCGGCCATTCGTGGAACGTTCGAGGGCGGCAAGCGGATCTCCTATGGCGCCCGTGCCATCACCGAAGGCGGCTGGCAGTCTGTCCCGAAGCTTACTTTCCCCGGCGGTGCGCTGATTGGCTGTTCGGCCGGCTTCGTCAACGTGCCGCGCATCAAGGGCAGCCACAATGCAGTGCTGTCGGGGATGCTGGCGGCCGACAAGCTGGCGGAAGCGATGGCGAGCGGTCGCGCTCATGACGAGGTGATCGAGATCGAAAACAGCTGGCGCGCCTCCGACATCGGCAAGGACCTGAAGCGGGTGCGCAACGTCAAGCCGCTGTGGTCGAAGTTCGGCACGGCGCTGGGCGTGGCGCTAGGCGGTCTCGACATGTGGATCAACCAGATCTTCGGCAGCTCGCCGTTCACGCTGAAGCACGGCAAGACCGACGCGGCTTCGCTGGAGCCTGCGGCCAAGCACAAGAAGATCGACTATCCCAAGCCCGACGGCGTGCTGACCTTCGACCGCCTGTCGTCGGTGTTCCTGTCCAACACCAATCATGAGGAGGACCAGCCGGTCCATCTGAAGGTGAAGGACATGGACCTGCAGAAACGGTCCGAGCACGATATCTATGCCGGCCCGTCGTCGCGCTACTGTCCGGCGGGCGTCTACGAATGGGTGGAAAAGGATGGCAGGCAAGTCTTCGTCATCAACGCCCAGAACTGCGTCCACTGCAAGACCTGTGACATCAAGGACCCCAACGAGAACATCACCTGGGCTCCGCCGCAGGGTGGCGAAGGGCCGGTCTACTCGGAGATGTAGGGACAATGAAAATTGAAGAATATACCGAGAAGCTGCGAGAGGCTCATTTTGGGGAACTCGTCGGTGAAATATTGTTTAGAGAGATGGCAATTCTCTTCCCCGATAAGGCACAAGATTTTCAGACGCTCTCAATAGTAGAGCAACTCGTCGGAAATGCTCTTGGTGAACTCCTGGAGCGWTACGAAGTGCGGCCGGTGGAGTACGCGCGTGGTATTGAACTTACCAGGCATCTTCTCGCAGACATACAGCCGGACGATTGGAACGGCTGGCTACATCAGTTTCGCGACGTTCTAAAACCATTTGTGCAGGAATTTGACGACCTGTACATTCACGGCCCGTCATCAGATTTAGTGCAATTGCGTTTACTGCGCGATCACGAGCGCATGTTGTTGTCCTACGTTGATCTTGAGATCGCCGGACATAATGGTCTATCAGTCATACAGTCCTTGCTGGAAAGCTTCAATTATCGAGGCGGACGATAGTTCCATAAATATGCTTATGCGATACGTTATACCATAACGATAAATTACATTTCCAAGTGAGCGTCGCCGCATAATTTTAGACCCTAGGGATTTTTGATTGGTGCCCGATCCGGGCTACTCCCCCGCTTAAAGTGAATTGGACGTCGTCGGTCGGGCTATCTGTTTGAACATGACATTAGCAAGTGAGCTAACACCCCATTAGGTTACGGTCTGTGGGTTCTACTTGGAAGGGGCCTTCGAAAGAAGGCCCCTTCTTTGTTTTTGCGCGCGAGTATGCAGCAACCGCCTGGTTTTCGGCGTCGGCGTGTGTTCGATGTCGCTGATCTCGGACGCGGTCAGATGAAGTTTATCGATGAGCAATTCCCAGAGCTTCTGAAGTGCAATGCGGTTGGCCTTGATAACATCGGCACCCGCTTTTCACAGCTACCACTGGCAACCAACCCCTCGACGATGGCATCACCGTTCTATCGAACACCCGAGATTTGAAAGTAGCCCATCCTTCAAACCATATGCCCACCCGTGGATGGACACTGACTTGCCCTGTTTCCAAGCGGCCTGCAATGTCGGTGTCCGCGCGAGTCTCGTAACTTGGTCAATGATGGAGGCCTCGCAAAGTTCGTCCAACTCTCTCTCGCTCCACGCGCCACAGTCCCGGCATTCGAAGGACGTGTCTGCGACGTCGCGGATCGGCTGAAGCCAGTGGTCGATGAGGCCGTAGCTGTCACCGCTGACGGCAGCTCTTATTCCTCCGCAGCCATAGTGTCCGCAAACGATGATGTGTTTCACCTCAAGTTGGTGAACTGCGTATTCGACGACGGAGAGCATGTTGAGATCGGTCGGATGTATGAGATTGGCGACATTCCGGTGCACGAACACCTCGCCCGGCTCAAGGCCTGCGATGACGTTGGCGGGAACTCGGCTGTCAGAGCAACCGATCCACAGATATTCAGGGCGCTGAAGTTCCGAAAGCCGCTCGAAATAGTCAGGCCGTTCGGCCGTTCTTGCGTCAGCCCAGTGTTTGTTCTGCGTGAAAAGTTTCTCGATCATCCGATGATTCCGAAAGGGATAGACGTATGCCCAGCGCGTATAGCCCTTATGGYGGGAGGACGAAAGGTGTGTATGAAAGCGGCATCCTTTGGAATTGCGAAGTTTGGACTACCCCATGCACGTCGATCTTTTCGACGACGCCGATGTAGCGAGGATGGGCGAACGCTTGGATCACTCTCAATATCTTGGGCTGAAATTGGAACGAGCCGTCTTCAGGCGGCGCGCGGTGTTCAGCTCCCACGATGACGTTTGATCACGCGTCTCTCGGCCCACCTGGCTTCATTCCGTTGAAGTTCAGAACATCCCCGTGTGAGCATCCGCAACGAACTTTCGCAGCTCATCGACAGGTGAATCTCCGGCCATCTTTTTTCCCTCGAGTTCTTTCGGCATTTTCCAGCCAGGATCGATGCCTTCCATGTTCGGCAGCTCGTGGGCTATGCCCTTATGGCAATCGATGCACGTGGCTTTTCCCGTCAGCAGGTATCGCGTGTGGATTTCAGCGGCCCTCTGGGTTTGCTTCTGCAAATCCATCGCGACCGAAGAGTGGCAGTTGCGGCATTCCAGACTGTCGTTGGCCTTCATGCGCGCCCATTCGTGCTGCGCAAGCTCAAGACGGTGTTCGAGAAATTTCGACCGCGTATTGATCGTCCCGAACAGCTTGCCCCACACCTCCTTGGATGCCTGCATCTTGCGGGCGATCTTGTCCGTCCACTGGTGCGGCACATGACAATCGGGACAGCTTGCGCGCACTCCCGAACGGTTCGAGAAGTGGATGGTGCGCGTCAGCTCCTCGTACACGTTCGCCTTCATCTCGTGGCATCCGGTGCAGAACTTCTCCGTATTGGTCACTTCGAGGGCGGTGTTGAACGCGCCCCAGAACATGACGCCGCCGATGAAGCCGCCGAGCGTCAGAAACCCAAGCCCGAGCGTGACGGCGGGGGTGATCATAATCCCCCATGCCCACAGTACGACTTTCCTGATCCAGGCGATCATGGTCTCACTCGCTTCCCGCTGGTTTGAACCCAAGTTCGCTCATGTCTTTGAAGGTGCTGGGAACCAGCGGCCGGACGTCTGCCTGGGGGACGTGGCACGCAGTACAGAAGTACCGCCGCGGCGAAACGTCCGCGATCATCTGTCCCTCTCGCGTCATGTAATGCGTCACGCTGATCATCGGCGCGCCCGAGTCCTGTGTGAATTCGCGCTTGTGACAGGTGAGGCAACGGTTGGCGTTGACCGACAGTTCGTAGCCCTCGATCGAGTGGGGGATGATCGGAGGCTGGTCCGGATAGGCGCGCATCTTCCGTTTATCGTCGATCACCCATTTCGGGAGGACGGCGGCCGCTCCCGACTCCATGGCGTGGGTCTGGCCCTGAAGCTGCGGGACGTTCTGCGTCGCCACCTGGGCGATCGCTGCGGTCGCGATGAACACAAGAAGTCCGCCAGCGATTGCAGTCCATTCGGGGCGCATCAGACGACGACTGGTAGAATCTTGACCGCGCATTTTTTGAAATCCGTCTGTTTGGAGATGGGATCGGTGGCGTCGAGTGTTACCTTGTTGATCAGTTGGCTTGCGTCGAACCATGGAATGAAGATGACGCCCGTGGGCATTCGATTGCGCCCCCGGGTATCGATCCGGGTGCGAATTTCGCCCCGGCGCGAAACGATGCGGACTTCCGCTCCTTGATTTAGTCCCCGTTTTCGGGCGTYGTCGGCGTTCATGAAACAGCGTGCGCCGGGAAACGCTTTGTAAAGCTCCGGAACGCGCATCGTCATCGATCCGGAATGCCAGTGTTCGAGCACCCGACCCGTGACCAGCCAGAAATCAAACTCCTCATCGGGCGATTCCGCAGGTGGCTCGTACGGCACGGCCAGAATAACCGCCTTACCATCCTTCTGACCGTAGAAATTCACGCCCTCTCCCGGCTTGACGTAGGGATCGTACCCCTCCCGATACCGCCACTTCGTTTCCTGCCCGTTCACGACCGGCCAACGCAGTCCGCGGACTTCGTGGTAGGCGTCATAGGGTGCGAGATCGTGACCGTGTCCTCGGCCGAACGATGCATATTCCTCGAACAGGCCTTTCTGGACGTAGAAGCCGAAGTCCTTCGACTCGTTGTTGTCGTACTCGCTGTTGATCTCGCTGAGCGGGTATCGATCGACCTCGCCGTTGCGGAACAGCACGTCGAAGAGGTTCTTGCCTCGATAGGTGGGGTTAGCCTCGAGCATCTCCGCCGGCCAGACGTCTTCCGTGGTGAAGCGCTTCGAGAACTCCATCATCTGCCAGAGATCAGAACGTGCATCACCAGACGCTTGGACGAGCTGATGCCAGACGTGGGTCCTACGTTCTGCGTTGCCGTAAGCGCCTTCTTTTTCCACCCACATGGCGGCGGGCAGTATGAGATCTGCGCTCATCGCGGTGATTGTCGGATAGGCGTCGGAGACGACGATGAAGTTGTCAGGATTTCGATAGCCCTGATATGTCTCGTTGCTGTTGTTGGGCGCGGCCTGGACGTTGTTGTTGCATTGGACCCAGTAAAAGTTGAGCTTGCCGTCCTTCAGCATCCGGTCCTGCTGGACGGCGTGGTATCCCGGCTTCTCGGGGATGATGCCGTGCGGGATGCGCCAGATTTCTTCCGCGTGCTTGCGATGTTCGGGATTGGTGACAACCATGTCGGCAGGAAGCCGATGCGCAAAGGTGCCGACCTCGCGCGCCGTGCCGCATGCGGAAGGTTGTCCGGTTAGCGAAAACGGGCTGTTGCCTGGTTCGGAAATTTTTCCGGTGAGCAGGTGTATGTTGTAGACCATCTGGTTGGCCCAGACGCCGCGGACATGCTGGTTAAACCCCATGGTCCAGAGCGACATGACCTTCGTTTTTGGATCGGCGTAAAGCTCCGCCAACTGTTCCAGAAACTCAGGCTCGACCCCCGTCATCTCCGCCGTCTTCTTCAGCGTATATTCGGAAACGAACTCCTTAAAAGCCGCGAAATCCATCGGCTCCGACTTGCCGGGATCGGCCGAGTTCGCAGCGTTCACTTCTTTCGGATCATCGGGTCTCAGCCCGTAGCCGATATCAGTCACGCCGCGGGCGAACTTCGTGTGCTTCTCAACGAACGCAGTGTTCACGCGGTCCGTCTGTATGATGTGGTTCGCGATGTAGTTCAGGATGACGAGATCGGTGCCCGGCTTGAAGATGATCGGGACGTCGGCCAGGTCCATGCTTCGGTGCGTGAAGGTGGAGAGTACCGCAACCCGGACATGATCGTGGCCGAGACGACGGTCGGCGACGCGGGTCCACAGGATCGGGACGTCGGCCAGGTCCATGCTTCGGTGCGTGAAGGTGGAGAGTACCGCAACCCGGACATGATCGTGGCCGAGACGACGGTCGGCGACGCGGGTCCACAG
>NZ_JBFUBH010000101.1:0-8021 GCF_056405855.1 Pararhizobium sp. P1_E7 | reverse complement strand
CTCGTCGCGCCACGGCACCCTGGCACGTCTATGCCCTGACGCTTCTCAGCGCCTTTGCCGCCGCGGCTCTCATCAGCATCCCCATCACCTACATCCAGGACCTCATCGCCGACCGCCCGGGGCTTGGCAGTTCGCTCATCTCGGTGAACCTGTTCTTAAGCGGCGGACTGAGCGCCATCCTGTTCGCGATCGGAACCCGTTTCAGCGATTACTCGGGTACGTCGCTGCTCGGTGCGCTCGCCGGCGCGATTGGTCTTGGCCTGATGCTCTATCTCGATGGACGCGGGGCGAGGCGCGAGCGCTGATCCTGGCGGGAAAAGGCCACCACATGTCCACGGATCAGAAAGTCGGCGGCGTGCAGGCGCTGATGATTTCGCAGGCGACCGGGCCGACACAGCGGAACCGGTGAGGCCGGCGGCTTTCGAAATAATAGGCGTCGCCCGGTCCAAGGATCCGGCGTTCGTCATCGACGGTGACTTCCAGCCGCCCCGAAAGAACAATCCCGCCTTCCTCGCCGTCGTGCACCAGCGGCACTTTGCCGGTGTCGGCGCCGGGTTGATAACATTCCTTCAGAATCTGCAGGCTGCGGCCGAACAGATTATCGCCGATCTGGCGATAGGAGATCGGCCCCTTGCCGATTTCAACGAGTTCGTCGGCCCGGTAGAAGGCCTTCTTCGGGCGGTCCGGCTCGAAGGCGAAAAATTCCGCAAGCCCGATGGGGATGCCGTCGAGGATGCGCTTCAATGCGCCGACGGAAGGGTTGGAGGAGTTGGACTCGATCAGCGAAATCGTCGAGTTGGTCACACCCGCCCGCTTGGCAAGTTCGCGCTGCGACAGATTGTTGAGGATGCGCAAATGGCGCAGACGGTTTCCGATATCCACCGACATAGGCTGATCCTCTGTTTGGCATGTTCGAAATATCGAAACTATTACAATTCATGGCTAGAGTTTTCAACTGGTTATGCTTGATCAGAAAAGGACTTGTTTCGCCATATGAAATCATGCGTCATCGCGGCTTCACAGGAGGTTGCCATGAATACGCACAGCAAACAAAACACCCCGGTACTCGATAGCTACTGGATGCCGTTTACCGCCAACCGGCAATTCAAGGCGGCGCCGCGCCTGCTCGCCTCGGCGGAAGGCATGCACTATACCAGCGTCGATGGACGCAAGATTCTGGACGGGACGGCGGGCCTGTGGTGCGTCAATGCCGGTCATGGCCGCCGACAGATCGCGGCAGCCGTCGAGCGCCAGCTTTCGACGCTGGACTTTGCACCCTCCTTCCAGATGGGGCATCCGATCGCTTTCGATTTCGCCGAGCGGCTGGCGGAGATTGCGCCGGGCGGTCCGGATGGAAAACTCGACCGTGTGTTCTTCACCGGCTCCGGCTCGGAATCCGTCGACACGGCCCTCAAGATCGCCGTCGCTTACCAGCGATCGATCGGGCAGGGCACGCGCACGCGCCTGATCGGCCGTGAACGCGGTTATCACGGCGTCGGTTTCGGGGGCATCTCGGTTGGCGGCCTTGTCAACAACCGCCGGGTCTTTCCGCAGCTTCCCGGCACGGACCATCTGCGCCACACCCACGATCTGGCAAAGAACGCCTTTGTCAAAGGCCAGCCGGAGCACGGCGCTGAGCTCGCCGACGATCTTGAAAGACTGGTTGCCTTGCATGGCGCCGAAACCATCGCTGCTTGTATTGTCGAACCCGTTGCCGGCTCCACCGGTGTGCTCATCCCGCCGAAAGGCTATCTCGAGCGCCTGCGCAAAATCTGCACCGCGCACGGCATCCTTCTCATTTTCGACGAAGTGATCACCGGCTTCGGCCGCCTCGGTGCTTCCTTTGCCACCGATTATTTCGGCGTAACGCCCGACCTCGTCACGACGGCGAAGGGCCTGACCAACGGCGCCATCCCGATGGGCGCGGTCTTTGCCAGCCGCAAAGTGCACGATGCCCTCATGCACGGACCGGAAGGCCAGATCGAGCTTTTCCACGGCTACACCTATTCCGGCCATCCGGCAGCCTGCGCCGCCGGCATTGCGACGCTCGACATCTACCGCGACGAGGGCCTTTTGACCCGGGCAGCCGATCTGCAGGACGACTGGCACGAGGCGATGCACTCGCTGAAGGGCCTTCCGCATGTCGTCGACATCCGCACGATCGGCCTGATCGCCGGCATCGAGCTTTCGTCCCGTGAGGGTGCTCCCGGCGCGCGCGCCTACGATGTCTTCGTCGATTGCTTCGAGCGCGGCCTGCTGATCCGCGTGACGGGCGACATCATCGCCTTCTCGCCACCGCTGATCGCAGAGAAATCCCATATCGAGGACATCGTCTCGATACTCGGCGATGCCTTGAAGCGGGCACAGTAGTCAACAAGCCTGAGGCGCCCGGGAGATTTCCGGGCGCCTGCGCGGATGGTTCGGCATACTGGCCGGCCTCGATGTAAAGCGTATTCCGGACAAGGGCGGCACGCCATCGCTAACGGTTTTCGCTGCCAGCGATCCGAATTTCATTTTCGTCATGCTGCCGGCTGCCTTCCTCCTTGTAGAGCACAAGCTTGCGGTCCTTGCCATGACGACCGGCAAGCCCTCTCCAGCCATGCCCGGCACACCGGCCGTAGCCGAAACCCAGCCAACTCCTAAACGACTCAACCTTTGATGCTGGCTGCAGGCCGCTCAAAGCGGAACGTTCAACGAATGATCCGCACCCGCTTGACTCCGCCCCGGAGCGTGCGTATTAAGTTGTAGGCCTAACCCTACAATTGGATAGCATGACCCATTCGCCCCCCAAACCGACATCCACCTTGTCCCTGTCAGATCTGCCGGGGCCGGACACGCCCGTTCGCCGGCTGCACCATCCGGGGCGTTGGCTCAGCGGCATCGCCGTCATTCTGCTGCTCGCCGTGATCGGCCGCGCGTTTGCCGTCGGACAAATCCAGTGGCCCGTGGTCGGAGAGTTCCTGACGGCCGGTGTCATCATCACCGGTTTCGGCTGGACCTTGCTGATCTCGGCCTGTGCGCTGGTGCTCGGCGTGGCGCTGGGCTTCGCCTTCGGCATCATGCGCCTTTCGGAAAATCCGATCCTGCGTTTCGCCGCCTGGCTTTACGTCTGGATATTCCGCGGCACCCCGGTGCTGCTGCAGCTTCTCATCTGGTTTAACATCGCCCTCGTCTTTCCGCGGCTCTACATTCCGGGCCTTGTCGATGAGCGCATGGTCGATGTGGTGACGCCCTTCGTCGCTGCTGTTCTCGGCCTTGGCGTCAACGAGGGTTCCTACCTGACGGAGGTAGTACGCGGTGGCATCGGTTCCGTCGATCACGGCCAAAAGGAAGCAGCTCACACGCTTGGCATGACGCCCGGCCAGACGATGCGCCGCATCATCCTGCCGCAGACCCTGCGGCTGATCCTGCCGGTTCTCGGCAACAGCGCTATCGGCATGCTGAAATTCTCCTCGCTGGCCGCAACCATCGCCATGGGCGAAATGCTGAACGCGGCGCAGCGGATCTACTTCATCAACGGAGCGGTCATCGAGCTGCTGTTCGTCTGCGCTGCCTGGTATCTGGCCGGAACGACGGTGCTCTCCATCGGCCAATACTATCTCGAACGTCATTTCGGCCGCGACGCAACGGTCGCCACCAGCAACCGTCGCTGGTTCAAGGGTTGGGCGCGGCGTCCGGCCGTCTCGGGGGAAGCATGAGTCTCGCAGTCAAGGCGGTTGGAATCCGCAAGAGTTTTGGCAATCACGAGGTGCTGAAGGGCCTGGATCTGGAGGTCGCCTACGGCGAGGTGCTGTGCATCCTCGGGCCCTCGGGTAGCGGCAAGAGCACTTTCCTGCGCTGCATCAACCATCTGGAAACGCCAAACGGCGGGTATGTCTGGGTTGATGGCGCCATCATGGGATACGAGCTCAGCCGCGGTGCGCTGCAGGAGCTGCCGATCAAGCAGCTGCGCGCACAGCAAAGCCAGCTCGGCATGGTGTTTCAGCATTTCAATCTGTTTTCGCATCGCACGGTGCTCGGCAATGTCATCGAGGGGCCGATGGTGGTGCGCGGTCTGCGCCGTGCCGAAGCAGAGGCACGCGCCATGGAACTGCTGGAGCAGGTCGGTATGGCCGGCAAGGCCTCGAGTTATCCCTCGCAGCTTTCCGGCGGCCAGAAGCAGCGCGTGGCGATTGCCCGGTCGCTGGCAATGGAGCCGCGGGTGATGCTGTTCGACGAACCGACCAGCGCGCTCGACCCGGAACTGGTCGGCGAGGTGCTGGAAGTCATGCGCAACCTGGCGCGTGGCGGCACCACCATGATCGTCGTCACCCATGAGATCGGCTTTGCCCGTGAGGTGGCCGACCGCGTCGTGGTGATGATCGACGGAGAAATTCGCGAAACGGGCGCGCCGGGGCAAGTCCTCAGCAATCCCGGCGATCCACGCGTGCGCACGTTCCTTAGCCGCGTGCTGGCCTGAATTCACAACTTCAAAATGGGAGAATGAAGAGAATGAAACGACTGTTGCCAATGCTACTGGGGCTGGCCTCCACAACCTTCATCAGCCTTGCCGCATGCGGCGCGGCCCATGCCGCCGACGAGAAACTGGCCGCCGCACTGCCCGAGGCCGTGCGCACCGCCGGCAAGCTGAACGTMACGATCAGCCTCGCCTATCCGCCGATGGAATACAACGACGCCGGCTCGACCGAGCTGAAAGGCTTCGACATCGATCTCGCCAAGGCCATCGCCGAGCGCCTGGGCCTTTCGGCGGAATTCCAGAATGTCGAATTCCCCCAGCTGATCCCGCAGGTCGTCACCGGCCGGTCCGATCTGATCATGACCGCCTTCTCCGACAAGGTCGAGCGCCAGACGCAGCTCGATTTCATCGACTACTTCCAGACCGGCAACGTCCTGTACTCGACTGTCGATCACCAGGGCGAGATCAAGACAGAGGTCGACCTCTGCGGCAAGACGGTGGCTGTGGCGACCGGAACAAGCTGGGTCACCTGGACGGAGGATCTCGGCAAGGCCAAGTGCGCTGAGGACAAGCTGATCACCGTCATCCAGATCCCGACCCAGGCCGAGCATATCATGCAGATCCGCCAGGGCCGCGCACAGGCCTCGGTGATCGGCCTTGAAGGGCTTCTCGACCTGATGAAGCAGGAACCAGGCAAGTTCTACCAGATCGGTGAGGTCGGCGACATCAACCACTACGGCATCGCCTTCGCCAAATCGAACGGCCAATTGCGCGACGCCGTGCTCGGTGCGCTCGACGCCATGAAGGCCGATGGCACTTATACACAGATCCTCGACCGCTACGGCTTGAATCAAGCCGGTGTGAAGGAGTTCAAGGTAAACGGAACCACCAAATAGCCGACCCATCCGGGAGCCTGCCTTGACCCACTCTTCCTTATCAGATGCCTCCATCGCAACGGGCGAACGCCCCGACGACAGACTGTCCAGGCTGCGCCTCGATCTCTATTCGAGCGAGCAGCTTTACCGGCAGCTGTACCGGGCACTGCGCGCCGCCATTCTCAGCGGCGATTTTTCCGAAGGGGAAGCCATCCCCTCGGAGAACCAGTTGCGCGATCAGTTCGGTATCGCCCGAACGACAGTGCGCAATGCGATGGCGCTTCTGGTGTCGGAAGGGTTGGTTCAGCAGGTTCGCGGTCGGGGTACGATCGTTTCGCATCGGCCGATCAGCCACAACATCTGGAATTTCGGCAGCTTTACCGAACTGGCGCGCCGGCAGGGCCAGCGCCCCGTGACGCGGGTGCTGGAACATCGGGTGGAAAACGGTGAGCTATTGCTGGTGCGTGCCCGCGGCCTTGCAAACGATGAAACGGTGAACTGGTTGAACGTCGACACCTCGCGGCTGGACCTTGCCCTTTACCCCGGCATCGACCGCAACGATTTTGCGGCGCAATCGCTCTATGAAGTGTTGCGCCGCGACTATGATCGCCATCCCCTCCGCTCGGAACTGCTGCTGACCGTCGTGCCGCCGTCCGATCGCCTGCGGGAGGTCTTTGCCCCGGCGCTCGATGTGCCGGGCTACCTTTGCGCCAGCGGGGACGTACTCGACGCCGACGACCGGTTGGTGGAGCGGACGTCGATTGTCTATTCGCCGGCGGTCCAGATGAAATTCGCAACCCGTTGGGGGCGTGATACCGCGCCGGCTTGAAAGCGGCGCGACGCAGGAGAAGAAAATATGAGCCGTTTCGACGAGACTTTCGCCAACCCAAAACCCATCCTCGGCATGCTGCATCTGGCTGGAGAAGGCCCAGCTGCCAAGCTCGCCCAGGCCGAGGAAGAAGCTCGCATCATGGCCGGTGAAGGAATCGACGGGCTTGTGGTCGAGAACTATTTCGGCGATGCCGAGGACGTCGAGCGTGTGCTGGAGCGGCTGTGCGGCCTTGATCTCGGCACGCGCATCGGCATCAATGTACTGCGGGACAATGTATCCGCCTTTGCGCTTGCCAAGCGATTTCCGGTCTCTTTCATCCAGGTCGATTCCGTCGCCGGCCATCTGCCGCTGCAAGACGATGTGCCTTTCGCCGCCGATCTCGCCACGCGCCGTAACAGCGTTCCGGCGCTGCTGCTTGGCGGCGTGCGGTTCAAGTACCAGCCCGTCCTGTCCGGACGGCCCGAGGAAGAGGATGTGCGCATCGGCGCATCGCGCTGCGACGGTCTGGTCGTGACCTCGGACGCCACCGGTCAACCGACCGATATGGACAAAGTGGCGCGCTTCCGTGCTGCCACCGGCGGCGCGGTGCCGCTCCTGATCGGTGCGGGCCTGACTGAAGCCAATGCCGCCGAACAGCTGGCGCAGGCCGACGGCGCCGTCGTCGGCAGCTGGTTCAAGCACGACCACAAGGATACCGGCCGCGTCGAGGCCGCCCATGTCGCTCGCCTGATGCGGGCGGTCCGCGCAGCAAGGCGCGCCGCATGATTGCCCCGGATGCCATTGTCGCCCAGCCGGCGACGCCTGAGAATTTCTCCCGGTTCGGTACGGTCTATGACCTCTCCAACGATACCGACCCCAAGGCGATCTGGACCTTAGGCGACGGTTGGAGCGACGGTTTCACCAGGACGCCGCTGATGACGGGGTCCGGCCATCTCGGCATCACGCGCGGCGCCGGCGCGCCCTGGTTATGCGCGGCAATGGAGCGCCATCCGGGCACCGAGGAAGCGATCTTCTGCGCCGCCCAGCCGGTCGTCCTTGCCGTTGCCCCCGCGTCGGATGCCGATGCGGCAAATCGGGATGAAATTGAAGCCTTCGTGATCGCGCCGGGCCAAGTGGTCGTAATGCGCCGCGGCGTCTGGCACGATGCCTGCCGGGGTGTTTCCGGTCCCGCAGCCTATTATTGGATGGCGATTTGCGGGCTTGGTGAAAGTCCTTGGGTCCCTGTCGCAGGCGGGCCAAGGCTGGTGCAAGCGAACCCGGGGAAAAACATATGACCGCCTTTTTCATCGGCGACGTGGCGATCGACGAATATTACACCGCAGATCGCTGGCCCGGCCGTGCCGACAAGGGCATGGTGACCGAACTGCCCGCCGAGATCGGCGGGTCCATCGCCAATGCTGCCGTCGTGCATGCCGGTCTCGGCGGCGAGACGCAGTTCATCTCCCTGCTTAACGACAGTCCGCTGTCGCAAAGGCTGATCGCCGACCTGCAGGAAAACGGCGTCGGCGTCGATTACATGCTGACCGATCCGGCAATTGCGGAATCGCGCAATCTTATCTTCCTCGTCGATGGCGAGCATATCGTGCTGACCGTCGACATGGGCGAGCAGCCGATGTGGCTGACATCGGAGAGCCTTGAGGCATTGCGCCAGCCGGGCTTTCTCTACACGACGCTTTATCGTGTCCGCCGGCTGCATGCCCAGACAGAGAACGGCGTTCTGAAGCAGGCCGGGCTTCTGGCCGATCTGCGCCGGCATGGCCGCCGCGCGATCTTCGATCTTGATGTCGGCGGCTGTACGCCCGAAGACATGCCTTATCTCACCGGCGCGGCCGTCATCATCTTCAATCAGGTCGGGTTC
>NZ_JBFUBH010000100.1:0-8094 GCF_056405855.1 Pararhizobium sp. P1_E7 | reverse complement strand
GACGAAAGCCAGGCGCTGCAGCAGCTCTCGACGCCGATGCCGCTCGCCTATGTCGCCGCCCGTGCCGCCGGCATCATGCCCGACGATGTCGTGCTCGAACCCTCGGCCGGAACCGGTCTGCTGGCGATCTTCGCCGAAATCGCCCGCGCTCGGCTAGTGCTGAACGAATATGCGGCCGTCCGCGGCTTGCTGCTGGAGCGCCTATTCCCCGACGCCAGGGTGACACGGCATGACGCAGCACATATCGACGACTATCTCGACCGTTCCGTCAGTCCGACGGTGGTCCTGATGAACCCGCCGTTTTCCGCCGGCGTCCATGTCGAGGGGCGGGTGTCCGACGCAGCCTGGCGTCATCTTGCCTCCGCCTTCGCACGCCTTGCACCGGGTGGCCGTCTGGTGGCAATCACCGGCGCAAATCTCTCCCCCGACAACCCAAAATGGCGCGACGCCTTCACCCGCCTGCAGGCGCGGGGGACAGTCACCTTTACCGCTGCTATCGACGGCAAGGTCTACGCACCTCACGGCACGACCACCGAAACCCGTTTGACGGTCATCGACAAAATACCGGCGGCCGATGCGTCGCAGCTCGTCGCCGCGCGCGGAACCGCACCGGATGCCGCGACACTGCTCGGTTGGATCATGGGTTTGCCGCCGCGCTCACCTCTTGCGGCGCCGAACTCCATCGACGTCCTCTCCCACGGTGTCCTACGGAATGTCGCGCCATCGATGGTGGCACGCCGCAGCACCGGCACCCTTCGCCCGGCTGCTGTCGCTCCGGTGGCCTCCCGACTGACGTCAGTGTCCGCCAGCAATCCCATTGCCGCCCGACCGAAACCTGCATTGTCGAAGACCATTGTCGAGCTCGTCTACGAAACCCGCGCCAGGGTCACCGAGCAGGACGGCGGTCTGACGGAAAGCATCTATGAGCCGTATCGCCTACAGTCGATCGAGATCGCCTATGCGAAGCCGCATCCCGACAAGCTCGTCGAGTCGACGGCAATGGCCTCGGTCGCACCACCAAGGCCGAGCTACCGCCCGCATCTTACAGAACACGTCGTCACGGATGGCGTTCTCTCCGACGCCCAGCTCGAGAGTGTGATCTACGCCGGCGAAGCGCATTCCGGCCACCTCGCCGGTTTCTGGACGGTCGACAAATCCTTCGACAATCTGCAGGCGGCAAGTGAAGACTCCGACGCTGCCGTCCGTTTCCGCCGCGGATGGTTCCTCGGCGACGGCACGGGTGCGGGCAAAGGCCGTCAGGTCGCTGGTGTGCTGCTCGATAATTGGCTGAAAGGCCGGCGCCGGCATGTCTGGATCTCCAAATCCGACAAGCTGATCGAGGATGCCCAACGCGACTGGGCAGCACTCGGGCAGGAAAAGCTGCTCATTACACCACTGTCGCGGTTCCGCCAGGGAGCGCCCATCCGTCTGCAGGAGGGCATCCTGTTCACCACCTTTGCCACCTTGCGAAGCGATGAGCGTGAAGGAAAACGGTCGCGCGTCCAGCAGATCCTGGATTGGCTCGGCGCTGGTTTTAGTGGCGTCATCGTCTTCGACGAAGGCCATGCCATGGCCAACGCCGCCGGCGGCAAGACCGAGCGCGGCGACAAGGCAGGCTCGCAACAGGGCAGGGCGGGACTGCGACTTCAGCGCGCGCTCCCCGATGCGCGTGTGCTCTATGTCTCAGCCACGGGCGCGACCGACGTGCAGAACCTCGCCTATGCTGAACGGCTTGGTCTCTGGGGTAGCGCCGACTTTCCGTTCCCGACCCGTTCCGACTTTATCGCGGCGATCGAGGATGGCGGCGTCGCGGCGATGGAAGTGCTCGCCCGAGACCTCAAGGCTCTCGGCCTGTTTGCTGCCCGCTCGCTCTCCTACGAGGGGATCGAATATGAAATCGTCGAACATGAACTGACCGACGAACAGGTCCGCATCTACGATTCCTATGCGGGAGCCTTCCAGGTCATCCACAGTCACTTGGATGCGGCGATGCAGGCGGCCGGCATCACGTCGGAMAGCGGCACGCGCAACAAAAATGCCAAGGCCGCTGCACGCTCGGCGTTTGAATCTTCGAAACAGCGTTTCTTCAATCATTTGCTCATCAGCATGAAGACGCCGACCCTGATTGGTTCGATCGAGCACGATCTTGAGGCCGGACATGCCGCCGTCATCCAGATCGTCTCGACGGGCGAGGCGCTGACGGAACGGCGTCTGGCGCAGATCCCGGCCGAGGAATGGGGCGACATCCAGGTCGATGTGACACCTCGGGAATATGTCGTCGACTATTTGATGCACTCGTTCCCGACGCAGCTGTTCGAGGAATATTCCGACGAGGAAGGTAATCTCAGCTCGCGACCGGTGTACGACGCCAATGGCAATCCTGTCCAATGCCGGGAAGCGATCGCCCGTCGCGACGAGTTGGTCGAAAAGCTTGGAAGTCTTCCGGCTGTCCCGACCGCGTTGGATCAGATCGTCCAGTACTTCGGAACCGAGAACGTCGCCGAAATCACCGGCCGATCGCGCCGCATCGTCCGACGCGACACCGGCGGTCATATCGCCCGCTTCGCCGTCGAGAGCCGTCCCGGTTCCGCCAATCTCGACGAGACACGCGCCTTCATGGACGACGAGAAGCGCATTCTCGTTTTCAGCGACGCTGGCGGAACCGGACGTTCCTATCACGCCGAACTCTCGGCATTGAACCAGCGCCTGCGCGTTCACTACCTTCTCGAGGCGGGATGGCGCGCGGATACCGCTATCCAGGGCCTCGGCCGCACCAATCGCACCAACCAGAAGCAACCGCCGCTGTTCCGGCCAATCGCCACGAACGTCAAGGCCGAGCGTCGCTTCCTCTCGACCATTGCCCGGCGTCTCGACACGCTCGGCGCCATCACCCGCGGTCAGAGACAGACCGGCGGACAAGGGCTGTTTCGCTCGGAAGACAATCTCGAATCCCAATATGCCCGCGATGCGCTCCGGCAATTCTATGGGCTGCTCTACATCGGGAAGATCGAAGGTTGCTCGCTTTCGACCTTCGAAGCGGTCACCGGGCTTTCGCTAACCTCGGAGGAGGGCGGCCTGAAGGACGAACTGCCGCCTATAACGACCTTTCTCAATCGCATGCTGGCGCTGACGATCGACATGCAGAACCTGCTGTTCGACGCTTTCGAGCAATTGCTGGCTGCCCGGATCGAAGGCGCTGTCGCTGCCGGCATCTACGATAAGGGTCTGGAGACCATTGCGGCCGACAGCATGAAGATTGTCGATCGGCGGGTCGCCTATACCCATCCGGCCACCGGCGCCCAGTCGCATCTTCTGACCATCGAGCAAAATCAGCGCAATCGCCCGATGACGCTTGCCGATGTCCAGGCGCTCGCCAGGCGTGATCAACGAGCGACGCTGATGATCAACGGGAAGTCAGGCCGGCCGGCGGTAATGGTCCCGACCCGGTCCATCATGCTCGACGATGGATCGATCCAACCTCGCGTCGTGCTGATCCGGCCCATGGACGAACTGCGCTACGAAATCCGCCAACTTGAGGAGACCAACTGGGAAGAGGTCGACGAAACGGCCTTTGACGCCGCCTGGGAGGCGGATATCGCCAAGGTCGCCGAGTTCTCGACCTCGACCCTGCACGTGGTAACCGGCCTGCTTCTGCCGATCTGGCGTCTGCTACCGCAGGACTACTGCCGGGTCTATCGGCTGCAAAGCGATGATGGTGAGCGCATCGTCGGGCGTGTGGTCGCGCCATCGGAACTCTCACGGCTTTGCCGCAATCTCGGCATCGATCATGTCGAGACGATCACCAGCGATCACGCGTGGCGGGTTCTCACCGACGGATCCTCGATCGTCGGCCTTGCCGGCGATATGACGTTGCGGCGCGTGCGGGTGATGAACGACCACCGTGTCGAACTTACCGGCTTCACGGAGGGCATGCGCGAATGGCTGAAGGCGATCGGATTGTTTTCCGAGATCATCGCCTGGAAAACCCGGTTCTTCGTGCCGATGACGGGTGAAGGACCAGCGATACTGTCCCGCCTGATGGAGCGATATCGCCTCCTCGATGTTGCCAGCCGCTATTGAGGGGACCGATCATGCTGTCCGCTTCAGAGCTGGCGGGCCGTCTTGCGCAGGATGCCGAGTCGGTCTGCCGACAATATCTGTCTGCCGGCGTGCGCGCTGGCAACTACTGGATTGTTGGCGATGTCGCCAACAGCAAGGGTCGCTCGCTCTATGTCCACCTGACCGGGCCGCGCACCGGCAAATGGACGGATGCCGCCACCGGCCAGCACGGTGACCTTCTCGACCTTGTCCGCGAGACATGCGGCCTGGTCGATTTCCGCGACGTGGCCGAGGAAGCTCGACGTTTCCTCAGCCTGCCGCAGCCGGCGCCGAGACCGGCCCGGCAGTATGAGGTGAGCGACAGCCCGCCAGTCAACCGATCAAGCTGCGAACGAGCACGCCGGCTGTTCGCAATGGGCAAGCCGCTGCATGGGACGCTGGCGGACGCCTATCTGCGTCAGCGCGGCATCCTGCGGGCGTCCGCTCATGCGGCGCTCCGCTTCCATCCATCCTGCTACTATCGGGAGCTCGTGACTGGCACGACAACGAGCTACCCCGCCCTGATCGCCGCCGTCACCGATGGAGCCGGCATGATCACCGGCGTGCACCGCACGTATCTGGCTGCATCCGGGCTCGATTCGGACGGCGGCGGAAAGGCACCGGTCGATGATCCTCGCCGTGCGTTGGGCGGACTTCTCGGCAACGCGGTGCGCTTTTGCATGCCGGTCAATGTGCCAGTCCGGGTCATGGTCGCGGGTGAAGGTCTCGAAACCATGCTGTCCCTCTCACACGTGATGCCTGGGATGCCGGTGGTCGCGGCGCTCACCGCCAACCATCTCGCCGCCTTCCGGTTTCCCCCAGGTGCCGTGCGCCTCTACATCGCCGCCGACGCCGATGCGGCCGGTCGCCATGGGCTCGAGGGACTGAGCCGCCGCGCGCAGGCCGCCGGCATCCTGCCGCTGGTCATCGAGCCGGAACTCGGCGACTTCAACGAGGACCTGCGGCGGCTGGGACCGGACCGGCTGACGGAGCGGCTGCGCGAGCAGCTCATCCCGGAAGATGTGATGGCTTTTCTCCCGCTCTGACGGTGGCCGGAAGGGGGAAGCGGTTGCGGCTGGGCGCCACCGGGGGCGGGCAGGGGCCTTGTCTGTCTTCCGCCGGAGAGGGCGCGCGCCCGCGGCCTGCCGAGAGGCGACCCCTACCACGCGACATCCGGTCCTTCTGCGGGTCACTCAGGTTTCTTCCCCGCGCCGGCGGGGCCGGCGCTCCTCGCGGTATCCAAGAAACCCTCCTTCCGCCGCCCGGCGCTTCGCTGGGCCGCTTCGCTTGGCTCGCGGTTCCGGACCGTTTGTCGCGTGGGAGGGGATCGCCGTCAGGCCGCGAGAGGCGCGGCCCCTATCCGAAGGAGACGAAACATGAACTTGGCTGCGCCCCTCGACGATGGCTTTGAGCCTCACCACGCATCCTCGCCCACCGACCRCTTCATCTACGAAATGCAGCTCTACGGCCACCGTCCTCTCCAGGATGAGCCCGACCCGCGTGGACTGCCGGAGGAGCCGGTCGTCCAGTCGGCTATCACCGCGATCTTCGACGCCTTCGCCGAAATGCTCGGCGATACCCGGCTGGAACCCGATCTCGAAGACTTGCTGTGGTCGAGCGTCAATCTCTTCCACCGCGCCGGCGAGCGCATCCAGCGCGAACTGCAGCGCAACGAGGACGCCCAGCGTAGCGGTCAGCAGGAGCAGGACGGCTCCGAAGTGAAAAGCGTCGAGCTCGAGCGTCTTATCGCCGAAGGCATCACGTTGCTGGAGCGCCGCAACGCCTTCGAGTTCATGCGCGACTATGCTGCCGACCTGTTCGAGGCTGAGACCGGTTCGACCTGGCGGCCGCGCACTGGCTCGAAGGTCAGCCATGCCAACATGACGGCGGCGATGATCGATAGCCGGGATTTTCTCTCCGCCCGCCGCCACGCCGAGACCGAGGTGCTGATCCCCGCCGGCACCAAGATCGCCTTCTCCGGCGGCATGGACTACAACGATCATGAACGCATCTTTGATGCGCTCGATCGCGCCCGCGCCAAATTCCCGGACATGGTCCTGCTGCATGGCGGTTCGCCGAAGGGCGCCGAGCGCATTGCCGCCTGCTGGGCCGAAAACCGCAAGGTGACCCAGATCAGCTTCAAGCCGAACTGGACGAAGCACGCCAAGGCCGCGCCCTTTCGCCGCAACGACGACATGCTCTCGATCATGCCTGCCGGCGTCATCATCTTCCCGGGCTCCGGGATCACCGGCAATCTCGGCGACAAAAGCCGCCGGCTTGGCATCCCGGTCTGGCGCTTCGGAGGAGATGGCGCGTGAGCGCTGTTTTCTTGCAAATATGGAAAACATGGATATTATGGAGATCAAAGGAGCACCCATGCCATGCGACAGTTCACGACAGGCGATCTCAACAAACAGGTAGGCGATGTCACCGACGCCGCCAGCCGCGAACCAATTGTTCTCACCCGGCACAATAAACCCCGTTTCGTTCTTATGAGCTATGACCACTATGAGCGGATGCGAACCGGATTCGATCCGCGTCGCGCCTACAGCGTCTCGGACATGCCAAAGGAACACGAGGAACTGTTCGGCGAGGCTATCGAACGGCTGGCGCGGGGCGAGGGCTATGACGATGAGCCATGAGTTTCGTCCCGGCGAGGTGATCGCCTATCCTTATCTCTGGGCATGGCAACACCAGCGCGGTGAGACCGAAGGACGAAAGCCACGTCCCGTCTGTGTCGTCATCGCGGTTCGCAGCGCGCGTGACGGGCAGACGCACCTTGCCCTTCTTGCAATCACCACGCAGCCACCGCAGACCGGACGGCTTGCGCTTGAGATTCCAGAGATCGAGCGCCAAAGAGCCGGGCTCGGCGATCTCAAGCAGAGCTGGATTGTCGTTGACGAATACAATTACGATATCGCCGAGCGCTCCTGGTACATCGAGCCGGGGCAGGCGATGCTTGGCCGTTTCAGCAAGCCGTTTATGATGAAGGTCGTTGCCCTGTTCGCCGAGGCGAGAGGCAAGTCCGGCCGCCAGGTCAGCCGCACCGACTAGAGATTCGTATTAGCTTTGTCGCGGTTCCGTTGCTGGACTATTCCCGATGCTCTGCCGTTCCCGTTCGGCCAGACAGGCATGTGCGGATGGTCATCGGGCACCAGGCCCGCTACCGCGGTGGACTGGCGGCAACCAGATCGTACACATCGATCGTTATTGCCGATCCCGCCGTGAGCAGAGGCCAGTCGGCAATGACCACTGCCGCTTGCAGCGACCGGCCCGCTGTGACAGCTGGCATCCTTGCGATGGGTGCACGTGCGACGAAACAGCCGAAGCCGATTTCCAACAAGCCAGTGCGAATGGTGGAGGGACCCGCGGGATCTCTGTGCTGCACTCGGTGAGCGCCCCGCGGGCAGGCCCGCTAACCTTGATCGTGCGCGTTCCCCATGCAAGCCGGCATGCTGGATATGGGCTCCCAAGCGGGTGGCCGATCGATGTCCGTCTCGGTTCTGCGGTTACATCTAGAGCCATTCCCTTTCCATGTCGCCTTTGTAGGCAACCCCCCGGCCTAGTGCGGTCAACCCCGGAGGGGTTCGCCCTCGCTTAAGCTCGGTGACCGCGGCCGAGGGCCGCCTTCTTTGGCGCCATCGGGAATGGTTCCCGATGCAACCGAAGGAGACACCACAATGGCCACCACGATCGCAACCCTGACCGAAAAGACCGACGGCTCGCTCGAAGGCATCTTCGCCACGATCAAGGTCAACGCCCCAATCGCCCTGATCCCGAACGCTCAGAAGGCAAGCGAAGGCGCCCCCGACTACCGCATCATCCACCGGCGCACCGGCTTCGAGATCGGCGCCGGCTGGTACCGCAACTCGCAGCGCACCGGCGAGGAATACCTCTCCGTCAAGCTGGAGGCTCCGGAGATCGGGGTGATCTTCGGCAACGTCGCGCCCGCTCCCGGCGGTGAGGCGAACCGCAAGGTCATTCTCTGGAACGACC
>NZ_JBFUBH010000099.1:0-8325 GCF_056405855.1 Pararhizobium sp. P1_E7 | reverse complement strand
GTGCGAGGAACTGATGAAGTTCACGCTGCTGACCCGGGATGTCTCGGCCCATCTCACCGACCGATACAGCGAGCGCAAGGAAGACGCGGCGAAGCTGGTTCAGCGGGTCAAGCTCAAGTCGATCTGAGCCCGGCCGGACTAATTGCTTATTTCGAGATTTATCGAAATATAGTTGACAGGCGTCAGCACCCGCGATATTGCTATTTCCATGATTATCGAAAAAGCAGCCTCCCAGCTCGAAGCCCTCGGCAATGTAACGCGCCTCAGCATTTTTCGGGCGCTGGTCCGCGCCGGCGACGACGGCCTGCCTGTCGGGCGGCTCCAGGAAAAGCTCGACATCCCGGCGTCGACGCTCTCACACCATTTGAAGCGGCTCGTGGACACCGGGTTGGTTGTGCAGGAACGCCAGGCGACGACACTAATCTGCACGGCCAGCTACCGCGACATGAACGCCCTCATCGGCTATCTCGTCGACGAATGCTGCGCCGACGCCGGCTGCGCCAAACGACCGGAGGTAGCGGCCGTGTGACCGCCCCCTTTTTTGCTCTCATATTTCGAAAATTCGGGAAATACAAAAGGAGCTGCCATGACCTCGAATGAAAGCCTGCCCGTCGCCGTCGTCGGCGCTGGCCCCGTCGGGCTTGCGGCAGCCGCCCGCCTTGTCGTGCGCGGCATCGAGCCGCTGATCCTGGAACGCGGCGCTTCCGTCGGCGCGGCGCTCCTGGAGTGGGGGCATGTGAGGGTCTTCTCCCCCTGGAAATATAACATCGACGACGCGGCGCGGAACCTCCTGGATGCCACAGGCTGGGCGGCGCCAGTGCCGGACCATCTGCCGACGGGACGGGAGATCGTCGAGGACTACCTTCTGCCGCTTTCCGGTGTCCCCGCGATTGCTCGCGGGCTCAGGCTCGGAGCAAGCGTGACCGCAGTGGCGCGCAGCGGTTTCGACAAGGTCTCCTCCATCGGGCGTGACGAACGGCCGTTCGTCGTCCGCTACTCAAACGGAGACGGCGAGCACGACGCCATCGTCCGGGCGGTCATCGACGCGTCCGGCACCTGGGGGCAGCCCAATCCCATGGGCGCCAACGGTCTGCCMGTCCGTGGCGAGCGGTTCTCCGACCGGGTGTCCTATGGTATTCCCGACGTCGCCGGTACCCGGCGTGCCGACTTCATCGGAAAGCGGACGCTCGTGGTCGGGAGCGGACATTCCGCCATCAACGTCGCGCTGGCCCTGATGGAACTGCAGGAGACCGATCCCCGGACCGAGATCTTCTGGGCGCTCCGACATCACGGCGTCGATCGCCTCCTCGGCGGCGGCCTGAACGACCAGTTGCCCGAGAGGGGCGCGCTCGGATTGGCGGCCAAACGGGCGATTGTCGACGGGCACCTGAACATGCTGACCTCGTTTTCGGTGCAAGGCCTGACCAGCGAGGACGGCCGCGTTTCGATCGAGGCTCAGGCGGGTGGAAAGCCGCTCAGGCTCGGTGTCGACCAGGTCGTGGTCGTGACCGGCTTCCGGCCGGACTTCGCGTTCCTGCGCGAGCTCAGGATCGAGGTCGATCCGGCCGTCGAAGCGCCGCCGGCGCTCGCGCCGCTGATCGATCCGAACCTCCATTCCTGCGGGACAGTACCGCCGCAYGGCGTCGAGGAGCTTGGCCACCCCGAGAAGGACTTCTATATCGTCGGCTCCAAGTCCTACGGCCGCGCGCCGACCTTCCTGATGAAGACCGGATACGAGCAGGTCCGTTCGGTGGTCGCTGAGATCGCGGGCGACCATGCGTCCGCCCGCAGCGTCGAACTCGTCCTTCCCGAAACGGGTGTTTGCAGCGCAGTTGTTGGTAGCGCGCCGTCGGGCGGATGTTGCGGAGGTCCCGCGCCGGCCGCGGTGGATGCGTGCTGCGCGGCCGACGCGGTGGCGAAATCGGCGGGGAAATCCGGCTGCGGTTGCCCTCCATCCGGCGGGCAATCCGAACGCGTCAGCGAAGGCGTTTGACGATGGAGGACAGGAAACTGCCGCTTTGGACGGTCTGGGGTCTCGGCGTCACGCAGATCATCGGATACGGCACGTTGTACTATGCCCTCAGCATTCTCGTGCCGGACATCGCCCGCGATATCGGCCGATCACCGGAGTGGGTGTTCGGGGCGTTCTCTCTTGCCCTCCTTGTCGGAAGTCTCGTTGCCCCGTTGTCCGGACGGCTCGCCGACATGATCGGCGCGGGGCGCCTGATGGCGGCGGGCTCGATCGGCGCCGCGCTCTCGCTTGTCGCGACCGCGATGTCGCCTGGCCCCATAACCTTCGCCATAGCGCTGGCGCTCACCCAGATCGTCTCGGCCGCCGTCCTCTATGCAACGGCGTTCACGGCGATCGTCCAGGCCGGCGGGCGGAGCGCACAGACGTCGATTGTCCATCTGACCCTCATTGCAGGCTTCGCCTCGTCTCTGTTCTGGCCTATGACTTCGTGGCTGCATGGCGCGCTTTCATGGCGGGAAATCTTCCTCGCCTATGCCGGACTGAACGCCTTCGTCTGCTTTCCCGTGCACCTCGTCTTGGGAAGGCTGACATCACGCGCGGTTTCCGATGCCCGGGGCGAGCCACGCTCGTTGAAAAACGATGCACCGCGCCCGAGCAACGGCACGCTGGTGTTTTTGCTGATGCTCGTCGGCTTTGCCGTGGAGGGCTATGCCCTATCGGCGATCCTGGTCCACATGGTTCCCCTGACACAGGCGCTCGGCCTCGGCGCAGCCGGCCTGCTCGTGGCAGCGCTGTTCGGACCCGCGCAAGTCACCAGCCGCCTCATTAACCTCGTCTTCGGGCGCGACCTCTCTCAGATGTGGCTTGCCGTGATCGCTGCGGTGCTGCTGCCGATTGGCCTGGCGATCCTCCTTGCCACGGCGCCATGGATGGCGGGAGCCGTCCTGTTCGCCATCTGCGTCGGCCTGGGTTCCGGTCTGACGAGCATCGTCGGCGGCACTTTGCCACTGGAGCTGTTCGGACGGGAGGGATATGGCCGCCGTATTGGCTGGTGCACATCGGCCAAGCAGTTGACGGCAGCGCTCGCTCCGGTCGGCATGTCGGCCTCGATGTCGGGGATGGGGGTCGTCGCGTCGCTGTGGCTGGTGTCTGCGGTCGGCGTGATCAGCGTGCTTGCCTTCGTCGGCATCACGCTTGCGGTCGAGCGTCCGTTTGCAAGGTCGAAGACGGCAGCAGACAGCGTCTGATCAGATCGTCATCCTGAATGCCTCCCACCCTGGTGGCGGGTTCGTCGCCGGCGAGGATCTTCCATCATCCGAACATAGGCTCCCAATAGGGCCGAAAGTTCCGCCGTCGGCTTGCGGCGGCTCGTCGCGGGGCGTCGGTGTCTTTTTTGCTCGAGCGCATCCGCATGCTGCGCGATCAAGGGGGCGTGGCCACCCGCCAAGAGGATGGAACGCCGCCAATGTGCGGCCATGGCATCTTCGTCGGCGGTCAACCAATCGGTTGGTCGGTTCGCAAGCCGTTCGACACATCGGATGCGCATCGATGTGGACAGGCTACTCAGGGACGCCGTCGGAAAGCGATCGGAAACGCTGGGCATGCGCAGCAGACGTTGGACGAGCACGCCGCTGCGTAGTGACCCGGTAATCGCCTCCAGCCGGCAAATATCGTTGATGCACTGGTTCAGCCGCACAGCCGGCGGGCTCATCGGAACTTTCGATGCGCGGCGCAGATCGAAACCACAGCGAATGCAGAAGTGCTGTGGGACGAGTTCGGTCTGATCGAAAGCTGCAATGCGGCTGCGGCAGGATGGGCATCGGTCGCGCAATCCGCAACGATGCGTCGCGCATGAAACCTGGATCGCCAACCGCCATTGCTGCCGAAAATGCGGCTGCGCGTCCTCGGCTAGGCATCGGGGGCAGAACTGCAGCCAGGTCGAACTGTCGCGTCGTCCGCTGCTGCGAAGCGGCAAAAGGAGCGGTTTCAACGATGAGCGCGTCAGCATCATCGCCGAGAGTCGCTGTGGTGAAATACCGGTGTGCGCGCGAAGCAGGTTCTCGACGTCGGCCGGAAGCTTGAGGTCCAGCGAGGCCGACCACATCCCGGCATTCAGCCCGAGCACGCGGGCGAATGGTCGCGGCGCAATCCCGTTGGCATAAGCGAGCCGATGCAGCCAACTCGACAGCAACTCGTCGTGCTGCGGCGTGACGATGACGGGCCACTTTTCCGAAACGACGTCACGGTATCGCTCGCGGATGTCGATCGTCAGGCCAAGATCATCGACGGCCGTCATAGAAGGCTCTGGCGCAGAGGCGAGTTGCGACGCTGCGAGATCGGCACATGGGGCAGATCATCGACGCCGGCCTTGGTAATGCGTTCCGCACCCGACTTGATCGCTGCGATGGCCGCCTTCGTGACGATGGCGACAATCTCGCCAATCAGCCCCTCCGAGAGGCTGAATATCAGGCGTGCCAATGGTTCGTTCGACAAATCCGAACATCGGGAGAGCGGCAACGCCGCCTCGAGGCTGTCGAGGAGCATGAGATAGTCCTCGTCATATTGCCACCGTGGAACCGCGATCGGATCAAAGCGGCTCGCCATCTCGCTGGTGGCGTTGACGAAGTCGTAGACGGCGACCTCGCCGATCAGCACCGGCGAGACATCGAACTGACGACCGATCCGCCTCAGGAAGGCAAAGATGGCCTCGATATCGCGGGCTCGGCCTCGGAGCGCATTGTGGAATTCATCGAAGATCAGCACTCTCGGTCTGAGGCTAGCCAGCAAATGATCGAGTTGCTCGGCCTTGCGGCCGACATCCCGCATGTCGGCGCCAGGTGCCCGCAATGCCTGGAGAACGCTGGCATAGAAGTGGCCAAGACCGGCGCCTTCACGGGTCTGGGCTATCCACACTTTCTTTTCGGATGCAGTTCTGAGATGTTCCACCGCAAACCGCTCGGCAATCATCGTCTTGCCATTGGCATAGGGGCCGACCAACATCAGGCCCTGGGTTCGCAATGACACTGGCCGGGACAGAAGCTCGGCCAGCCGCCGGTGGGCGTCCTTCGCCACATCGTGCCCGATCCAACGCGGGGCGCGGATATAAGCGATCCGTTCTTCTCGATCACGCTCGAGATACGGCCGGACGTGGTCAAGCAAATGATCCGACATGTCCGCTACCAGTCCTCCACCGGTAGCGTGCGCTTCTCGCGTGCCGGATGCTCGGTGGGAGCCGGTGCTTGTGGCCGCACGGCTTCATATGGCTTTACGGCCGCGGTAGCGTGCGCGCTGCGCACTGCGTCGCGCAACTGACGCTTGGTAGGTTTCGCTGCAGCCGCAATTGCCGTGATATCACGCCGAAACGCCACCTTCTCGACGCTTGAACGGTGGTTTGCTGAGCGCCGGAAGCTCCGTTCGGCTTCTTGCTCCCACAGCGTCAGCGGCGTTCGCTGACCGTCGCGTCGCTCGACGGGTCGAAACTGCCGGGTCTCCGGATCACGGATATAGACATGGCTGATGTCCCGCGGATCGTATCGCACCTCCAGTTTTCCGAGGCGATCACGTTGTGGAATGAGGGCACCGAGCCATGGCGAATAATAGTGCAAGGCGAACATATTGATCCCCTGCGGCGACAACTGCCTTTCCGCGCCCGGCAGAAACGACAGCAGCACGCGCTGTGGATCGTCGTCGAAGCGAGGCAGAGCCGCCCCGTTGCGGTGCCATTCCGTGGTCGGCACCTTCAGCGTCTTGGAATTTTCCTGAAGATTGTGATCGATCACGGCGAGCGCAACGCATCGCTCCAGATCTGCGAAGTTCAGACGAGCGCGCTGCTCGGACGGATATTCGTCTCGGTCGGCCACCGAGCGTCCCGACGAACCCGGATAAGTGACGAGAACTGAATTGAGCTTGCCCAGCAGTCGTTCGACCACGCCGCCCTGGTGGACTCGGCCGCGATCGCGATAGCGAATCCGGATACCATAGTCATCGCAGCCACGTTGGAACGCATGCCCCTTGAACTCCTTCGCCGAGTCCGTGACGAGCAGCCGCGGCCGGCCAAACATTGGCCACGCATGATCGAGATTGCGGGCCGCAAGCCATGCGTCTTTTGGGCAAATTGCCTGGGCGAGACAAAGCGCGACGGACAAGACCGAAGGCTTTTCCAAGGTCAGGCAGAAACCGAGAATGGCTCGTGTCGCCACATCGGTGACGATCGTCAGGTAAGGACGACCGACGAACACTCCGCCGCCGTCGACGACCTCGACGAAATTGATGTCGGTCGGTGTGTGATCGATTTGACAGACGTCGAGCGGGTGCGCCGCATGAATGTAGCCCGGCCGTGGTTTCAGCCGCAGCAGGTGCTTTAGATTGGCTGACCGTTTCTTGGCAATCTCTTCAGGCGAAAACAACGCCGGAATGCGGCGGCCGACGGTGACATAAGAGGGCTGGGCGAGGCCGGCTTCTTCGCAGCGGGCGCGGATCTCGGCGACGACGGGTGCGAGCGGAGGCGCCTCCAGGATCAGCCATTGCTCGCGTAGTGTCGTGCAGATGATCTCCTCGATCGCTTCCACAAGCCGCTTGCGCCGGGTTTCGGCGGTGCGCGGCAGCATGGCTGTCACCGTCCGATTGGTCCTATAGCGGGCCAGAAGATTGTAGATTTGCCGGACGGTCAGCCGCAGCTCGGCCGCCGCACGCGCAATGGCAGTCTGCCTTGAGCCGCCATCATCAAGAATCTTGTCCAGCTCACGCGCTATGCGGCGCGCCGTCGACCATTGGTCGGCCGAGATTGCTACAGCCGTCGTCGTTGTTCGATCGTGCAATCGCTTTGGCAAAATTGGAGGTTCACTGAAATCGTTAGCGGAAAATCGTGTTGCATTTATCGACCAAACCTAACGGGCGTATGACGTTTGCGGGTTTGAAATCACAAACTAAAAGCCACACCGGTATCGCCTTAACGCGTCTCGACGAGCGCATCGCCCGCTCGCCGGTCGGGCAGGGCTGGATTGAGCGCACCCACTTTGCCGACGCCTGCGCCTCGCTGTGGATCGACGGCGAACTCGTCCATCTCGAAGACCTCGTCCTCCACGACGATGTCCGCGATATTCGCACACCGACCCATGAGCTGACAATCGCCCGCGACGTGCTGCGCACCCGCCGGCGCATCGCCGCCCAACTCCCCGGCTGGGCACTGTCGGCCGACGGTATTCGGACGCTGCGAAAGACCTCGGAGATCACGGCGGCTGACACGGACGAGGCGACGACCGCCGATGCCATCCGGCGCGCGGTGAACGATTCGGAAGGCGAGGGGGAAGACGCCGACGACATCGAAAATCTTCCCGGCATCGACTATGCCGCCATCGATGCGGTGTTGGCCCGATCGGAGGCGGCGATCAAGAACGCAACACGGCCTGGCCGTGGCGGCGCGGCGGAAAAAGATCCGTTGGTCTATGATCTCGACTGGGACGAGGATTCCAGGCTCGACGAATGGCGCGGCGTGTTGCGTCAGGCCGAAAATTTGCCGGCGGTGGTGCAGGCCATCGTCGCCTTGGATGCCTGGAACGAACTCTCCGTCCTTCAGCACGCCCCTTGGCTCGGCCGGCTGCTGGCCGCGTCGATCCTGCGCCAGGCCGGCGTCACCACCGGCGCCCATCTGGTGGCGATCAATGTCGGCCTGAAAACCATTCCGGTCGATCGGCGCCGGCATCGTGATCGGGAGACCCGGTTGCTCGCCATCGCCCAAGGACTGATCGCCGCCGCGGAGACCGGACTCAAAGAACATGACCGGCTGACGTTGGCAAAAACGATGATGGATCGAAAACTGGAGGGGCGGCGGACGTCGTCCAGACTGCCGGAGCTGGTCGAGCTGGTGATGGCCAAACCGTTGGTGTCGGCAAAAATGGTGGCGGAGACGCTCGAGGTCACGCCGCAGGCGGCGCGGCGGATTGTTTTGGAGCTGGGCTTGAGGGAGATGACGGGGAGGGGGAGGTTTCGGGCATGGGGGTTGTTGTAGCACTCTTCACCTGGCCGTAGCGCCTCCCAAACCCGATTCAGAATTTTCGCCACCGAGGCTTTTTGGCTTTGATGGCGACGGTCTATTTCTAGCTGGGATACCTCAGGATTTCAGTAATCGTCGGGCCCACCCGCCGGGAAAGCTTCGACATATCCGAAGTCGACAGTAAACGTTCGTTGGCTGACAGATATCTCGTGAACTTGGATCCCCTCGGAAACGTCGCGATCGGCGATGATCGTGAGGGACATCGTAACCTCACTGTTGGTTTCCGCGGACTCGCTGCCCATTCCGATGTGTTCTTTATCGACGCTGTCCCATATCGAGAAGCTGAAGTGGGCCTCGAAGG
>NZ_JBFUBH010000098.1:0-8326 GCF_056405855.1 Pararhizobium sp. P1_E7 | reverse complement strand
AAATGAAAGCGAAGGCGCGCAGCAATTACGGCCTGACCCAGACACCCGGCGGCGCGGGTTTTGCGGGACGGGCGATCAAACCCGGACTGTTGCATTGAGATGAAAGCGGATCTTGTATCCTTCTAGCGGTATCCTGCAGTTCGGACCGGCCTATAGGGGGCTCAGATGGAGGTAAAGCGACAGGCTCGCGACCGAGGCGGTAAGGCCAAGTGTCGGATTTAAGGTCCGGGCGGTCGACGCTGCCAGCGCCAGACCAAGTGCTACGGTGCCTACTGCAATACCCATACCGTTTTGCGCAAAAGACAAGCCGATGGCAGACAAACTCACTGCCGCTGCAATCGTCAGGCGAGGCGACAACAGATCGCTATGGTGGGTCTCGCTCGAGAACATTTTTGCAAATCCCACCCAGCTCAAGCCGATGGCAAGGCTGAGTAAAATGAGGTGCATGAGATCAAGTGTCATTGCACCCCCCGCCTTTGGAACGCTTTCGAAGCGAATTGCAGATCTGAACTCCCGGTCCCGAGGGACGACCCCGCCTCGGCGAAGACGGTGCCGATACCGATCAGGACTGGCTCATCGAACCCAACGGCCTCCATTGCTTGCGCCAGGTCGTCGACAACGCCCAGCCAACGCGTCTCGTTGATGCGTGTGACCGCGCGCATGACCACCGCCGGGGTCTTTCTATCCATTCCCGCCGCCAGAAGCCGGTCGCGGATCCGGCCGGCGGTGCGGCCGCCCATGTAGAAAATGGTCGTGGTTCGCGGTTCGGCGAGGTTTTGCCAATCCAGGTTCGTCGGCAGATCGCCGGAACGGGAATGGCCGGTGACCAACCGGACTGCTTGCGCATGATCCCGATGCGTCAAGGAAACGCCTAGCCGGGCAGCCATAGCACAGGCGGAGGTGACGCCAGGGACGACGTCCACGGGGATCCCTTCCTTCGCCAGGCAGGCGATTTCCTCGCCGGCACGGCCAAAGATMATCGGGTCGCCGGATTTGAGCCGGACGACATGCTTTCCGGCCTTGGCGAGCGAGATCATCATGGCATTGATGTCTTCCTGCTTGCAGCTCGTCCGGCCACCGCGCTTTCCCACAAGCAAACGCTTGGCCTCGCGGCGTGCCAGTTCCAGCACGTCGCCGGAAACCAGATCGTCAAACAGGATAACGTCGGCGGCCTGCAGGGCCCGCACCGCCTTCAGCGTCAGAAGTTCAGCATCGCCGGGGCCTGCACCCACAAGCGTTACACGGCCGGTGGAAGCCTTGGCCATGGCGCCGAAACGGCCGGCCTCAATGAGAAGATCGCCCTCGGTGCCCGTCCCGGGCGCCGGGCCGAAAGCGCGATCGACAAAACCTTCCCAGAAGGCACGCCGTGGCGCGCCGGGGCCTAACCGGGCATTGACCTTGTCGCGGATCGACTGTGCCAGCGCCGCCCACGATTTCAGGGATGGCGGCAAAAGCGTTTCGATGCGGCGGCGGATTGCCTGTGCGAGAATGGGGGCGGCGCCATCAGTGGAAATGGCGATGACGACGGGCGAACGGTTGACGATCGAGCCGAACTGGAACTGGCAGTATTTCGGCTTGTCGATGACATTCACCGCAATGCCGGCCTTGCGCGCCGCGCCGAAGAATGCGGCGGCGGCTTCGTCATCCGCGCAGTCGGCAATGGCGATCGCGGCTCCTTCGAAAGCTTGCGGTGACCATGGCACGCCGTGATGAAACAACCGGCCTTCGCTCGAAACGCCGCTGCGATCGATGAGGTTCGCGAACGTTTCGCTCAGATCCTCGGCGTAAACATGGACTTCAGCGCCGCAAGCCGCCAGCAGCTCGGCCTTCCAGGCAGCAGCATCTGATCCTCCGGCAACGACAATGCGTTTCCCTTCAAGCGCCCAGAAGACCGGCAGCTTGGCGAGCGGCGCCATGCGGGCGGGGGTGGCGTTCCTGTCACTCGGCAGCAGCTGCAAGACATCCATCGATGATCCCCCTGATTTCCGCGCGGCACGAGCCGCAATTGGTTCCGGCGTTCAATTCCCTGCCGACCGCCTCGACGCTGTGACAACCGCCACGAACGGCCGCAACGATCTGGTTGACGCCGACGCTGAAGCAGGAGCAGACCGTAGCGCCAGGGTCGATGCGTCCGGCGTCCGGGCGTCCGGCAACGACTGCGAACCGTTTGGCCATTTCGGTGTGCTGAACGGTGAGTTGTTCGATCGCCCAGTTCCGGGCAACGCCGACCGGCCGGCGGGCGAGGAAGAATGCCGCAAGCAACCGGCCGCCATCGAAGAAGGCAAGGCGCAGGTCGCCGGATTGTGCGTCCGCATAACCGAGCGGCTCGATATGGCCGGGGATGCCGAGGTGGGTGCGGCACCATTGCGTCCAGTTTTCGGGCGCAACATCGAAGGCCAGTTCCATACGCCAGCCGCCTTCGGCCTTCGCCTTGGCCCAATAGGTGGCGTCGAGACCCTGCGGTTTGGCGGCGGAAACCGCAAAACCATAGCTTGCAACCTGCAGCGGTCGTGCAGCAACCGCGACGTTCTTCGAGGCCGGCTGACCGGAGAAGGGATCGGTGATAGGCGCAACGACAGCATCGATGCGGGCATTTGCAGCGAACTGATCGTTCCAGTGCATCGGCACGAACAGGCTGCCCCGTGCCTGCCGGTCCGTGACAAGGGCACGCACCACAGCCTTGCCATAAGGGCTTTCGATCTCGACAAGCGCTGCGGTGGCCACGCCGATTTGCATGGCATCGCCGGGATGGATTTCGGCGAAGGGTTCGGCGATGTGGGCGGAGAGCCGGGCGCTCTTTCCGGTTCGCGTCATCGTATGCCACTGGTCGCGGATGCGGCCGGTGTTGAGCGTGAACGGGAAATCGGCACTGGTGCGGCCGGAGATGGGAGCACTGACGGCAATGAAGCGCGCCTTGCCGTCGGCATGGAAGAAACCGCCGTCGCCGAAGAAGCGGGTAACCTGCGCGATCGTGTGTTCCGGCTGCGGCCATTGAAACGGTGTCATGGCGTCGTAGGCTGCGGTACCGGTCTGCGCATGCGCACCGATATCGAAATCGCGGCTGCCGCCGTTTTCGAAAGCCGAAAGAGCGGCATGCTCGGCAAAGATGTCCGCCGCGGACGGAAAGGAAAAGGCATCCTCAAAGCCCATGCGGCGTCCGACTTCAGCCATCTGCCACCAGTCGGCCTTCGCCTCACCGGGTTGGTCGAGGAAGGCGCGCTGGCGGGAAATGCGGCGCTCGGAATTGGTCACCGCGCCGTCCTTCTCGCCCCAGCCGAGCGACGGCAGGAGCACATGGGCGTATTTCGTGGTGTCGGTATCCTGAAGGACATCCGACACCACGACGAAGGGGCAGGCTGCGATGGCGGTTGCGACTGTATCGGCATCCGGCATCGAGACGGCGGGGTTGGTGGCCATGATCCACAGCGCCTTGATCCGGCCATCGGCGACCGCGCGGAACATGTCGACGGCCTTGAGGCCCGGCTTGCGGGCAATATCGGGGGATGTCCAGAAGCGCTGGACGCGGTCGCGATCATCCGGGTTCTCTATCGCCATATGGGCGGCGAGCATATTGGCGAGGCCGCCGACCTCGCGCCCGCCCATGGCGTTCGGCTRTCCGGTCAGCGAGAACGGTCCCATGCCGGCCCGGCCGATGCGGCCCGTCGCCAGATGGCAGTTGATGATGGCGTTGACCTTGTCGGTGCCGCAGCTGGACTGGTTGACGCCCTGGCTATAGCAGGTGACGACCCTTTCGGTTTCCGCAAACAGGCGGAAGAACTGCCGCAACTGCATGGAGGACAGGCCGGTCAATTCCATCAGTTCGGCAATGCCAAGGGCGGACGCGGCGGTGAAAGCCTCCTCGAAACCATTAGTGTGCGTGTCGATATAATTCCGGTCGATCGCAGTAGAGTCCGCCAGATGAGCCAGCAGGCCCATGAACAGCGCCACATCGCCATCCGGCCGGATCGCCAGATGCAGGTCGGCAATATCGGCCGTCATGGTGCGGCGCGGGTCGATGACGACCACCTTCATGCCGGGGCGGGCGGCCTTGGCGGCGGCGAGGCGCTGATAGATGACCGGATGGCACCAGGCGAGGTTGGAACCGGTCAGGATGACCAGATCGGCAAGCTCGATGTCTTCGTAGACGCCAGGAACGGTGTCAGCACCGAAAGCACGCCGGTGACCGGCGACCGAGGATGACATGCAAAGGCGCGAATTGGTGTCGATATTGGCCGAGCCGATAAATCCCTTCATCAGCTTGTTGGCGACGTAGTAATCCTCCGTCAGCAACTGGCCGGAGATGTAGAAGGCCACGGAATCGGGACCATGCTGGGCTATGGTCTCGGAGAAGCGCGAGGCCACGAGGTCAAGAGCCTTGTCCCAGCTTGCGCGTTGTCCGCCGATCTGCGGATAAAGAACCCGCCCGTCGAGGTCGATGGTTTCGGCAAGCGCCGAGCCCTTGGAACACAGCCGTCCGAAGTTGGCGGGATGATCGGGGTCACCCTTGACGCTGACGACGCCTGCGTCGTCGATCCTGGTAATGACGCCGCAACCGACGCCGCAATAGGGGCAGGTGGTCTTGGTTTCAGCGGGCACGGATGGTCCCCCCGCTGCAGTATCGCCCGTGGCTTTCACCCCCCTGTGCCCGCTTTGCCGGCATCTCCTCCTCAAGGGGGGAGATCAGGAGCTCGCCGTGCCTCCGGTCTCCATCCACTGCGCAAGAGCGATAGACGCTTTTCTTGCGCAAACGGGCAGCGGCAAACTCAAACCGATCTCCCCCCTTGAAGGGGAGATGTCCCCCACGGGTCTTGCCTTCGGCAAGCCCGAGGACAGAGGGGTGTGTTCCTTGCTTCATGCGCCTACTCCGCCGCCATCATCATGCTTTCGAGCGCGATGGAGAGCGTGCCGTCCTCGTTGCGAATAGCGATGGTCTTGACCTCGCCCTCGTCGGCGCCGAGGGCCTTGCCGCTTTCGAGCGAGATCACCCAGTTGTGCAACGGGCAGGTGACCGCCTTGCCGTGAACGATGCCCTGGCTCAAGGGGCCGCCCTTGTGGGGGCAGTGATCCTCGATGGCGAAGACCTCGTTTTCGGCAGTGCGGAAGACGGCGATCTTGCCTTGCRGCGTCTTCACGCAGCGCGCGCCACGCAGGGGGATGTCGTTGATGTCGCCGATTGCGATCCAGTTCGTTTCCATGTCCGTCACTCCGCCGCTTCCGAGTATCCAACCGTCGCCATCGGCCGGAACTCGTGCTTGTCCTTGCCCGAGACGCGCTCTGACCAGGGATCGACCTGGGCGAACGTCTGGGAGAAGACGAAGCGGTCGTAATAGGCCTGGCGTTTCTCCGCATCGCCCATGATCTGGCGGCGGATCTCGTCAAGGCCGATGCGCTTGGCCCATTTGTAGATGCGCTCCAGATAGCGGCCCTGCTCGCGGTACATCTGTGTCAGCGCCACGATATGCTGAAGCGCCTCGTCCTCGGACTTGACCAGGCCAAGAACCTCCGTGCCCTTGATGTCGAGGCCCGCGGCCCCGGCAAAATGGATCTCGAAGCCGCTGTCGACGCAGATGACGCCGATGTCCTTGCAGGTCGCCTCGGCGCAGTTTCGCGGACAGCCGGAGACGGCCATCTTCAGCTTGGCCGGCGTCCACGATCCCCACATGAACTTCTCGATGCGGATGCCGAGCCCGGTCGAATCCTGCGTGCCGAAGCGGCACCAGTCGGAACCGACGCAGGTCTTTACCGTGCGCAGGCCTTTCGCATAGGCCTGGCCGGAGACGAAGCCGGCCTTGCCGAGATCGGCCCAGACGGCGGGCAGGTCTTCCTTTTCGATGCCGAGAAGGTCGATGCGCTGGCCGCCGGTGACCTTGACCAGCGGCACCTCGAACTTGTCGACCACGTCGGCGATCGCACGAAGTTCCTTCGAATTGGTCACGCCGCCCCACATGCGCGGCACGACGGAATAGGTGCCGTCCTTCTGGATATTGGCGTGGACGCGCTCGTTGATGAAGCGCGACTGGTAATCGTCGGCATACTCGTCCGGCCAGTCGCAGACGAGGTAGTAGTTGAGGGCGGGGCGGCATTTGGCGCAGCCACAGGAGGTCTTCCACTCCAGTTCCTGCATGACCGCCGGAATGGTCTTGAGACCCTTGGCCTTGATCAGCCGGCGCACGTCGTCATGGCCAAGCTCCGTGCACTTGCACATCGGCTGGACGGCGGCCGGGTTGTAAGCGTCGCCAAGCGTGATCGACATCAGCTGTTCGACCAGCCCGGTGCAGGAGCCGCAGGAGGCCGACGCCTTTGTGTGGGCCCGCACGTCGTCGAGTGAGGTCAGTCCTTTTGAGGTGATCGCACCCGTGATCTTGCCCTTGCAGACGCCGTTGCAGCCGCAGATTTCCGCATCATCCGGCAAGGCTGCAACGGCCGCCATAGGGTCCAGTGGGGACCCTCCCTGGTAGGCCTGCCCGAAAATGAGCGTTTCGCGCATCTCCGAGATATCGGTGGCTTTCTTCTTCAGGTCGTTGAACCAGGCGCCGTCGGCGGTTTCGCCGTAGAGAACCGTGCCGATGATGCGGTTGTCCTTTAACACCAGCCGCTTGTAGACGCCGGCCGTCGCGTCGCGCAGGACGATCTCCTCGCGGTCGTCGCCTTCGGCAAAGTCGCCCAGCGAAAAGAGATTGATGCCGGTGACCTTGAGCTTGGTCGGCGTGTCCGAATGCGCGAAGGCAGGCGTGCGATCGCCGGCCAGATGCGAGGCGGCAATGCGGGCCATTTCATAAAGTGGCGCGACGAGACCGTAGACCATGCCGCCGACTTCGGCGCATTCGCCAAGCGCCAGGATATCGCCATCGGAGGTCTGCATGCCGGCATCGACGACGATGCCGCGATTGACGGCAAGCCCCGCTTCCTTGGCGAGACCCGCATTCGGCCGGATGCCGACGGCCATCACCACCAGCGTCGCCGGGATGATCGTGCCGTTGTCGAGTTCGATGCCCTCGACCTTGCCATCGCCGATGATCGCCTTCGTATTGGCCTTGCAGATGACCTTGATGCCGCGTTCCTCGACGGCCTTCTGCAGGAGGTAGCCGGCGGCCGGATCGAGCTGACGTTCCATCAGCGTCGGCATGACGTGCAGCACGGTCACATCCATGCCGCGCGAGGCAAGACCTGCCGCCGCCTCGAGCCCAAGCAGACCGCCGCCGATAACCACGGCCTTTTCGCGCGACTGGGCGGCGAGCAGCATCGCCTGCACGTCGTCGAGGTCCCGGTAGGTGATGACGCCGGGCAGATCCTTGCCAGGCACCGGGATGATGAAGGGCACGGAGCCGGTGGCGATGACGAGCTTGTCATAGCTTTCCGTTACCCCGTGATCGGACGTCACGGTCTTCCTGGCGCGGTCGATCGAGACGATCTTGTGGCCCTTGTAGAGGGTGATGCCGTGTTCGATGTACCAGCCGTCACCGTGGATGACGATTTCCTCATAGCTCTTTTCGCCCGAAAGCACCGGCGAGAGCATGATGCGGTCGTAGTTGACGCGCGGTTCGGCGTTGAAGATCGTGACAGCGTATTGGCCCGGCGCCTGTTCCAGCAGGTGCTCCAGCATGCGCCCGGGGGCCATGCCGTTGCCGATGATGACGAGTTTCTGGGTCATGTCGGGTTACTCCGCGGCTTCGACGAAACGGTGGCGTTCGTAGAGGAACTTCAGCACGGCCTCGCGGCACTTGAGGTATGTCCGGTCGGAAGCGAGCTCGATGCGGTTGCGCGGCCTTGCAATCGGCACGTCGAGCACTTCGCCGATGCAGGCCGCCGGGCCATTGGTCATCATGACGATCCGGTCAGACAGCAGCACGGCTTCATCGACGTCATGGGTGATCATCACCATGGTGTTGCCGAGACGGGCGTGGATTTCCATCACCGCGTCCTGCAGGTGCGCTCGGGTCAGTGCGTCGAGCGCACCGAAGGGCTCATCGAGCAGCAGGATCTTCGGCTCCATGGCGAGGGCCCGGGCGATGCCGACGCGCTGCTTCATGCCGCCGGAAATCTCGGACGGACGCTTGTCCTTGGCATGGGCCATCTGCACGAGGTCGAGATTGGCCATGACCCATTCATGGCGCTCCGCCTTGCTTTTGGTCCTGCCGAAAACCTTGGAGACGGCGAGGTTGACGTTTTCGTAGACCGTCAGCCAAGGCAGCAGGCTGTGGTTCTGGAAGACGACGGCACGTTCCGGTCCCGGCGCGTTGACCTCGCGGTTTTCAAGCAAAACGGCGCCGGACGAAACCGGCGTCAGGCCGGCGATCAGGTTGAGCAGGGTGGACTTGCCGCAGCC
>NZ_JBFUBH010000097.1:0-8341 GCF_056405855.1 Pararhizobium sp. P1_E7 | reverse complement strand
GGGTAGGTCCGCAGTTTGTGCGGGGGATTGCGAAGGATGGAATTCCGCAGGCGCTTTTTGCGGTTGTGGTCTGCTTCTTCTGCCTTGGGGCGGCGTATGTCGGTGCCCTGGTTGCCGGATATGATATCGGCTCGGCGGTGGGACTTTATGCCGGCTCGCAGACGATATCGGCTTCCATGGGGCTCGCAACCGACGCGATTAATCGCCTGGGCCTGCCCTCCGAGCAGAGCAAGGCCATGCTGGATGCCATGCCGGTCGCCTACGCCGTGACCTATATTTTTGGCACAGTCGGTTCAGCCATCGTGCTTGCCCTTATCGGACCGGCTCTGCTCAACATCGATCTTGAAGCCGAATGCAAGCGGTATGAGGAAGAGCAAGGGGGCAAGAAGGTTCTCGGCGGCGCTGGAACCGCATGGCACAATTACGAACTGCGTGGCTACCGCGTGAAGGACGGTGCACGGATCGTTGGTATGACAGCACTCGAGGCAGAAGGCTTGTTGCCGTCCGAGCGTGTGTTCATCGAACGCATTCGTCGCGCGGGCGTCGTTGAAGACGCTACCGCCGAGACCGTGATCGCGGCGGGCGACATCGTCGCGATTGCCGGGCGTCGCGAGGTCCTCGTCGATCTCATTGGCAGCGTAGCGGACGAAGTCGATGATCGGGAGCTGCTTGCAGTCCCGGCCAATGGTGTCGACGTCTACGTGACAAGCAAGGAAGTCGACGGCAAGACGCTTGCGGAGCTCGCCCAGCGACCATCCGCCCGCGGGGTCTTTCTACGCAAGATCGTGCGTGGCGCGACCGCGACCGAGATACCCATCCTTCCAAACACGAAAGTGCATCGGGGCGATATCCTTACCCTCGTCGGACGGACGCAGGATACCGCTGCGGCAACCAAGGACATGGGCCGTCCGGACGCACAGACCGACATAGCGGACGTCGCGTTCATCGGCGCGGCCATCACGATCGGCGCTCTGGTCGGCGCGCTCACTTTTAAGGTCGGCAGTGTCCCGCTCACGTTGTCAACCTCCGGCGGCGCACTGATCTCCGGCCTGTTCTTCGGCTGGCTGCGGTCCGTGCGACCGACTTTCGGCCGCATTCCTTCGCCGACCGTTTGGTTCATGAACTCCGTCGGCCTGAACGTGTTCATCGCGGTCGTGGGGATTTCGTCGGGGCCAGGTTTTGTCGCCGGTTTGCAACAACTCGGCTTCAGCCTGTTCCTGTGGGGTATCGCGGTGACAACAGTACCGCTGATCCTGGCGATGTATGTTGGCAAGTACGTCTTCCGCTTCCACCCTGCCATTCTGCTCGGGTGCTGCTCAGGAGCCCGTACCACGACGGCCTCTCTCGGGATGATCAACGACAGGGCGAAAAGCCAGATTCCAGGTCTCGGCTACACGGTCACTTACGCCGTCGGCAATACACTCCTGACCATCTGGGGCATGGTGCTGGTGCTCCTGCTGGCCTGAAGTATCAGTTCAGTCACTGCGACAACGTTCGGATGGAATCGGGGTGGGAAGCGATACAGGCCTCAACTCAGGCGGACGATTTTCGCCTCAAATTTCGAGAGAAGGTTAGCCGCGACCAAGCCGGCAGGCCGGCTGATGGTCGCGGCCCCGAGATCAGTCGAACCGTATTGGGAGAGTGTTATGCCAAGCAAGGCCACACGTATCGATCAGTTTCTGCTCATCCATTCCGTGCGCGCCGACAACTGGCGCGAGATCACGACGCTGGCCGATGCCTGGGCCGCCAACCGCGGCGAGCGTGCAGCGCTGGAGGCCGCGATCGCCGCGGTGGCGCCGGCGGAGGAATACCATGCTTATCCGGGTGGCCGATTGCTCGCGGCGCTGGCGGAGCGTATTGCGACCAACGATGCGGGCGGGGCGGCGAAACTTGCGCGGCGCATTTCCAACGGGTTGCTCACCCACGCCTATCGCGGGCGCCAGAGCGAGTGGGACGTCCATGACGAAATGTCGGGGAACGAAGTAGCCGATATCATGCCGCCCGGGACCGGGGAACCCGGCGGTCGGCGGCCGTATTTCGAAGTTCTGTTCGTCAACAGCCAACCAGCCGCACGGTGGGCTGCGTTTGCTGCAGAAATCCGCAGGCTGCGCCGTCCGGAGGATGCCTTTGTCTACGAACCCATCCTGGTGGGTTCCTTCGAGGATGCGTTCTGCGCGGCCGCGTTGAATCCCGATATTATTTCCGTGGTACTTGCCGAAGGTTTCCCCTACCGCTCACGGCACGACGCTCCGGTACTCCGCTCAGTGCTTGATCCGCTTGGGGAAACCGAGGGACCAGACCTGTCGGCGCTTCGTCTGGCGCGGTCGTTGAAGCGGATTCGGCCGGAGCTCGACGTCTACCTGCTTTCCGACCGCCAAGTGGAGAAAATTGCCGGCGATCCGACGGCCGACGCGGTGCGGCGCGTGTTCTACGCGGTCGAGGAACCGCTGGAGATGCATCTTGCCATCCTTGAAGGAGTGCAGGCGCGCTTCGAGACGCCCTTTTTCGACAATCTGAAGAAATATGCGCGCCGGCCGATCGGCACATTTCATGCCCTGCCCATCGCCCGCGGCAAATCCGTCTTCAAGTCGGACTGGATTCGCGACATGGGTGAATTCTACGGGTTAAACCTGTTTCTGGCGGAAAGCAGTGCGACCACGGGTGGCCTCGATAGCCTGCTCGAGCCTACCGGCACCATCAAGCGCTCGCAGGAAATGGCCGCCCGAGCCTTCGGTGCCGACCACGTGTTTTTCGTAACCAACGGCACATCCACCTCCAACAAGATGGCGGTGCAGGCGCTGCTGGCACCCGGTGATATCGCGGTGGTCGATCGCAACTGCCACAAATCGCACCACTACGGCATGGTGCTGACCGGTGCACAGCCCTACTACGTCGAAGCCTTTCCCATGACGGAATACTCGATGTACGGCGCCGTGCCGCTCGCCACCATCAAGCGCGCGCTGCTGGCGCTGAGAGCGGAAGGACGCCTCGATCGGCTAAGGCTGCTCGACCTGACCAACTGCACGTTCGACGGGCACATGTACAATGTCCGGCGCGTGATGGAGGAATGCCTCGCCATCAAACCTGACCTGATCTTCCTGTGGGACGAGGCTTGGTCAGGATTTGCCCGCTTCTCGCCCTTCCTTCGTCCGCGCACGGCCATGGGGGCCGCGGCCGATATCGAGGAGTGGCTGCGCGATCCCGCGTCAGTCAGCGCCTATGAGAAGCAGCGCGCTGACCTCGGCGACGATCCCTCGGATGAAGCGCTGCTTGCCGCCCGCCTGATCCCCGATCCCCGCCTCGTACGTCTTCGGGTCTACCAGACCAACTCAACGCACAAGTCGATGTCGGCGATCCGGCAGGGTTCCATGCTGCTGGTCAAGGACGTGGATTTTCACACCGTGGAGGCTCAGTTCCACGAGGCGGTCTTCACGCATGCCTCGACCAGCCCGAACCAACAGCTGATCGCGAGCCTCGACGTTGCGCGGCGGCAGATGGAGCTTGATGGCTACGGCTTGGTGATGAACGCGATCGAGATCGCCCTGAAGATACGAAAGGCGATCAACGAACATCCGGTGATCTCCAAATATTTCCGCGTCCTCGGGGCCGATGAGATGATACCCGAGGCGTATCGGCAGTCAGGCTTCAAGGACTACCTTGCCCCCGGCTCGACATGGGCGACCGTGGTCAAGGCGATGAAGGAAGACGAATTCTACCTCGATCCGACGCGCATGACGTTGGTCTGCGGGACCGCCGGTTTCGATGGAACGCAATTCAAAGGCCTACTGGCAAACGAGTACGATATTCAGCTGAATAAGACGTCGCGCAACAGCGTGCTGCTACAATCGAACATCAACAACACCCGCAGCGATGTTGCGCATCTGATCCGTGTTTTGGTCGAGATTTGCCACGGCATCGAAAAGCGCCTGGCCGACGGCGGTGAGGGTGAACGTGCTGTTTTCGCGGCGCGGGTAAAGTCGCTCATGACCGACGTGCCCGATCTGCCAAACTTCAGTCACTTCCACGAGGTTTATCGAGGCGATGCGGGGCGGACGACGCCGGAAGGTGACATGCGAACCGCCTTTTTCAATGCGTATGACGCCTCTGTGTGCGAATACGTGCCGTTGATCGGCGCCGAATGCGACCGGCGCCTGCGGGAGGGACCGGAGATGGTCTCCGCCAACTTCGTTATTCCCTATCCGCCGGGGTTTCCGATCATGGTGCCGGGCCAGGTGCTGACGCAGGAGACAATCGACTTCATGCGCAAGCTGGATGTGAAAGAAATCCATGGCTACGAGAAAGCGCGGGGACTGAAGCTGGTCAAACCCGACGCAGTTGCCGCCAAGGCGAAGCGATGAATAGCGGGACGGGGAGCGGTGGGAACGCCGCGCCGCCCGCTGTCCGAGGTCGCTGTGATGATCTCGCGCACGTCGAGCGAGTGCCGGTGCACGGTGACACGGCGACTGGGGGAGGACGCCAAGGGGCCGGTTACCGGCGTTTTACTTGTGAGCTCGGCATGAGCCTTTTGGTTTGGTGGTGCAGTCTCGTAGACCCCGAACGGGGAGGGGAGCTAGTCTGGGCATGGTTTGGATCGAGCAATTCCTGGTCAAATATCCGGAACTTGCGGTGTTCCTGTCAATCAGCATCGGTTACCTGATCGGAGGTCTCAAGTTCGGAGGCTTCAGTCTCGGTCCGGTCACCGGCTCGTTGTTTGCCGGTATCTTGATCGGGCAGTTCGCCGAGGTTCCAATTGCCGGCATGGCGAAGTCGTTTCTCTTCCTTTTGTTCCTCTTCGGCATCGGTTATTCGGTCGGACCGCAGTTTTTGCAGGCCCTGCAGCGCGACGGGATGAAGCCCGTATTGCTTGCCGTTGTCGTCTGCGTGACGGGGTTGCTAACCGCTATCGTCGTTGCGAAGACCCTCGGCCTTGATCCCGGCTTCGCGGCGGGGCTTCTTTCCGGCTCGCTCACCGAAAGCCCGGCGATGGGCACGGCAACCGAGGCGATCAATGCGCTGCCGCTGCCCGAGGCGGATCGCGTACGGTTCGTCGCGCATATCGCCGTGGCCGACGCCGTTTGCTACGTCTTCGGCGCGGTCGGCGTCATTCTGTTTTGCAGTGTCGTTGGCCCCAAGCTTCTGGGCATCGATCTGGCTGCCGAGGCGCTGAAGCTGGAAATAGAGTACGGGATCACCCGCAAGACGGCAGGGGTCGCCTCTGCCTGGCACAGATTCGAAATACGCGCCTATCGGATCGCCGATGGCGCGCCGGTCGCCGGCCTGACCGTCATGGCGGCCGAGTCGACATTTCCGCAGCACAGATTTTTCATCCAACGCCTGCGACGGGAGGAGACGATCCTTGAATCGGCACCGGAGATCGTGATCAAGCCCGGCGATATTGTTGCCGTTTCCGGATCGCGAGAAGCGCTGGTGGGCGTCCTTGGCGCCCGCGCCGAGGAGGTCGAGGACCGTGAACTTCTCGATGTCCCGGTGTCGGTCGCGGACGTGCTCCTGACGAGTCCTGACTTCAAAGGCCGAAGCCTTGCCGGCCTTGCCACGGAAAGCTGGACACGGAGCCTCTATCTGCGCGCCATCAGCCGTGGCGGCCATGACATCCCTCTCGCGCCGGGGATCACTGTGGAGCGGGGCGACATACTGCGCCTAGTGGGGCCGGAAACGGTCGTGACGAGCGCTGCCAATCGCATCGGCGTCGTTGTCGCGCCGACGACGACGACAGATTTCTTCGTTCTCGGCCTTGCGATCTTTCTTGGTGGGCTCCTCGGCGTTCTCATCACCTTTCCGATCGGCGACATGCGGATCTCCTTGAGCACCAGTGTGGGCACGTTGCTCGCCGGGTTGATGGTAGGCCATCTGCGTACGCGGTTCCCGCTCTTCGGTCGGATACCGGATGCCGCCGTTTCGCTGATGACTGCGCTTGGCCTCGCCGCGTTCGTCGCGATGACCGGTCTTCATGCCGGACCTGTGTTCGCCGGCGCTGTTGCCGAGGCGGGCATCGGCCTTTTGTTCGGTGGCATGATCGTCACCATCACACCCATGATCGTTGGGCTATACTTCGGACGTTACGTGCTTCACATGAACCCTATACTGCTGCTTGGAGGGCTCGCGGGGGCCCAGACCATGACCGCGGGCATGGCGGCTGTCCAGGACCGGTCGGGGAGCACCGTTGCCGTCCTTGGCTACACGCCCGCCGTGCCCATCGGCCACATTCTCTTGACGACCTGGGGAACGGTGATCGTCGCGATTGTTGCGGGATGATATTTTGTAAGATTGTCGAAGCCGGGAAGCCATGTTGGTATTATGATGGTGAAGGCACACGCCTAGCGATCTTGGAGCTTCCGACACAGCCTTGATACGGGAAAGAGGAAATCATGCCTCTGTCACCAGGCATTGACCAAACAATCGGGCCGCCAGCCGGGGCACTGCGACCGGACATAGTTGCGGGTCTGACGGCCGCGGCAGTCGTCCTGCCTAAGGCCATGGCCTATGCCACCGTCGCTGGTTTGCCGGTGAGTGTGGGATTGTACACAGCTTTTGTGYCGATGATCATCTATGCCCTGCTGGGGACGTCGCGCGTGCTGAGCGTCAGTTCGACGACCACCCTTGCGATATTGACCGCGACAGAACTTGCGCTGGTAGTGCCCGATGGCGACCCCGGAAGACTAATCACGGCGACGGCGACGCTGACGGCACTAACCGGCCTGCTGCTGATCGCCGCCTCCGCGTTACGGTTGGGGTTCGTTGCGAATTTCATTTCGTCACCAGTGTTGACCGGTTTCAAGGCCGGTATCGGGCTGGTCATTGTTTTGGACCAATTGCCAAAACTGTTCGGTCTCCACCTCGCCAAGGAGGGGTTTTTCCGTGATATACTGAGCCTTCTTCGGCTTCTTCCCGAAACCTCGAGCATAACGCTCATCGTCGGGGCAAGTGCTCTGGTCCTGCTGCTGCTCATGGAGCGAGTATGGCCGCATTCGCCCGCTCCCCTGGCCGTCGTCGCCGGGGGAATCTTTGCCTCATGGCTGTTCAGCTTGACCACGCACGGCGTTGCGATCGTCGGCCACATCCCCCAGGCGCTGCCCTCGCTGACGCTGCCGAGCATCGATCTGGCGAGACAGCTGCTTCCGGGGGCGATCGGGATCGCCCTGATGAGTTTCACCGAAACGATCGCTGCCGGTCGCGCCTTTGCCGAGCAGTCGGAGCCTCCGATCCGGGCGAACCGCGAACTGGTGGCCACCGGCGGCGCCAACTTGATCGGCGCCTTCTTCGGAGCGATGCCGGCCGGGGGCGGCACCTCGCAGTCCGCGGTGGTGCGCGCCGTCGGGGGACGAACGCAGAAGGCTTCCATGGTCACTGCGGCGGCCTCCGCTGCGACGATGCTGGTTCTCGCTCCCTTGCTCGGCCTCCTGCCGCAAGCCGTGCTCGCCGCGATTGTGATCGTCTACTCGGTCGGCCTTATCCAGCCTCGCGAGTTCGCGTCTATCCGCAAAGTCCGCAAGATGGAATTTCGGTGGGCGCTGGCCGCTTTTCTGGGCGTGCTTGTCTTCGGCACACTTCAAGGCATCGTCGTCGCCATCGTCCTGTCCTTGATCGGGCTGTCCAGCCAGGCGGCCAACCCACGCATCCATGTGCTCGGTCGAAAGCGCGGCGAGGATCTTCTTCGCCCGGTCTCGCCGGAGCACCCCGATGACGAAACCTTTGACGGGCTGCTTATCCTGCGACCCGAGGGTAGACTCTTCTTTGTCAATGCGCAGCACGTGGCAGACGGCATACGCGGGCTGGTTGTCCAGGCCAAACYCCGCGTTCTCATGCTGGACCTGAGTAGAGTCTTCGATATCGAGTATTCAGCGCTTCAGATGATAGTGGAAAGCGAACGAAGTCTGGCTGCGCAGGGGGTGGAGCTCTGGCTGACGGACCTCAACCCGGACGTGCTTGAGTATGTCCGTGCATCGGGGTTTGCCGAGCGGCTTGGTGCGGGCTGCATGTTTCCCACGGCGCATGCCGGCATCCGCCACTACCAGGTCTACGCCGCGCAGATGCTCCAGTCATCGATCGCCACCTAGCTCTTACGGGATGAATTGCCGTGATATCGGTCTCTCTAACTGCTTGCGGGCTACTACTCGCGACGATCGTGGTCACGGCCAGTCTGAGGCCCCTTGCCAACGCCCGCAGCCTTTCAAACGCGGCCAGGCTCGGTTTTGGCTACGTAATCGTTCTTGGGTTTGTTGCCGGACACTTCATCTCGATCAAGCGCCCACCCAGGCGCAAAACTGGAGACGGGTCTTCTGTCTGACTGATGTGCACCAACGCCACAAAACTGTGTTTCGGC
>NZ_JBFUBH010000096.1:0-8484 GCF_056405855.1 Pararhizobium sp. P1_E7 | reverse complement strand
AGACTAGGCAGATTATATGAGAAAATTTGCCAGACGCTCTGGATTTGGTTCGTAAATTGCTCTACTGCCCCTGCCATCTCCAGTGAACATCAGACTTTGAAAGATTCACATGCAAGTATTGGTTCGCGACAACAACGTCGATCAGGCACTCCGGGTGTTGAAGAAGAAGCTTCAGCGCGAAGGTGTCTTCCGTGAAATGCGTATGCGGGAAGCATACGAGAAGCCGTCCGTCAAAAAGGCGCGCCAGAAGGCCGAGGCAATCAGCCGTCAGCGCAAGAATGCGCGCAAGCAGCTTCAGCGCGAAGGCCTCCTGCCGGCGCCGAAGAAGAAGCCAGCCCGCTAACACCGGCGGTCTCTGACGAGATTGGGGCTTTTAGCCCAAAGCGCGTCCGGCATCCGGACGCGCTTTGTTTCGTTGTGTCTTGATAAGTGAATTCAGGCGGCCTTGTCCCCTGCCGCACGCGGAAGCTCTGTCCCGCGAAGACGCCAGTGGTTCCGCCACGGCCCCGGCTGGCGTGTGCTTGCTTCCGCCCCAGCTCCTCTGCCCTATCCAAGAGCCGGTTTGGCCTGCGCACCGGTCGTATTGCCCACGGCCTCCTGTTCCGTTAGTTTTTTAGCACATCGGCCCTTTGACACCACAGCCGCATGTTTGGGGAAAATCATGTCCGGTCAATCGCTTGTCACCTATGTCGGCGTGGCTCATCCGTGGATGTGCGACATCATGGGACACATGAACGTTCGCCATTATGCGGCGATGTTCGACGATGCCAGTTTCCAGCTTCTTGGCCACATTGCCGGTGCCGAAAGCCTTGCCGACACAAGCCGCGGCTGGGCCGATGTCCGGTCCGAAGTCGAGTACAAGCACGAGACCAGGGCCGGCGCGCTGCTGACGATCCGCTCTCGTGTGKTCAGGGCCGGCCGCAGTTCGCTCACGTTCGACCAGGTGATGTCCGGCTCGCTCGACGGCGTCGTTCATGCGGTCAACAGGACGGTCAGCGTGCGATTCGATCTCGTCGGGCGCCGCGCCGTCGCGCTGGACGCCGATATGCTGGCACGGGCTGCGGCGCTTCAGATGGAGATTGTAACGGGCGGACAACCCGCGAGCTAGGCGCCATAGATGCGCTGATCGAGCGGCGTCTCTGCGATCGCGGCCTGGATGCCGGAGATGAGCGCCTTTTCAGCGCGGTTGACGATCTTTTCAGGATTGACGAGCAGGAAGACATCGATGGCGGGTGGTGCCTCGTAGGGGGGCAGCCGCCACAGGACTCCGTCCGCGACATCACGCCGTGCGACATGGAGCGGCAACGGCCCGATGCCGAGACCTGCCACAATCATCCGGCGGACCTCTTCGAGGCTTGACGACACTCCAACCACATTGGTGGCGAGCTTCGCCTCGCTGCGCAAAAGCGCCACGGGCCGCAGGACATCGGCGATATTGTCCGTGTGGAACGAGACAGAGGGTTCGCCCTTCAGATCGGCAAGCGTCAAGTCCCGTTGCCCGAAGAAACGGTGGTCAGGGCCGCAGAAGAAGCCGAAGAATTCCCGGTAGACCATGGTGTAGTCGAGGGCGGTATCGCGGTTGCTGACAAGGCATAGCCCAAGAGACGCCCGCTTTTCACGGACCTGCCGGGTCACCTCGCCGCTCGCTGCGACCACGATTGTGATGGTGGCACGCGGGTGGCTGCGATGGAACGCCGTCAGCGCCCTGTCGAAGATCGGCGAGATGACATGGCTGGCAACCGCAATCGTGACATGGCCGGTGACGTCGTCGCCGACGCCACGCACCAGCTGCGGAAGTTGCGAAATCGTCCCGAAGACTTCGATGCTCTGCTCGTAGAGCAGCTGGCCGACATCGGTCAGCTCAAACCGCGTCGCGTCGCGCTCGACCAGCCGCCGGCCGACCCGATCTTCCAGGCGGCGAAGCGCATTGCTGACGCTCGGCTGCTTGAGGTTGAGCTGCTCGGCCGCGCGGGTGATGCTCTTGACCTCGGCGATCACAACGAAGGTTCGCAGGAGGTTCCAGTCGAGTTCCCAGACCAGTCTTTCTGACCGCGGTGGTATCATTCCTGAAATCTATACCTTCTATTTCCATTATCTATTTGCGCAATAATAGCGCAAAGGCAATCATGAAATCCGGAAGGCGCGTCCACGCGTTACCCAAGCGACAGAGAATGCGCTTTCATCCAGAGGAAAACAGGAACATGAAGATACTTCTTTCAGGCCTGGTGGCCGCCACCATGGCCCTTGCTGCCAGCTTTACCGCTTTCTCGGCCAGCGCCGACGATCTTGAGGCGATCAAGTCCTCCGGCGAAATCCGCATCGCCATGTCCGGCCAATATCCGCCGTTCAACTTTGTCAACGAAAAGAACGAAGTCGTCGGCTTCGATGCCTCCATCGGAACGGCGATCGCCGACCGCGTCGGCGTCAAGGGTGCGCTCGTGACCACGGCCTGGGACGGCATCATCGCCGGCCTGCTCGCCAACAAGTTCGACACCGTCGTCGGCTCGATGACCATTACGCCGGAGCGCGAGAAGGTCGTCGATTTCGTAGGCCCGTATTATCACGCCGGCCGGGCCGTCTTCGTCAACGAAGCCTCGAGCGTTCAGAAACTGGACGAACTGAAGGGCAAGACACTCGGCGTCACGCTTGGCGAAACCCACGAGAAATGGGCCCGCGAGCAGGGTGGCTGGGACGTGCGTACCTACAAGGGCCTGCCCGAACTGCTGCTTGAGCTGAAAGCCGGCCGCGTCGATGCCATCGTCGTCGACAACATCCCGGTCATGGTTGCCGTCAAGGAAACCGGCGAAAAGGTCCGCCGGCTCGAAACGCCTGACATCGAAGGCGGCAGCGTCGCCATCGGCATTGCCATCCGCAAGAACAATCCGGAGCTGAAAGCTGCGATGCAGAAGGCTCTCGACGCGATGATGGCGGACGGTTCCTACGAAAAAATCGCCATGGAATGGGTCGGCAGCGACATCCGCTAATCGATCAAGCTTAGCAACATCTGGCCGGCAATCAGAAGCCGGMCAGATGCCGTTCGCAGGCTCACCCGGAGTATTTTCCCATGGATTTCCCGATGATGCTGCGCGTCTTCCCTTTTTTCGTGGAAGCCGCTTGGGTCACCGTGCAGATTTCGGTGCTTTCGCTGCTGCTCGGCCTTGCGGTCGCAGCCGCGATCGCGTCGGCGAAGATGTCGGGCTCGCTGGTCTTGAGAACGTTTGGAAGTCTTTATGTCAGTATGTTTCGCGGCACGCCGTGCCTGATCCAGCTGTTCGTGCTTTATTTCGGCGGTCCGCAGATCGGCATCAATCTTGAGCCGTTTGCCGCCGGCGTCATCGGTTTGGGCCTCAATATCGGTGCCTATATGGCCGAATCCATTCGCGGCGCGGTTCTTGGTGTCGATCGCGGTCAGGTGGAAGCGGCGCGTACCATCGGCTTTGGCCGGCTGCAGACGCTGCGTCTGGTTGTCCTGCCGCAGGCGGCCCGCCTGATGATCCGTCCGCTCGGCGTCAACGCTGTCGGTCTGATCAAGGGATCGGCGCTCGTATCGACGATCTCGGTCGTCGAACTGACCTACACGGCGCAGCGTTTCATCGGCTCCACCTACAAGCCGTTTGAAATCTTCGGCATTGCAGCCCTGCTCTACATGCTCATCGTTTACGTCGTGGCGCGGGCGGTCGACGGTCTCGACCGGCGCTACGCAATCAACTGAGGGAGGGCTGGATGCAAGGTCTCGATTTCAGCGTCGTGACGCCCTATACCGATATCCTCCTCATGGGGATGTGGTGGACGGTGGTCCTGACCGTTAGCGGAGCTGTCATCAGCTTCTTCTTCGGCATCTTCTTTGCCGTCGCCGTGCTCTATGCGCCGAAGATGATTGCCTATCCGATCCGCTTTTTCATGTGGCTGTTCATGGGAACACCGCTGCTTTTGCAGCTCTTCTTAATCTATTTCGGCCTCTCCCAGATCGGTATCAACGTTCCGGCACTGGTTGCAGGCATTGTCGGGCTTGGGCTTCACTTCGCGGTTTATAACGCCGACGTCATGCGCGCCGGCATCGTCTCGGTCGATGCCGGGCAGACGGAAGGCGCGCGCAGTATCGGTTTCGGCCGGTTCCAGACGCTGCGCTACGTCGTCATCCCGCAGGCGGTGCGCAACACCCTGCCCGCGATCGGTAACAACCTGATCGTGCTTTTAAAGGAATCATCGCTGGTTTCGATCATCGGCATCGCTGAACTCGTGCATTCGGCGCAGCTGGCCATCAGCGAGACTTTCCGGCCGTTTGAGTTCTACATCACGGTGGCAGCGCTTTATTACATACTCAATCTCGTCCTTGAATCCGGTTTGCGGCAGGTCGAAAAGCAAGTGGAGGTATCCCGATGACCGTCCAGCGGCCCATGGTCGAGGTAAAGGGCGCCCGCAAGGCTTATGGTGCGCTCGACGTCCTCAAGGGGATTGATCTATCCGTCACGCGCGGACAGATCGTCGCCATTATCGGCCCGAGCGGTTCGGGCAAGAGCACGCTTCTGCGCTCGATCAACCATCTTGAAACGCTGAACGGCGGCGAGATCTGGCTCGATGGCGTGCAAGTCAACCAGTCCCTGAAAGGTCAGGCGTTCGAGCGCCATATCAATGCGGTGCGCCAGCAGATGGGCATGGTGTTCCAGCACTTCAATCTGTTCCCGCATCTGACCGTGCTCGAAAACATCACCATGGGGCCGGTCATTCTCAAGGGCATGGCCAAGAAGGCAGCCCGCGAACTTGCCGTCGAATTGCTGTCGAAGGTCGGGCTGGCAGAGAAGGTCGATGCCTATCCGTCGCGGCTGTCCGGTGGCCAGAAACAGCGCGTCGCGATCGCCCGGGCGCTGGCCATGCAGCCCAAGGTCATGCTGTTCGACGAGGCAACCTCGGCACTCGATCCGGAACTGGTCGATGAGGTCAATGCGGTGATGAAGCAGCTTGCCGCAGAGCACATGACCATGCTGATCGTCACGCATGAGATGCGCTTTGCCGGTGAAGTCGCCGACCGCGTCCTGTTCATGGATGGCGGCGTTGTTGTCGAGGAAGGACCGCCAAGCGAGATATTCCGCGCCCCGGTCCAGGAGCGCACCCGGTCGTTCCTAAGGAAATATCTCGCGGCCTGATATCCGGGCCGCAGAATTGCTGCGCCCGGAACGAGGCCAACGATCCTATTCTTTACTGCGACCGCTGCAGCATGCCGAAAAGATCGCGTGGATCATCAGGGTCGGCGATCATATCGAGGTCCTGGTACAAACCAGTCCCTTTCAACTTGCTCCTGATGTAACGGAGCGCTGAAAAATCCTCGATGGCGAACCCGACGCTGTCGAAAAGCGTGATCTGGCTGGCGTCACGACGGCCGGCGCTCTGGCCGGTAATGACCTGCCACATTTCCGTCACGGGATATTCCGGCGGCATTTGCTGTATCTCACCCTCGATGCGGGTCTGAGGGGTATACTCCACATAGGTGCCGGCGCGCTGCAGAATGTCGCGATGCAACTCGGTCTTGCCCGGGCAATCGCCGCCGACGGCGTTGATATGAACCCCGGCGCCGATCATGTTGTCGGTCAGGATGGTCGCAAACTGCTTGTCGGCAGTGCAGGTGGTGATGATACCGGCGCCTTCGATCGCCGATTGCGACGATGCGCAGGCGGTCACCTGCAAACCGGAGTGAGAGAGGTTGCGGACGGTCTTTGCTGTCGCCAGCGGATCGATGTCGTAGAGTTTTACCTGGTCGATGCCGCAGACTGCCTTGAAGGCGAGCGCCTGAAATTCGGCCTGGGCGCCGTTGCCGATGATCGCCATGGTGCGCGCACCTTTCGGCGCAAGATGTTTCGCAACCATCGCGGAAGTGGCGGCGGTGCGAAGCGCCGTCAGCAACGTCATCTCTGTCAAAAGCACCGGATAACCGGTGGAAACTTCCGCCAGCAGCCCAAAAGCCGTAACGGTCTGCAGGCCCTGCGCCATGTTCTTCGGATGGCCGTTGACATATTTGAAGCTGTATATCTCGCCATCCGATGTCGGCATCAGCTCAATGACCCCCTCTTTGGAATGGGAGGCAATGCGTGGCGTCTTGTCGAACAGATCCCACCGCCGGAAATCGGCCTCGATGACGTCGGCCAGTTCCACCAGCACGGTCTCGATACCGACGGCATGCACGAGGCGCATCATGTTGGCAACGCTGACAAACGGTACCAAAGCTTTTTCCGACGGGAGGGGCGAGTGCATCGAACGATCCTTTTGAGCGCATGTGACGCGGAGAAGCGAGTGAGTAAGGGGCCAGCCGCATCGGCCGGATTTCCAGGCGATGCGGCAAGCCGGCTTTCGCCGCGACCGGTTCAGTATCTATCGATGCGGCGCCAGCTCGGCTTCGGCGAGATCAAGAGCCACCAGCAGACGGTCGCAGGCGAGATCGATCGTTTCGCGGGTCCAGATCAGCGGCGGCGACATGATGAGCGTATCGCCGGTGGCACGGATCATCAACCCGTTCTGGACGGCGTGATCGCGCACCTTGATCGCGGCTGTCCCATCCGGCTTGAACCGTGTCCGTTCACCCTTGTCCCGGACGATCTCGATAGCACCCATCAGCCCGATCGACCGTGTTTGCCCGACCAGCGGATGATCGTTCAGCCGTCTGGCAAGCTCTTTGGCAAGATAGGGGCCGGTATCGTTCCTGACCCGGTCGATGAGGCCCTCACTGTCAATGATCTCGAGGTTTTTCAGCGCAACGGCGCAGCAGACGGGGTGACCGGAATAGGTGTAGCCGTGGTTAAATTCACCGCCCTTTTCCACCAGCGTGCTGGCGATACGGTCACCGACCAGCAGCGCCGACAACGGCTGGTAGCCCGAGGTCAGCGCCTTTGCCGTGGTAATCGTATCGGCCTCGATGCCGAAGGTGGTGGCGGCGAACCATTCGCCGGTGCGGCCGTAACCGGTAATGACTTCGTCAAGCATCAGCAGGACATCATATTTCCTGCAGATCCGTTGGACTTCCGGCCAATAGCTGGCCGGTGGAATCCGGACCCCGCCGGCGCCCATCACGGGTTCGCCGATGAACGCCGCGACCTTGTCGGCGCCCGCCGCAAGGATCGCGTCCTCGATGGCGCGGGCGGCCCGCAGGCCAAAATCATCATCGCTTTCTCCCGGCAATGCCAGCTCATAGGCATAGGGCGCCATCACGTGCACGATGTTGGGCACCATGCCGCCCATCTGCTTGTGCATGTGGCTCATGCCGCCGAGCGAGGCTCCGGCCACGGTCGAGCCGTGATAGGCATTGTCACGCGAGATAATGATGTTCTTCTCCGGCTTGCCCTCGAGCGCCCAGTAATGGCGCACGAGGCGAAGAGCTGTATCGTTCGCTTCCGAACCGGACGAGCCGTAGAAGACCTGATTGATGTTCGGCGGGGCGATCCCGGCAAGCTTGGCGGAGAGCTCTACCGGGGTGGGCGTCGCACATTTGAAGAACGCATTGTAATACGGCAACTCGCGCATCTGTGCCGCGGCAACGTCCGCCAGTTCGTCGCGGCCGTAGCCGATATTGACGCACCAGAGGCCGGCCATCGCATCGAGAAGCTCCCCGCCTTCGCTGTCGTAGACATAAGGTCCTTCGCCGCGCACGATCATGCGGGATCCGAGGGCTCTAAGCTCCTTGTGATCCGTGAAGGGATGGAGAAAATGCGCAGCATCCTGCGCCTGCAACTGCGGCAGGGAATATTTGTGGTTCGAGATGGTCATCATCGTATCCTTGAATTTCTGACGTTTGGCGGAAAAGGTCAGATGGACACGGGTGGCGAATAGCCGATACGGGCACACAAGAGCATCAGTTCGGCATGAAGCGTCCGCGCCGACGGCGTGGACACGAATTCATGCTCTCTGCGCACTGCATTCTCCGTCATGACGTGTGCTTTCGTGGAAACCGGTTGATCCCGGCCGATGCTATTCATGCCGACGATATCCGGCCATGGGCGATGCCGCAACATGGTTTTGCTGCCGGCCCCGCGCTGCGCAGATGCATAAAGGCGATCGGCGCCCCCTGATAGCCGGCGCTGTCTTTGGATTGAAACAGGCGGAGCTTCGATTGTTCTCACAGTCCGAGCCAGCGTTGCATCTCCGCGCGTTGTTTGATCATTAATGTTCATTATATGATCATATTGTAAAGAGGGCTTGGCGCCGATGCACGCAACGACGATGTGGTCGCACTGCCTTGGATGGTGCACGGGCGAGACAAAAGAATGAGAAAATCCCGTCTCGACCCGGCTTCGGATTATCCATATTGATGTCATCATCCAGAGGAGGATCAGGGCTCTTGAAACAGATGGACGCGATCGGGCTGGTTTCGCTCGGCAAGCTGCCGATGGAATCGATGAAGCAATGGGTTTATCGCAGCCTGCGCCAGGCTATCATGACCGGCCGCTTTCCGCCCGGGCTGCCGGTCACCATTCAGGGCATCGCGGAAATGTTGCAGGT
>NZ_JBFUBH010000095.1:0-8537 GCF_056405855.1 Pararhizobium sp. P1_E7 | reverse complement strand
GATCCGGATCAGGTTTATTTCAGCGATGGCATTACCGAAGATGTCATCACGGAGCTTTCAAGGTTCAGAGAGCTCACGGTGATTGCCCGCAATTCCTCATTCGCCTTTCGCGGACAGAGCATGGACCTGCGCCAAATCGGACGAACGCTCGGAGCGGAGTATGTCGTGGAAGGGAGCGTTCGTCGGATAGGAGATCGGGTGCGCGTCACGGCGCAGCTCGTCGAGTCAACGAGCGGGACACATCTGTGGGCCGAGCGTTACGATCGAGCGATGGAGGACGTATTCGCCATTCAAGAGGAGATCTCGCAGAACATCGTTGCGACCGTCGCCCAGCGTGTCCGGGACGATAGAGAGGTGTCGGCGCGGCGACGCCAGCCCGAGGACATGCACGCATATGACCTCTTCCTCCAGGCCAACCGCCTCTCCGACGACTTTACGCCCGGGAGCCAGGAACGAGTTCTTTCCCTGTTCGAGCGTGCAATCAAAATCGACCCGACTTTTGCGCGGGCTTACACGGGCCTCGCATATGCATATCTCAATCGCGCGATCGATAATGGCATCGGTGCGCCGCGGGAAAAGGACGAAAACAGGATAAAGGCACTTCGGTTTGCCGAGCAAGCGCTTATGCTCGATCACAATGATCCGAAAGTGCATTGCACACTTGGGTTCATGTGTCTGACCTGGCGGGATTTTGATCGCGCCGAACGTCACCTGGACTTAGCTCGATCCATGAACCCGAACGACCCGATAATCCAGATCATCTGGGCATGGATGCAAGGGGCCTTGGGCCGACCGGAACGTGGGCTGCCTGCCGCCCAAATTGCCCTGAGGATCAATCCGCGTCACCCAGGTTGGTATAACTATTATCTCTCGCACATCCTGTTCCAACTCGGGCGTTACAGTGAGGCCGCTGCGCTCCTCGAGCAAAGGACCTTCGATTCCCCGATAAGGCATCCGCGAGACATGGCTTGGCGAGCGGCCGCCTACGGTCATCTGGGTCGGATCGAAGAGGCCAAGGAATGTGGGGATGTATTCGTTCAGGCAGTGCGCACGCTATGGATCGGTCATCCAGCCGCGGGGCCGGCAGAATACGTCGACTGGCTTGTCGATGTGTCATACCTGCGGGAGCCGAAAGATGTGGAGCGCCTACGCGCTGGTCTGCGTCTTGCCGGGTTGCCGGCCTGAAGCAGCGCGCGGTTGCCGAACACCTCCTCATTTTGCAGGATGATTGTCACGGTCGTTTCGCCGTTTAGGGCGAGCCGGGGTCGAGCAGCTGCCGCTCACATTACTGTCGCTTGATCGCGTCCTTAAAATAGGACGCTACATCGCCGGAGCTGTCGGCGCGATGGCGTAGTTCCGTGGCAATCTGCTCAAGCGCCAAATCGAGGCAATATACAGTCTGGTGGGCGTCTAGATTTGCCGCGCTCTCACGCGCGAAGACCACCAGGCGGGTTATTGCGTGAAATTCTTCAATCTCGCTGTCGGTCGATTCCGTCAGACTAGAAACGGCCAAAGTGGCTTGTGCTGCTGTCATTTTCTGGCTCCGCAAAGTTGTTGAACCGATACTAGACCGAGCTCAGGGAAACTGCGCGTGACACAGGCGTGACACATCTTAGGATGGTTTGCTGCCGCCTTGCGTCATTGAATGGTGTTTCACCATTTCGTTCCAAAGAGTTGTGTGCTGGAACTGCCAATCCGGTTTGGGACTTGCTCGAATGGCAGTGCAGCGTGACATGGCAGACAAGAGCTCGATCGCATCGGTGCGTTTCAGGTTCACCTGAAAAGTTTGAAGCGCAGCATCAATCGAGCGCTTCCTGCCGTCCTCGATATCTGCGAGAAGTACAAGAGATTTCCAGGTGCGGTCCTTGAAGAAAAGGGCCCGGGCAGCTGTCTGCATACGGACGCCTTCCCCCGGGCTGATTACCCGTTTCTCGACCAGGTTTTCGATTGTGGCGGAAACGTTGACCAGGGGCTCGCTCAACGCAAGCCAGCCAAGTTCGGCCGGGCCGTGCACCTGAGCAACATCTGAATCATCAATGCGGGTTCCATTCAAATAATCTTGAAAAACCCTGCCGATACCGATCATTCCAAAAACGTGGCACTCCGCAGCTCTCAATGCGCCCATGCTGGCGGCACCCAAAACTGTGACGCCGGCGCTGAGCGCATAGAGGATTTCCTTATGCCATACCGGTGCGGTGTATTCGAAACCACCGTCCACGATACCGATGACGGTCGCACCTTCCTCCACGGCGCGAAAGACGTCGCCCTGGATCGCCGGTGCGCGCACGACAATATCGCCGGCAAGTTGCTGTGCATCAGGCAATGTCGGGCCTACGAAAACGCACTTCATCCAAAGGAGCCCTTGGATAAAGCGCGGGCGCCAAATCGTTGTGCACGGTCGCCTTCCGGATTTTCCAATCGCGGTGCGAGCACTTTTGCAACGGCGAACGGCCAGTGAGGATCACCAAGAGTAACCGCGATGATGGGACCCAGATCCAATCCCGCGAGGACGGCGACGATTTTGCTAAAATCCGAGCCACCAACTGCGGTTGTGAAATCTTGCGCAACGGGGCGAGGATGCACACGCAACAGATCGCGCGTTTGTTCCGCCAAGATTTGGCGGTAAACTGCCGGGTAGATGTCGTCCCGGGCACCGCTGATGAATGTCATGCGGGACTGAACTGCTTCGGTTATCGCTCGCAGAATGGCCTTGCGGGCCGAGGGGTGCGTACCCGCCCCGTAACTTGCATCGACGAAGCGTGGTTGGTTCACGGAAAGCGCTTCAACTGGCGCAACCAGCGCCGTGAAGGAGGGAACGCCAATATCACTGGTGATGTCGAACAAACGCAGAATGAGACCTGCGTTCTCGATGCGACTGACCAGTGAGGAAATGGCATTGCAGCTCACCGTCGCCGGATCCACACATGACGCTGTCCGTGCCCTGGCGTTTGACACCTGCCAGAGGACATAGGCGTCCCGCTCGATGCGCTCGCTGAGTGCATGAAATATTGCTTCTTCCAGCGTGTTTCCCGACGCCAAACCGTCCGACGACTGCCAATATCTGCAATCGAGTATCGTCCGATCGAGGACGACGGCATCAAACGGCACATGGACCGCGTCGCCAGAAATCAGGTCGTGGCCAACAACCCAGCGAATATGCTCATCGTCAGCGACAGGCGCTTGTCTTCTTCCCAGAAGCGACGGGAGTTTATCGAACCGCTTGCCCGTGCTTGCAAGGTTCTGCGGCGACGAATGGATGATATCGCAACGCGGTTGGGATGCGACGACCCGCTCAACGGCTTCCATGGCCGCGGATGCCCTCGCCTCATCGTCCGTGAGACCTTTGCCCTGCGCAACGACAATGGATTTTGCATTCGGCGTATAGGCACACCAAACGGGTATGCCTATACGATCCAGCCCCGTATGGCGGGCAAGACGGGTAATGCCGAATTCAGCAAAAAAGGAAGAAACGCGGTGAACGGTCTCCACCGGACTGCACACCCTGTCCTGCGGTTCCGTTTCGTGTAGCATCAGGTATCGAAAAGGCCCGCCGACACGGATGCTGCGGAGGCGACGGCTACAGCGAAGTCGACATCCTTGATCACCACGCCGCCGGAGGCGCGAAGCTGGCTGGCGGTTGCAAGCGTGCCGGTGACTTTGCCAAGCGGCGCGACGGTACCGGCGTCCACATCTGCGACATAAAGTTTCTCGTCACCGGGAAACCCAAATACAACGACTTTCGACATTTCTTTTCTCCTGTTGTTGAAATCTCAGTACCCGGCCTTGACGAGACCTTCCCGGTACAATTCCTTCTGCCACTGCTCCTTGATGGGCACAACCGCGAGCCACTTCTGCAAGTCGAATTGCGGATTTGCCTCCCGATCCTTTCGGCGATAGTGATGCGCCCGGCGCGTGTCCCCCAGCATGGCGCAACTTGCGGCAAGCAAACGATGCGCTGACGCCTGGTTGGACATACTCTGGATACGCGAAACCGCCTTGTCGAACGCACCGACAAAGTAGCTCGCGCCGGCGGCACACCAGAAATATTCATCGGGTCCAAGCGGATTGAGCGATATGGCCCGCTCGATCTTTTCCAGGCCGTCTCTCGGGCGTGATGCGTGAATGAGCGAGTCTGCAAAGCTGTATATCGCATCTGCGTAGTGTGGACTCAGTTCCTCTGCGCGGGCGAGCGCATCGAGGCTTTCGTCAAGCTGCCCCAGATAGAGCTTGGCCATGCCAAGTTCTTTGTAGCCGTATGCGATGTCGGGGTTGCGTTCGATTGCAGAGCGGGCACTCTCTTCTGCCTTGTGCAGCAACTCGACGTCACCGCGTGCCGTCAAAACCCATTCGATAGAGTAGGTTTTGGCAAGGCCGCTGAACGCGTGCGAAAAATCGCCGTTGTGTTGCAGCGCTTCCCGGAACGTCTTTCGGGCGCTGCGAATGGACGGTAAAGTAAGCTTGCTCATCTGCTGCACGCCCATGAGATATCGCTGGTAGGCGGCTGGATGAAACTCGTAATCCTTCAACGCCCGCTCGTTGCGCTTGAGCTCGGCGAGTATCCGGTCGGTGACGACCTCTGCAAGCGCCTTGCGATGCGACGACAGCAGCCCACGAGAAATTTCGAAACGGTCAGCAAAAATCACATTGTCGGACGGAACGAAGATGATCTGAACGAAGAGCCCGTCGCCAGTCAGCTTTGTGTCAACGACATAGGAAATGTCATGCTTTTCGAGCAGCAGGAACTTGTCGTCGCTGGCGCGAATGCGCTCCGCCGTATAGGGCGCAACGATCGAAAGCCCGCGGAGGGCACATAGCCCGATGGCGACATCATCGATCAGTGCACTTGCGGTGGGAAGATCCAGATTTAAGGAGTGGACGCCCACCGGCGGCAAGAGCGCGACACGCGGTAGTCTCGATACGTGGGCAGCGCCTTCAGTGTCCTCGAATTGGGGTGGTCCCTTTACGCTCTCCTGTTCCCCCACCCGTTCGGCTATCGTTAACCGGGGCCCAATCGATAGTTTGTCGCGAACCAGTTGATCATCCGGAAAACGCTCGAGGATGAAGAATGCAGCTTGCCGAGCCGCCGCGACCTCCGTGGCCGTGGAGATATCAGCCGAAGGATCGAGAAACCGCGCACGTACCAGTTCCAATTGTCTCTGACGCTGATCTTTCACCCAGTGGAGCGCCACTCCATCTGCCTCGCCCAGTTCGCCGAGGAACGTGCGGCTCATCAGATCGACAAGGGAAGACAACGGCACTGCCGCCTGTTGGGAAGGTCCCAGTACGTCGGCATCACAGGCGAAATCGTGTCGATTGAGGAAAACATGGGTCGCCGAAAAAGACAGCACCGTTTCCGGCGTCGTCCGAAGACGCGAAATCAGTTTCCGGAGGTTCGTGAACGCAAGGGCTCGGTCTCCGCTCCCCCAAAGGAAGTCGGCAGCCTCATCTCGGCTGATCTCCGAGAACGGGCTGCATGCCATGTAGGCAATGAGCAGCAGTCCTTTTCGAGGATATTTACACTCCTGCCCGGCAGCATCGAGCAGGCGTAACCTACCGAATGTCTGCAGGAACATTTGATTCACGGCGTTGCGGATGGTGAATTGATCACAGCGTCGGCGGCAGAAACGGTGTCATCGGCGTCTGCCATGGCTTTGGCCAGGGTGATGATGGTCTGGCGCACCCGTTTGCTCTTGATTGAGGTAAAGGCCTGGTTCAGTGCAACACCTTCTCGCGAGTGCAGAAAAGTGCCGATTTCATCGACCTCCCGCGTACTGCTATCGGGCTCCGGGGCCTGATCCTCGAAAAAATAGCTAACTGGTACACTCAACACCGTCGCGGCAACCATCAGTTTGCTTGCGCTGACGCGATTTGTGCCTTTTTCATATTTCTGAATCTGCTGGAAGGTAATACCCAAGCCCTCGCCCAGCTTTTCTTGGCTCATCCCCAAGACGAGGCGTCGCGACCTCAGACGATTGCCGACATGCAAATCGATTTGATGAGGTGAGTTCTTTACCATTTGCAGAGCTCCGAAATTATCACATTTCAATCATGCATTGACGCCAAGCAGCATGACAATTCTCGGAACAAATGCAAGCGTCCTGTCGGCGGCGCCCTGCTGCGCAAAAGCCGCCCGCCAGGTGTTTGATCGGCGGGTCTACATCCGGATAGCCGCGAGTTGTATCCGCTGCTCAGCAATCATTCTTGCGGCGTGCTCGATCAGGCGCCGGCGTTCGAAGGTTGATACCTCGTTGGCACCGATATCGCTCGCTCGCAAAGTCGGGAATGGCGGACGTCATCGATTGGCACTTTCAAAGCCGGCGTCAATGGCATGATTGGTCGACATGTGGCTGATGCAGCCATTTTCACCTGGTATGCCGATCATCACCAAACCATTCGAGGTTGCCTCGTTGAGCATGGGTGCTCATGCAAAGATCACCCTGATTTGGGTTTACTGACAGCTTGAGGGATTGGCGAGCGAATTAGCTAAATCTTGCCGAGGCGACGCGCGGCATCCATATAGATGCGATGACGCTTGATTCGAAAATATTCGTGGGCCTTAGATCTGCTCGCAAAAAGTCCGCTTCCGCCCGCGAACCCACTGGCCCGAGATGCCAATGGGACTGTTGTGAAAAGGTTGGCACGCATCGCGCCCCTGTCGGGCCCGGCGCTGAGGGCCTTTATCTGTTGTTCTGTCTTGAGCACGTCAAGGAATATAACCAGGGATACAGTTACACGACGGCTCCATCAAACGCGGACGTCGCTCGCTATCAAAGGGAAGCGACAGCCGGCAGCCGTCCGACCCAGGGAACGAGGGTCAGCCAAGCGACCGAAATCCCGATCCCATCGACTGTTCGCTCCGGTTCTGCAAAGGCATTGAATGCCCGTAAGACTGCAGCACAGCGCCAGGCGCAAAAGGCCGATCTCCAGAAACGAAAACTCAAGGTGCTCGAGGCCAAGGCTTTCGAAACACTCGGTCTTTCGCCGGAGGCGACACCGGAGGAAATCAGGAGCCGCTATAAGGAAAGGCTCAAAATGCACCATCCCGACGCCAACCAAGGCAACCGCAACTCCGAGGACGAGCTTCGGGCATCGATCGAGGCACATAAGATCCTTAAACTGAATGGATTTTGCTGAGGCTCACGCATTGAGCGCCTCGTAGGCCATCCAGTGTCAAGCGGAGCGTTTGCCCAGCGCTGCCTTCAAGAGGAGAAAGATCAGCCCCGTCACCTTCACTGGTGGCGGGGTTCTTGTTTCAGGAGATGACCAAGGCTGCCTGATCCGCTCCCGCCGGCGCTTTTCACCCCCTGCTCCGTTTCGATCAGGAAACCGGCCGCCAATGTCTGGAACTGCCGGCCCAAGCGCAAATGCCGCCGCTGATTAGTTCACCGCCAAAAACGCAAAAGGGGATGAGAAAACCTTTTCTCAGTTGACAAGTAGATTGGTAAAAGGTTTTCTCACGACAACTGAGGGAGGATGTTCTGCAGACCGGAGAAGCAAAAAAGCGGATTACGATCCATGATGTTGCCGCTGCGGCGGGTGTCAGCATCTCGACCGCGTCGAAAGCGCTGAACAATAACGGGCGCATGGGAGACGAGACGCGAGAGCGGGTCAAACGCGTGGCAAGCGAGATCGGCTTCCGTCCGAACGCCCTCGCCCGTGGCCTGCTCAGCAAACGCAGCTTCACCATCGGGCTCCTGACCAACGACACTTACGGGCGCTTCACGCTGCCGGTCATGGCTGGTATTTCGGAGGCGCTGGTCGATCACGGCGTCTCGGTCTTCCTCTGCGCGATTGAGGATGATCCGGCGCTGGGACAGATCCATGTCGAAGCCATGCTCGACAAGCAGGTCGACGGCATCATCGCCACCGGCAAGCGGCTGGACAGGCGGTTGCCCGTCGACCTCTCCAACCTACCGGTTCCGGTGGTCTACGCTTTTACCGAGGGCACGCCAAACAGCGTCACCTTCCGGTCCGACGATGCGCAGGGCGCAACGCTTGCCGTGGAATGGCTTTTGCGGATCGGACGGCGGCGGATCGCGCATGTCACCGGGCCGAAGGATTTCTTTTCGGTGCACGAACGTGCCGAGGCCTATAGCCGGGCGGCAGGTGGCGCCGAGCCGATAATGTACGGCGTCTGGTCGGAAAGCTGGGGCCATGAGGCAATCGCACAGATCTGGACGAGACCCGGAGAAAAGCCCGACGCGCTGTTCTGTGGCAACGACCAGATCGCGCGTGGCGCCGTGGATGCGCTGCGCGAACGGGGCATCAGGGTGCCGGAAGATGTGTCCGTCATTGGTTTCGACAATTGGGAGATTGTCGCAGCCCAAACGAGGCCGCCGTTAACGACGGTGGACATGGAACTGAAGGAACTCGGGCGGCGGGCGGGATTAACCGTTCTGGCGCTCGCAGAAGGACGGCCTGTCGAGCCGGGAGTGAGGAAACTGCCATGCCGGCTGGTCGTCCGGCAATCGTGCGGGGGTGATAGCCCGAGGGAATGAACAGGGCGTCAAGGAGGGAATGAACAGGGCGTCAAGGAG
>NZ_JBFUBH010000094.1:0-8614 GCF_056405855.1 Pararhizobium sp. P1_E7 | reverse complement strand
ATGTAGACCATGGCTGCAATCCCGACCAGCGCGCCAGCGATTGTGAAGGCCGCCACCTTGTAGAACATCAGAGAATGACCCGCGAGGCGCACGGCCTCCTCATTGTTGCCGATCCCGTAGAGCAAGCGGCCGAAGACTGTCTTGGACAGCACGAACCACGCGACCGCAACCAGTGCCAGGGCAATGAGAAATACCACCGGCACGCCGACCACCATCTGCGAACCAAAGGCATTGAAGCTTGGTGGGAACGAATAGATCGTACGCGCATCGGTCACTTGCAGAGCGGCTCCACGCGCGATGTTGAGCATGCCGAGCGTGACGATGAAGGACGGCAGGCCCCAATAGGCGCTGATCCAGCCATTGAGAAAGCCGCAGACGACGCCCGTGCCAATAGCCGCGAGCGTTGCAAGACCGACAGCCTGGGTCACGGAAAGGTCGGGGATGGTCAGCACCGTACCCGCCACAACCGCACAGAAGGCAAGCATGGATCCGACCGACAGATCGATGCCGCCGATCAGGATGACGAACGTCATGCCAATGGCAAGAATGAGGTTGATCGTGATCTGAGTCAGGATGTTGGAGATATTGTTGGGCGTCAGAAAATGCTCGGTGCTCAACGAGAAGAAAACGATCAGAAGCAGCAGTGCGATTCCTATGCCGGCATCGCGCAGCAGCAGTTTCATTGACATGCCCGACACAGATGACTCGGTGGGCGCGTTCAGCGTTGTCTTATCAAGTGATTGCATCGTTAGTGCCCCGTCTGTCTTCGTTCGCCCTGATAGGCAAAGGTCAAAATCTTTTCTTCGGAGAAATCCTCACGCGGCAGCTCGCCGACGATACGGTGCTGCGACATCACCATGATCCGGTCGCAAAGCGTCATCAGCTCCGGTAGCTCGGAAGAGACGACCAGCAAAGCCAGACCCTTTCCGGCGAGCCTACGGATCAGCGCATAGATTTCCGCCTTGGCCCCGACATCGACACCGCGGGTCGGCTCATCGAGCAGCAGGACCTGCGGATTGCGTGCCAGCCACTTGGCCAGAACCACCTTCTGCTGGTTGCCGCCTGAAAGCGTGGCGGCATGTTTCGACGGACCGCCGTATTTGAGCTTCAAATCAGCGCCGAGCTGTTCAGTCACCGCGATTTCCGCCTTCCGGTCGAGCAGGCCAAACCGCGAAATGCTCGACAGCGACGCAAGCGTTACGTTGGCAGCGATCGGCATCGTCAGGATCAAGCCCTCTTCCTTGCGGTCTTCGGTTACGAAGCCGATACCGGCGTGGATTGCCTCGCGAGGCGAGCGGCACGTGATGGGCTTGCCGTTTTTCAGAAGAGTTCCCGAGAGCGGCCGCTCGGCTGCGAAGATCGCGCGGAGCAATTCCGTCCGGCCCGAGCCCACAAGGCCCGCAATTCCCAGAATTTCGCCCTTGTGCAGATCAAGCGAAATGCCGTCCGCATGGGGCGATTGAGCATGGCGGAAATTGACGAGCGAGAGGGCGGTGTCCTGCCCTGCGCTGGATATCGCCTCACTTGCCATTTCTCTCTGCAACTGCTGACCCACCATACCTCGCACGAGTTCGTCATGGCTGGTTTCGCCGATCCGGCGAGAAAAAACAGTCTCGCCGTTGCGCAGAACTGTGACGCGGTCACAGATGCGGAAGATCTCGTCCAGGTGATGTGAGACGAAGATCACCGAGACGCCACGGCTGCGCAGGTCGTTGATGATGGCAAAAAGCCGATCCGTCTCGCGGGACGTGAGCGTCGCGGTCGGCTCGTCGAGAATGAGGACACGGCTCTCTGTCATGAGCGCACGGGCGACTTCGACCAACTGGCGGTGTGCGATGCCGAGACGCTCCACCGGCCAACGGACGTCGATATCCTTCAGACCAATGGCATCGAGGGCGGCGCGGGCACGTGCATTCATGTCGTTGCGCTTGACCACGCCAAACAGATTGCGCGGCAGGTGCTCGATGAAGATGTTTTCCGCGACGGAAAGGAAGGGAAGCAGGTTGAACTCCTGATGCACGACCTGAAGTCCGCGCGCCTTCGCATCATGTGGCGTCTGGGGCTCATAGGCTTCACCCGCCAGCCTGATTGCTCCTGAATCGGGTTTTACGATGCCGCAGAGGATCTTGATCAGAGTGGACTTGCCAGCACCGTTCTCGCCGATAAGCCCGTGTACCTCGCCGGGCGCAATGGACAATGTCACACCATTCAGCGCAACTGTGCCGCCGAAGCGTTTGCGGACGTCGTGCAGGTCGAGGATGGGTACACGCGTTGTCTCGGCCGCGGCAGCCTGCGCTACGCGGGAATCCGGATATGTCATGGGAACCCCTTCGGGAAGAGAACCGCACCGGAGACGTCCAGTGCGGCGCGAGTTGTCGGGGTTACTTCACGTTGTCTTTGGTGACGAGTTCGATGTTGGTCTTGACCCAGCCTTCGAGTTTCGGTCCGCCGGCCACGACTTCGAGTGCCTTGTCGATCGCGTCGGCCGCCATTTGCGAACCAAACTGGTCCACGGTGGCCAGCAGCTTGCCGTCCTTCACAAGCGGAGCGACAGCCGGCACATTGTCGAAGCCGACGACCTTGATGTCCGAACGACCGGCGGCGTCCAGCGCCTTGATGACGCCGATGGCCATCGAGTCATTGGCGGCCAGGACGCCCTGGACGTCGGGGTGCGCGGTCAGCATTGTCGAGAAGACGGAGTTGGCTTCTTCCGTTTCCCAATGCGCAGTCCTAGAGTCCAGAAGATCGAGCTTGCCCTCGGCGATTGCATCTTCGAAGCCAAGCTTGCGCTGGGCAGCGTTGTCAGCACCAGGATTGCCCTCAAGGATGACAACCTTGCCTCCCGCGCCCAGCGACTTGGCAAGAGCTTCGCCGACCATCTTGGCACCGCCACGATTGTCCGGGCCAACGAAGGCAAGATCGATGCCCGCATCCTTCTTCGCCTGCTCGTCGAGCGAGACGTCAAAGTTAATGACGGTAATTCCGGCATCCATCGCCTTCTTCAGCGGGGCGACCATTGCGCGGGAGTCGGCCGGCGCGATCACAATGGCATCGACGCCCTGGGTGATGAAATTCTCCACGCCGTTCAGCTGACTTTCGAAATCCGTTTCGTTCTGCATGCCGATGGCCTTGAGCTCGTAGTCACCGCGCTTTTTGGCATGGGCTTCGGCGCCTTCCAGCATGTTCTTGAAGAAGTCGTTGGCAAGCGACTTCATGACCAGCCCGACGACCGGCTTGTCTGCCGCGGACGCGATGGTCGGCAGTGCGGTCGCGAGCGAGAGCGCAAGAATAGATGCGGCTGTAAAGAATTTCATGTCCATCCTCCGTTGGTTCAGCGGCCCTCCAGCCGCTGATGAAACGTTTCATAGAATCTATGAGAACGTTAGAATGACCTATGCGGAAAATTTCAAAGCGTCAATATGAAACGTTTCATTTCGACAAAATTGTCTCTGCGGGGGACGAAACTATGCTATGCGGACGAAACCGTTTGGAGATCGCGTTGAACCCTACCGTCAAGGATGTGGCGAGGGATGCCGGAGTTTCTGTTGGAACCGTGTCCCGCGTGCTGGCTAAAAATGAGACTGTCAATCCGGCAATCCGGCAACGGGTTGAAGCGGTTATCGAGAGGCTGGGATACAGACCGAGCAGTCTTGGCAGGAACCTGCGGCTGAACAAGTCGGATATCATCGGCCTTGTCATCCCTGACATCACGAATCCGTATTTCGCGGAACTGGCCAAGCATTTGGAGACCCTCGCCTCGGCTGCGGGATACTCTGTTTTGTTGGCAAACACGCATGATGACCCAAAAGCCGAGTGCAAACAGGTTCAGAGCCTGCTCGGCCACGTGCCTGCCGGGATTGTCATCGCGCCGGTCAGCGGCAGCCTGGTCGGGGGAATTTTGCCCGATGGCCTGGTGAGCGTTACGATAGACCGCCCATTGACCGGGCATTCGCTGGTGGCGGTCGACAATTTCGAGGGTGGTCGGCTCGCGGCAAGCCACCTTCTGGAGCTCGGTCATCGCAGGATCGGTTACATCAGCGGCCCTTCCACAACAGATGTTTCGATACAGCGCTTGAACGGCTTTCGCTACCAGATCCAGGAGGTGCTTTCCAACCGGTCGCAAGGCGCTGTGGAACTGACGGTTCTCGAAGGCAACTTCGACTACAAGTCCGGAGAAGCGCTTGGCCGCAGGCTTTTGAATGGAGATGCAGACGTTCGCCCGACCGCGATCGCTACGGCGAATGATCAACAGGCAATCGGATTGCTGCGCGCTTCACGGGACCTGGGCATCCGGGTTCCGGAAGATCTGTCCATCGTCGGATTTGACGACATTCCATTGGCCTCTCTCGTCCTGCCCCGATTGACCACGGTTCGCCAGCCGATCGAGGAGATTGCGGAAATCGCTATCCGAGCGGTTCTCGGAAGAGGACCGGTTGAGGGACCGATCGCCCTGAAACCGTCTCTTGTCGAAAGAGACTCGACAGCGCCGCCGCCCATTTTTTGAGCGCCATTCGTGGCCCACATTCCGGCGCGTCGGTTCGCCTGGGAACGGCGGGGGGCATTGGTCGGTTGGCAGCGACGACTGTCTCCACACCGATCAATCTTTTAACCATGCCGCTGGATGAGCATAAGGTTGGCGGCGGAGACAAAGCAGCGCCGATTTTTGAAGATGCAGAACAAGGGGCAGGTAACGGAGCTTAAGGCGCCGACGGCCGGAGACAGGAATGCCATGAGTTGTTCAGGCTGATAGATCCGTTCCGATCGCTTCGCCGTAAGTATGCAGCGACCGTTGTCTCAGTCCATAAGACGTTCAGGGCCTGCTCCAGTTCCATAAGGTATCTTATCGATCTGGAACCTGTAGCCGGGGTGGGTTCAAGGATGAAGTACGACTTGCAATAGATAACAATGACTTATCCTTGCAAGGAACGAGAGGGTTCGCCTATTCCTCGGACGGCCAAGCAATAAGGCTATGGCCGCATCTGCCGGAGCACCGCGCCAGGCGCCGGCCACGGCACGCCAGACGCCGCCATGGTCGGCGGTTCACCCCGGACGTCAACATTCTCTACCGGCCCGACGTCGTTCAGAGCGCAAGCAGTTCGGGCACTGGGAATACGGCCTCATCCAACGGCTCGCGATGTCAGAGCGCGGACGGTACATGCTGCGTTGGAAACCTAACCGATCGGCGACGACGTTGCCGAACCCACTCCTTCCGACGACCACAAACGCGCACTGATCGCGGGACGGAACGAGAGCCGCTTCCCAGCAGTCGATCCTGCGCCTCCAGGGCCTATTCGTGGACCTTGTGAACGCTTCTGAAAGAAATACCGGCAACGTGAGCTGTTTTCCGGCGCTACATTCATTCCCCGTGCGTGCCGTCGTAGCCGCTGGTCGGCGGCGGCACCCAGCCTTCCGGCAGGCCCTTTGCCTTGAAAATTTCCACGAGCATCGGATAGCACTTCGCCGTATCGGAAGAATGTTGCGCCGAGCAATCCCCGCCCGGACAGGCCGACATGCAGCCAAGAAGATCGATCTCGGCGAAAAATTCGATGTAATCGCCCGGCCTCACCGGGCTCGCCTTCATAAAATACTGCCCCGTATCGCGCATGAAGCCCGTGCACATGAACACGTTCAGTACATCGTGCACGTAGGTCTCCGCCTCTTGCGGCGCCATGCCGGTCTTGCGTGCGAAAGCGCGGGTGAGGTTCGAGTGGCAGCAATAGTGGTACTGCCCTCCCTGGCTGAGCAGATTATGCGTATAGGGGTCGCAGCGCGTACCGATCACGTCATGCACCGCGCCGCCGAATTCATCAAAGCCGTACCAGTCCAGCGTGTCATGCGTGATAGTGGCGATGGGACGCAGATACGGAAAGTTGGAGAACAGCTGATCGCCAAGCCCAACATGGGTGCCGTTCAGTGCCCGCGTCTTGCCGGTATAGAGCCGCTCCTTCAGATCATTGGCGTTGAACAGGTTGAGATCCCCGACCTGCGGCCCCTCGCTGCAAACTATGCGGCAGAAGTGCCCCGCAGGTACCGTCCAGGTGGCAGCCGCCCGCGGAGGCACGACAACCGTTTCGATAAGCTCAAGATCGTCGCGCAGCGCCTGGTAAGCCGCCAAATCCGGCCGGGGCAGCGTCTCGACCGGATAACAGACCAGCGGCTGGATTGCCTTGCGTGCGGCAGCATCCGCGGGTGCGGTGGTTATCGGATTGGGTTTCATGAATTCCTCACTCTGGAGCCATCAGCTGGCAGCATTTATCACCGGCGGCAATGACCAAGGCAAACGTTGCTTTCTAACGCATGATGTAAGATTATCTAACATCATGAGTCACTTGCCCCCTCTCAATTGGCTGCGCGCCTTCGAAGCAGCAGGCCGTCTTTCCAGCTTCTCGAAAGCTGCAGACGAGCTATGCGTGACTCACTCCGCTGTAAGCCAGCAGATCAAAAAGCTCGAAGATTGGTGTGGGGTCGAGCTATTCCACCGCGACGTGTCGGGCGTCAGGGTAACCAAACGAGCAGAAGTGCTGTTTCGAGAGCTCAACAGAGATTTGGAACGAGTAGCCGATATATTTGATACGCTTAGAATAAGCGTGGTGCCGAACCAGTTGCGAGTTGCAGTCATTCCGTCCGTCGCCTCTCGCTTGCTCATTCCCAAAATCGCAGATTTCAAGAATGCCAATCCGCAGATTTCCCTGAACATCTCGTATGCCCTTGCAGGGGATAGGATCGATTTGTCCGAGCTCGACATTCTGATCACCTATCTGGATGGGCCATATGAAGGCCCCTACTCGGCGACAAAACTTCTGGCGGGTGAAGTTCGCCCGGTTTGTGCACCAAGCTATCTGGCACGCGCGCCGAGAACTGGAGATGGCATAGATTTCAGCGCAGCAACATTGCTGCACGATGAGGATCGCACTGCCTGGTCCAGATGGCTTCAGAAATGTGGCGTCGCATCCGAGAGCATAAACTCCAGTACCGTCTATGCCGATTTCAATCTCTTGAGCATTGCCGCCATCGCCGGGCACGGTGTTGCCCTGTGCCCTACATCGCTGATATGCGCCGAGCTGGAGAGAGGAGACTTGGTTCTGTTGTCGGATGTTCCCGAAAACTGCGACCGGAATTACCTTTTGTTTCAGCATCGGCGAAAGAACGACGCGGCTGACCGGTTTTGCTCATGGGCCAGTCACGCGTTGCCAAGCTCCCAGTTATCCACATTACCTTGAGAAGAAACCTACACAGCGGTAGGCTCCATTGTCTTCGAGGCGAGGCCATCCTCGTCACGATGACCGCCTTGAAAGTAATCGAACCGCACACCTGGTTATCAGGGGCGACGACCGCTTGGCGACTGGCCGAAGCTCTCCCGATATCGCCGGGCGAAATGCGAGCGCGAGGCGTAGCCGGCGGCCTCGGCGGCGGCAAAGCTCGATGCGCCGGATGCAAGGGCTCTCTGGCCGGCGCGAAGCCGCTCAACCCGGACGACCGCGCGGAAGGATGTGCCCTCGGCCGCAAGACGCCGGCGAAGGGTCGAAGCCCCAAAGCCGAGATGCTCTGCGACGCGCTCGACCGTCCAGGCCTCCGACGGCGCGCTTCCGATCAGCCAGGCGACTTCGTCCGACAGGCTCGCTTCGAACAGCGGACGGGCGGCAGGGATCGGCCGCAGGAGCGTCAACACTTCCATCAGCCGCACCGCCTTGACCGCTTCGCCCAGAGCTTCGCTGGCGATCGCCGTTGCCGCATGAACCAGTGTATCTACGAGATCCTGATCGAGTGGTACGCGAAACTGTCTGTCGCCATTGCGAATGCTCTCCTTCTCGCCTCCCGTAAGCGGCGTCACACCTGACGGTAGAGCCGGCACCTCCAGCAGCAGAGATTCATAGGATGAGGTCGGCCCGGCAGGAATATTGACGACATCCATCGGCACCCGTCCGGGCAGAACGAAGACCGTGCCCGGTTCGAACACATGGGGCGTATCGCCGAGCCAGACTTCCTTCTGCCCCCGCAGCAAAATGCCGATGACCGGGCAGGGAAGCTCGACCGCCCTCAGCCGCTCCCTGTCGATGGAGCAGTAGGAAAACAGCTGCCTGCCGCGCGCGAAGCGGCCCGCGGTGCCGTTCGGCGCCATCATCGGCCGTAAGCGTTCCACCAGCATGGAGCGGAGATGGGCGTCGTCGTTATTTTTGTAATGAATATTCATGGCGGGAAAGTTACTTCAGAGCGAACCAGGAAAAAACCCGGCCCATGAGCGTTTCGGGGTCAAAATCGATCGAATCGGACCCTGCACCGCTCGAGAGGTGCGTTAGAAGCGGTCACCATCCACGGAGACTACCATGAACCCGATTGCAACGATCTTCTTCGCCGGCGCTGCCCTGACGGCATCCACCGCTTATTCCGCCGACGTCGAGCTTTGGCGGCTCGACTGCGGCGAGATCGAGGTCCGTGACCTTTCGCTGTTTTCCGATACGTTCAATCATATCGGCGAGAAGCGCACCTTGACCGACAGCTGCTACCTGATCCGACACGATCAGGATTACATGCTCTGGGACGCCGGACTGCCGGCTGGCCTTCTGGGTGCGAAACTCGATCCGACCGCGGTCCTCGCACCGACGCTGGCCAAGGA
>NZ_JBFUBH010000093.1:0-8735 GCF_056405855.1 Pararhizobium sp. P1_E7 | reverse complement strand
GCCACACGCAACGACGAAGTGATCAAATATTGCGGTCTGCTTGGTCGCAACGCAATAACCTGCGGACCAATGCTCCTCATCCGTAACGGCCCTCCCCCGCCTTTTTTCCAATTAAAACGTCGTGCAGCGGCGGGCGGGACAACCTAGAAAGCCGGCCACTATTTGCAACAAAGTGCTCYCTTTTCTCGTCAGAATCAATCTGATCTGCAAAACAGAGCGGTCGCATCCGAAAAGTTCTCATTATTCTCTCGACTGATAATGTCTTTGAATACTATGATCTTAAATATTCCGTGATGCGCCGTGGGGATTAGACTTCTTGGAAACAAAACCAATAGTTGTTGCATTTCCATTTGCTGGCGACGATTTCGGTGGAAGCGACATTTCCGCTGTACACCTTATTTTGGCCCTCGACAGAACCAAAGTACAGCCAGTCATTATGCTGCATAGCAACAAAGGCGATTTTTCAAAATACTTAAATGGAAAAAACATCAGCTATATCGGCATCGATGATGCTGACGTTTTAAGGCCGCGTCACGGCAATAGTGTTCAGCGCAGGGCATTGGCGGCTGTGAAATATCCGTGGACCATGTTCAAACTTCTGCGCTTTCTGCGTCAGCATAAAATTGACATCGTCCACACCAACAACGGCCTGGTTCACACAACATGGGCACTTCCGACGGTTCTGTCYGGGGCAAAGCTTCTTTGGCACCATCGCGGCGATCCGACGGCCAAGGGCGTCAACCTGCTTGCACCTCTGCTGGCGAGCCATGTCGTAACGGTATCGAAATTCGCGCAGCCGTCCGCGCCTGTCATTTCCCTGAAAAACAGGCTGTCTGTGATCCACAGTCCTTTCGACCATCCAACGGACATACCCGATCGCGATGAGTGCCGCCTTGCCGTGGCGCGCGAGCTGGGACTGCGTGAGGACACCCATTTTGTCGGGTACTTTGGCGCTCTGATAGACCGCAAACGGCCACTCCGGTTCGTGGAGGCCGTTCATGCCTTTCACATGCAGCACCCGGACGTTCCAATTGCCGGCCTGCTGTTCGGCCCGCCCGAACAATATGGCATCCGGATGGATGGTGAGGTTAAGGCGTTGGCGCAGAAGCTCGGTATTGCCGACCGGATCCATTTGATGGGCTTTCGCCTGCCCGTCGCCCCCTACATGTGCTCCGTCGATATTCTCCTGGTTCCGGCCGTGAACGAACCATTCGGCAGGACCCTGATCGAGGCTATGCTGCTTGGAACGCCGGTCATTGCGACCGATCACGGAGGCAATCCGGAGGCCATCGATCATGGCGAGACCGGCTTTTTAGTCCAGCCTGAAAACCCGTCCGCTTTTGTCGAGCCGATGAATATCTTGCTCACGAACCGGGCGGAGTGGCGTCGGATAAGCGAAACAGCGCGAACATCGGCGCTCGCCCACTATGGCGTAGCTCGCCACGTTGATTCCATCGTGAATATTTATCGGCGGCTTGCCGGCAGAGCCGAGTTCGAATGAATTCAAGGGGAAGGAGTTGCTATGCAGGTCGAAGACATCAATTTTCTGATCATTGGCGCAACCAAAAGTGCGACGACGTGGCTGCAGCAATCCCTTCAGCAAGATGCCACGGTTTGCATGCCGGATCCTGAGCTGCATTATTTCAGCAGGAACTACGACAAGGGAGACGAATGGTATCTTGCACAGTTCGACAGCACAGGAGACCGTCGCCTGATCGGAGAAAAATCCAACTCATACATGGACACTCCCGGCGTTGCAGAAAGGATCAGGCAGGCGATACCAGGTGTTCTGCTGATCGCGCAGCTTCGCAATCCCGTGGACCGCGCATATTCCGACTACTGTATGCTATTTCGTCGCGGGGAAGTCGGGCGCGATGTGGCAGAGTATCTCGACCCGCGCCGTGCTGCTGGTGGCCGGTTCCTCAACGGAGGGCTCTATCACCAGCAGCTGCAGCCCTATTTCGACCTGTTTCCTGCCCAGCAGCTGCAGGTGTTACTGTACGAAAATATCCGCACCGATCCCCAAGGACAGCTGGATGCAGTCCGTGGCTTCCTGAAGTTGGAAGCAGAATTACGGATCCCTCCTGTAGCGAAAAAGGTAAAGGACAAGACCGATCCAATTGTCTCTCCCGGCCTGCGTCAGATTCTTAAACCGCTGAAGCCCGTTCTCGCGCCATTCCGCAGCAACTTCGTCATGCAGAGATTGAGATCAGTCATCGCCCACGAGACGAAATACACTCCGCTGAAGCCTGATCTCTGCGCACGCATGGTGGAGTTTTATGCGCCGGAAGCCGAAAGGCTCGGCAAGCTGATCAAACAGGACCTCTCCGGTTGGCTATCCCACGTTTCCGCAATGAAAGCACAGCTGCGGCCGGCATCGTGACCTGCAGCGTCTTCGGGTCATTTTCACAGGGCTCGATGCGCCGCGACTTCGTGCTCACCGGTCTGCTCCCCATGCAATAAAGTGCGGGTTGGCAAAATCGCAATCCGACGCCTGGCGTCTCTTTCCGTAGGTCAGCGGCGTACCGTCAACCAAAGACGTGCGCCCGCCGGCCGCTCGCAACACCGCGTCGCCGGCGGCCGTATCCMATTCCATCGTCCGGCCATATCGAGGATAGACGTCGGCAATCCCCTCGGCCAGCAGGCAAAATTTTAGCGAAGACCCAACAGAGAGGCAGGACGTAATGCTGTTCACGCGCAGGAACTCCTCCGTTTGCGCGTTGCTGTGAGACCGGCTTGCGACAGCCGTCAGGCTCCCGCCTTTCGCGCGGCACCGAATATCACCGCGATCGCAAACCACATCATCCGCCGCGACCATAAATTTTGAKGCTCGGCCGTTGTGGGCGGCATAGCCGGTATGCCTTGCCGGAGCATAGACGACACCGGCGACGGGTATGCCGTTCTCGATCAGCGCGATGTTCACCGTATAGTCAGCGCTTTGGTTGATATATTCCTTTGTCCCATCCAACGGATCGACAAGAAAGAAAGCATGCCCATCGATCTGCGGGACGCGTCCATCCGCCATCGCCTCCTCCGCGACAACAGGCACACCTGGAAAGGCACGCAACAGGGCGTTGAGAATAATGTCTTCGGCCATATGATCGGCAATTGTCACGGGGGATTGATCGCTCTTGATCGTTGTACCGGTAGACGACGGCTTTACGCTCAAGATCGCTCTTCCCGCCTCCACCGCTGTCCGTTCCAGCACGTCCAACATCACATCCCCTTTGTGCAAAGTCGTTTGCGTAAAAACAGGCTCTCGCGTTCCTCCCTACAGAGCCGCGTGTCATTCATGACGCGCAAATGTCGCTGTAGTACTTTGTATTTACTGCATAATTTTTCTTAACTCAGAACCGATTTAAGGAACTATGCAGTAGGCCGGAAATCATCAAAAGCTGTCATGCCTCGTCGAGAAATTTTTCGATTTGCATCGCGAGATCGAGTGGTTCATGCCCCATGGTTCGAAGATGAATCTCAGGCGATGCCGGCGCCTCGTAGGGTGAGCTGATGCCGGTAAAATTCTTGATCTCACCCGCCATGGCCTTTTGATACAGGCCTTTGGGATCGCGGCGTGCGCATTCCTCGATCGGCGTATCGACGAAGACTTCGACGAATTCCCCCTTTTCGAAGAGTTCGCGCGCCATTCTCCGCTCGGACCGGAACGGCGATATGAAGGACACGAGAACAATCAATCCGGCATCAGCCATCAGTTTGGCCACCTCCGCCGCGCGGCGGATGTTCTCTACGCGCGCTTCCGGCGTAAACCCGAGATCGCGATTGAGCCCGTGCCGGATATTGTCGCCGTCGAGCATGTAAGTGTGCTTGCCGCGGGCATGGAGCAATTTCTCGACGATGTTGGCGATCGTGGACTTGCCGGAGCCGGAAAGCCCGGTGAACCATAGCACCATGGGCGTTTGCAGCTTGAGGGCTGCGCGCGCGTGCTTGTCGATATCGCCTGCATGCCAATGGATATTCTGTGCCCGGCGCAGGGGATGATCGATCATCCCCGCGCCGACGGTGGCATTGGTGAAACGATCAATCAGAACAAAGTTACCGGTGTTCCGGTTGTCGCGATAACTGTCGAACACGATGGGCGCCTGGGTCGAAATATTGCAGACGCCGACCTCGTTCATCTGAAGGGCAGTTGCCGCCTTCTGCGCGAAAGTGTTGATGTCTATCGCATGCTTCAGAGTTGTAACCGTTGCGCCGATGCTATCGACCTCTGTGCGGCAGATGTAACTCCTGCCTGGGATCATCGGCTCCTTGTGAAACCAGATAACATGCGCCATGAATTGATCGGCCAGATCGGGCCGGTTTTGCGGAGCGACAAGCATGTTGCCGCGCGACAGCTCAAGGTCGTCTTCGAGAACAACGGTAACGGCTTGCCCATCGACAGCCGTCTCGACGTAATCCCGGCCACAGAGGATGGACTTGACACGCGTCGATTGACCGGACTTCGCAACAACGACGCTGTCGCCGACGGAGACCCGGCCCGCGGCGATCTGGCCGGAAAAACCGCGGAAATCCAGATTCGGGCGGCTGACGAGCTGAATTGGCAACCGAAACGGCTGGTCCACACGGTCCTCATCGACATCGATGGTTTCCAGATGCGAAAGCAGGCTCCTCCCCTTGTACCAAGGCATGGCTGGGGAAGCGGTGATGACGTTGTCACCAAATCGCGCCGACATCGGTACAAAGCCGACAGAGCGGAACCCTAAGGTTTCCGAGAAGGCCTGAAAGGCGCCGCAAATAGCTTCGAACCTGTCCTGATCGTACTGGATGAGATCCATTTTGTTGACGGCCACGACAATATGGCGGATGCCGAGAAGGGACGCGATAAATGTGTGGCGGCGCGTCTGGCGCAGAACGCCCTTCCTCGCGTCAATCAACACGATTGCCACGTCGGCATTGGACGCACCGGTCGCCATGTTGCGCGTATATTCCTCGTGCCCGGGCGTATCTGCGATGACGAATTTTCGCTTCGGCGTCACGAAGAAGCGGTAGGCGACATCGATCGTAATCCCCTGTTCCCTCTCAGCCTCCAGGCCATCGACGAGAAGCGCGAAATCCAGATGGTCATCGCCTTTTGTCGTACCGTGCTTTTTCGTGTCACGCTTGAGCGCGGAAAACTGGTCATCCAGGATAAGCTGCGTATCGTAGAGAAGCCGACCGATCAGGGTGGATTTTCCGTCGTCCACGGAACCGCAGGTTAAAACGCGCAGGAAGGTATTGGTGACGGGCGCGTCCTGTTCGATCAAAATGTCGTCATCGAGAACCATCCTCATCAGAAATATCCTTCGCGTTTCTTCTTTTCCATTGAAGCTTCTTCATCGGAATCGATCGCTCTTCCCTGACGTTCGGACGTTCGGACCGTCAACATTTCCTGAATGATTTCCGGGACAGTGCGCGCGCTCGATTCGATCGCGCCCGTCAGCGGGTAGCAGCCAAGCGTGCGAAACCGCACCATCAGCTCTTCCACCCTCTCCTCCTGCGTGACGCGCATCCGGTGGTCATCAACCATCAGAAGCATGCCGTCACGGCGCACAACCGGCCGCCGTTGCGCGAGGTACAAGGGAACAACCGGAATATTTTCCTGATTTATGTATTGCCAGACGTCGAGTTCCGTCCAATTTGACAGTGGAAATACCCGGATCGATTCACTGCGGTTTACGCGCGTGTTGTAGGTTCTCCACATCTCCGGCCGCTGGTTTTTCGGATCCCATGTGTGCTTGCTATCCCGGAAGGAGAATATTCTTTCCTTTGATCGCGATTTTTCCTCGTCGCGTCTTCCGCCCCCGAACGCCGCATCGAAACCGTATTGGTCCAGCGCCTGACGCAAAGCCAGCGTCTTCATCATGTGCGTGTACGCCGTGGCGCCGGAATCGAACGGGTTTATGTTTTGGTCGATACCGTCCTGATTGGTGTGCACGAGCAGATTAAGGCCGAGCTCAATCGCCGTCTTATCCCGAAAGGCGATCATCTCCTTGAACTTCCAGGTCGTATCAATATGAAGCAACGGAAATGGCGGTTTTGCCGGATAGAAAGCCTTGAGGGCCAGATGAAGCATGACAGATGAATCTTTCCCAATCGAATAAAGCATGACCGGGCGGGAGAAGGTTGCGGCAACCTCACGCATGATGTGAATGGATTCGGCCTCTAATTTATCCAGATACGTCATTGTCATTTGCGTAACCCCCTCCCTTAACGAAATACAATTGCAGACAAGAGAACATATTATCAATAACAACCGAAATTTAATATTATCTTTGGTAATACAAACTGAACTAAAATTAGAATTATACTATTCCCATAAAGCCTAAAATTCGAAATCGCTACGCCAGATCGCGGCGCCTAAACCACCAAAGCCGGGCCTGGTCCGGAGACTTGCCGAAGAAGTTCACGACGCTGCCCAAAATGACGGGATGATTGACCGACAACCTATTCAATGCATCGACTAGGTTCCGTTCCTTGGTGCGAACCGCCGCCACGACCATGATGATGGAATCGACCTGTGATGCCAGCCAGACCGAATCCTCTTCTTGCTCCAGCGCCGGCGGATCGATGATGATGAGGTCGTACCGGTCCCTCAGCTCCGAATAGAGAACTTCAATGCTGTACAGGTTCGGCCTGGAGGAAATGACCTCCAAAAACGGATAGGAAGACGAAGTGGAAATCACACTCTTCAGATCCGCCTTGCCTTCGAGGAACTTGGAGAGCGCCGTGTCCGAGGTCTCCACTCCCAAAAGACCTGCTGCACTTTGTGAGCTGGGGTCGAAGTCTATGATGAGCGCCCGCAACCCCTGGGCCTTCGCGGCGGCAGCCATACCCAGCGCAATGGTCGTCTTTCCGTCATTTTTCGATGGCGAGCAGATCATGACAATCTTGCCGCCTGCCGAATGATTGATGGTTTCCCAGGCCATGCACAAATTTCGCATCGCCTTGGAAAACACCGAGCCGGGGTCGCCAATCAAAAGCTGGTGCGGCGTCTGCGAGCCGGATAGGTGCTTTTTCAAGTTGGGGACGGTGACGAGGTTCGGCCTGTTCAGCAGCTCCTCGATATCCCTTGGCTGATGCAGGCGGCTATCGAGCGCATTGGCGATAACGACGCCGACAATCGCCAGAATAAAAACACCCAACGAACCGGTTGCAATGACGAAACCCGGCGTTGGGAAAGACGGGTTTGTTGGAACCTCCGCATAGGAGGCTACAGTCGCCGACGCCTTGCGCTCGCCGCGCTCGGGATCCAGGTCGCCCAATCGCAATACAATCTGGTCGTAGCGCTTCTGCTCAGCGAGCAAGTCCCGTTCGAGCTCTCGCCGACGGATTTCAGCCAAATTGCGCCCCTCCATCCTCTTCTGCAGAAGGGTCACCTCAGTATTGAATTTCTCAGTCCTGATTGAAGCAATCTTGGCATTATTTGCCAACTCCTGAACAATTCGCCGAGCTTCGTCGCCCAACATGATGCGGTTGGCCTGAAGCTCGGCAGCCGTGTCCACAACGAGTGGGTGATTTTTACCAAATTTTGAACTGAGTTGCGCGCTTAGCTGCTCAAGACGCGATTGCTCGTTTCTCAGACGGTCAAGCTGGTCTGACGTCAGAACGCGACCCACAGATTGCTCGTCAGTGGACAGGAGAAGCGCGTTTGCCTCGTTATATCGCGCCACGGCCCCCGCCTCGTCGACGCGTGCAACCGTCAACTGCTCATTTAATTGCTCCACGCGAGCCCGCAACAGGTCGTCCTGTGGATCAAAAGTGAGATCGCTGTTGGTCGCAAACGTCGCAATTTCCCGCTCCATGTTCGCAATCCGGCCGGCAAGCTCCACTTGCTGGCTGCGCAGATATGCGATGGTATTCTTGGTTGCTTCATCCGTGAGCTCTGCGGTCCACTCGACGTAGTGCTCGGCAATGGCATCAGCGATCGTGGCGGCCTTCAACGGATTGGCCTGCCTCACGCGAATAGTCATCGCAAGGCTGTCGCCCCGCCGATCGACAGCGTAGGAACCCAAGAGCGACGATATCGCACGATTACGCTGTACGCTTTCCGAAATAAGGCGCCGGCGAACCATCTCCGGGCCGTTCCCTTGGGTATTGAACAGCACACCAACGATGGGCGCGAACAGCGAGCCTATAAGGGTTTCGCTCTCCCTGCGTATCGGAGGCAGGTAACTATTGTAGTCGGGATCTTCAACAAGATTGAGAGCATCGACCACGGTTCCAGCGAACACGCGCGACTGAATGACATCAAGCTCGGTTTCCATGACCGACTTATCACGCTCCTGCTTTCGCAGCTCGACCACAGCCTCATAGGGCCGGGCGTCATTGCGGTCGAACACAATTGCCGATGACGCCGTATAGACCCTTGTATAGAGCACCGAAGCCAAGAGCGTTGACGCAAGGCCGAATAATATAAAAGGCACGATGAAAACAATATATCTTTTTAACAACTCGGTTATATCTTGAATGCCGTATGTATATTCCCGACGCGGCGGCATCTGATATATTGCTGTGCTTTGACTTCTATTTGAATGGTGGTCAATTACGCGATCGGTGGTCAGCATTTAACCTCCAGCACATTTAATTAGACGTTATAATATGTTGCGGCGCACGGCAGGCTCCACAATCAACTCTCCTTAATTAGGAAGCAATAATAGTCGAAATCCCGAAAACAACAAACATTTAAATGATTTTCTACATCACAAAGTGTAAATCAGTTAAAATATATCCTAATAGTATAC
>NZ_JBFUBH010000092.1:0-8987 GCF_056405855.1 Pararhizobium sp. P1_E7 | reverse complement strand
GTGTTCGATCTTTACCGGTCCCCAGACGTAGTCCTCGCGAACCTTCAGCGACAGTTCCTTGCCGAGCGTTTCGCTTTCGACCACGAACGGACCGGAACCGATGATCTTGGTCGCATCACCAAGCTGCTCGAACGGCAAGGCCAGCGTTGCCAGCGAGAGCAGGCCGGAACCGATGACGGACGTGCCCTGCAGGAAACCCGGAGACGGCTTTTTGAAGTGGAATTTGACGGTCAGCGGATCGATGACCTCGCTGTGGTCGTAATTGTTGATGACTTCGGAGACCGGCTGCTTCAGTTCCTTGTTGCCGAGACCGAACGTATCGAAGTTCTTGGCAACCGCATTGGCATCGAGCGGCGAGCCGTCGGAGAAGGTTACTCCCTTGCGCAGCTTGAAGGTATATTCCGTTGCGTTATCGTTGACCGTCCAGGATTCGGCGATCCAGGGCTCGATCTCCAGCGTCTTCGGGTTTTGATAGGTCAGCTTGTCGGTGATCTGATTGAGCACGCCGCCATTCGGATAGAAGCCGCCGGCCGGTGGATACAGATTGGTGTGCGGCTGCTGCTCCAGATAGATCAGCGTGCCGCCCTGCACCGGTTTGGCAGCGTCGTCAGCAAAAGCCGCCGACGATGCCAGCGACATCAGCACCGCGCCGATCACGGTTGCTGCTTTGAATTTTCCCGAAATTCCCATTGGATACCCTCAAAATGTTAGCTGAGGAAAAGGGTAAACCAAAGGAGGGTTTTATCAATATAGTCTATTGAATTAGTGTTCTATTTTACCCGCTTGACGTGGAAGGAAGGGATCGCACTTTGCCCGTTTTCGGCAATAAGCTGTCGGAAGGATGCTCCCCGCGACGCAGGCCGCGGGGAATTTTTCCTCAGGAAGACACAAGGGTCTTACTTGAGCTGGTCCTTCACTTTGGCAAGGGCTGCGTTGGCGCATGCCTCGTCGAGCTGTCCGCCCGGTGCGCCGCCGACGCCGATAGCGCCGATGGTCTCTTTACCGATCTTGACCGGAACGCCGCCGGCAAGAACGAGGAAGCCTTCGATGGCGACCAGCTGTGCTGCGCCCTGGTTCTTCTGGATGTTCTCGACCATGACGCTGGTCGCAACGCGGGCCGAGGCGGACGTAAAGGCCTTCTGGCTGGCGGCGCTGACCGTATGTGGCCCGGCATTGTCGGCGCGCAGCAGTGCACGAACCACACCTGCCCTATCGACGACGGCTGCCGATACATTGTAGCCGTCAGCTGCGCAGGCGGAGACGGCGCCCTGTGCCAGTTCGACCGCGATGTTCAGCGGCATGTTGTTTTCCTTGAGAACCTCGGCAGAGGCTGCGGATGTCAGGGCAAGTGCAATCGTGCCGGCAAGCAGTATACGGTTCATCTCATCTGTCTCCTATCGTGAACGCGATGCGTGAAAGCGCCTTGCTTTCTGGCGATAGGGATAGCTGTGCAAGCGCCGAGATCGAATCCGCAACGGGACTGACCCGACTAGGTATTCCTACCTACGGGGCGATTCCGTGCCGGCCGATGTCAGCTGCACGAAGTCGGCGACGGAACTGGTGCCCAGCTTGTCGGCGATGTTGGCCCGGTGCGCGTCGATGGTTCGCGCCGAGACATTGAGCGCGACGGCGATTTCCTTCGTGGCCCAGCCGCGGCAGACCATATCCAGCACCTCCCGTTCGCGCTCCGTCAAGCTGCGCAGCAGCTCCATCGTTTCCTCTCTTTCCAAAACGCGCTCCAGCGTTTGGAACGCGGAATGAATGGCGTCCAGCAGCACCTGCTCATCGATCGGTTTGGTCAGAAAGTCGAGGATGCCTGCCTTGAAGGCGCGCCGGCAGGCGTTCACGTCGCCATGGCCCGTTATCATGATGGTCGGCCAGGCAATACCGCGTTCGAGCAGCCGCTCGTGCATCTGCAGACCGCTGATCAGCGGCATGCGCAGGTCGGCGAGGATGCAGCCCGGGCGTTTCGGATCGACATGGGCAAGGAACGTGGCCGGATCGCCGAATGTCTCGACCGTCATGCCGTAGGTCTGCAGAAGCAGTTTTATCGCCTCGCGGACGGGTTCGTCGTCGTCGATCAGGTAGATCTGAAACTGTTTCATTGCGCGGCTTTCAGGTGCTGCTCGACACGCGGCAGCGCAATGGTAAAGGCGGCGCCACCCGTTGGGTGGTTGCGGACATCGATATGCCCGCCGATCCGCTCGATCAGCGAGGCGCACAGGGCAAGACCGAGCCCCATGCCATCGATTTTCGTCGTGAAGAACGGTTCGAAAAGACGCGGCAACGTCTCTGCGCTGATGCCGGGACCCGTATCGGTGACCCGAACGATCGCGCCGCTCTCCGGCGCGATGGTCTCAATGCGGATGCTTCTGTCAGCCGTATCTGCCTCCTGCAACGCGTCGGCCGCATTGCGGATGAGGTTGTGCAGCACCTGTTCCATTTCGATGGGATCGACGATCGCCTGCGGGGACGGCGTGGCGAGGTCGAGAACGAGGCCGATCTGCCGCTTTTCAAGATCGGCCCGCACAAGCTCGGCAATGTCGGCAACGATCTGGTTGAGATCGGCAAGAACCGGTTTCTGCTCGCGCTTGCTGATGTAGTCGCGCATCCGCTTGAGCATTGCACCGGCGCGCTTGGCTTCGCGCACATTGGCGCTGAGCGCCTTGGGGAGCAAGGCAGGGTCGGGGCTATCCGTGGAGACGAGGCGCAGGGCAGCCTGGCTTTGGCTGAGAAGCGCCGTCAGCGGCTGCGTCAACTCGTGGGCAATTCCCGACGCCAGCTCGCCCAGCGCGTTGACCCGCAAAGCGTGGGCAAGCCTTGTTTCATGTTCCTGCAGATGCGCCCGCCGCTCCGCCTCACGGGCCTCTTGCTCCAGTTTGCGGGCATTGGCCTTCAGTTGCCGGGTGAACGACAGCAAAAGCAGCACCAGCAATGAGGCAAGCGCAAAGCCGCCGATCCAGGGGCCGTTCACGATGTCTGCAACCGATAGCGGGCGGGTTATATCCACCATGAAGGGCTGGCTCTGGCTGTCAACGATCTTGCTGAAATGCGGCTGCGTCAAAATGCTGCCGGCCGCGCTGCTGTCTGTCGCCTGATGATCCAGCACGGTATCGCCATCGAGACTGAGGAGCATATGTGCCCAGGCGGGCAGCTCTTCGCCTTCGATCAGCAAGGCGGGGTCGATCTGGACAATGATTGCCAGGCCGGGACTGTCCATCGTCGCACGCTTGCCCAGAAGATACCTGCCTGGATATGCGGTGTCGAGATATGTCCGCACCTCGCCCTGCCGTTGTCTGGCAATGGCGCTTGCGACGGAGGACAGGCCGGTTTTTTGCGGGGCCTTCGGCATCGAAATCAATGTCGTCGCCTCGGAGACGCCATCCAGCGGAAGCCGCACGAGATCGATTGCGGCGATACGCGGATAGAACCGGATGATACTCTGGAAGACTTCGCCGATTGCTGTTTCCGGCAGCTCGGGGGCTGCCTTGATCAGAGCCACAAGGCTGGTCAGATGCGCATCATGCTGCGCCGCCCGCTGGGAGATCAGCCGGTGGACGGTCTGCCCCGTCGCAGAGAGTTCTTCTGACGCCCGTTGATACTCGATCCGCATCGATATGCCGGCAAAGAGCCCGATCAGGCCAAGCCAGACGAGCAATGAGACCGTCAGGCTCTTGAGTGGAAGATGTCGCCAGATCATGTCGTTCAAATGCCTGTTCAAGTGTGCCGAACCGCCACCGCGCCGTCCCGTCTCCAAACGAGGATGCCCGGTGGATCGTAGCACAACAAACATGTTGCGGAAGGCAGTCGCTGTACTTTGCGCCGCAGCGAGTCCGGCGGCTGGTCGGGGACGCCAAATGCTGCAAGGGGACGATGAGGAACTTGACCTGACCCGGAAGCCTGAAACATAGATGAGACGCTACGTCCCGGCTGATACAGGCCAACTGAAATTTATGGAAGCGATGGAATGCGGAAATTACCTGCGCTTTCGGCGATGAAGGTGTTCGAGGTCGTCGGCCAGACGCGCAGCTTCACGCGTGCGGCCCAGATGCTGAACCTGACGCAAAGTGCCGTCAGCCGGCAGGTTCGCAATCTTGAAAAGCAGCTGGGAGAAAACCTGCTGATCCGCCATCACCATGATCTGGAGCTGACGCGCGCCGGTTCCGAGCTGCTGGCAACGCTGCAATTGGCCTTTCACAATGTCGAGCAGACGGTGCGCTCCATCATGGAGAAAAACAACCGCAACAGGCTGCGCATCAACGTGCCGCCGACCTTTGCCAAGCGCTGGCTGATGCCCCGGCTGTCGCGCCTGCGCCGGGCGCTGCCACAGATCGAGATCAGCCTCAGCACCGATCTCAAGGACACACTTGCCGAGCGCAGCCTGCTCGATTGCGCCATCCGCTTCGGTGATGGCGAGTGGCCGATGCTGCAATCGCGCATCCTGCTGACCGAGCGGCATATCGCCGTCTGTGCGCCCGGGCTGTTAGATGCGGCCAACCGCATGGGGCATGTCGATTTTTCAACTTTTACGTTCCTGCATGTGCTGGCCGCAGCCGATCAGCGCTATCTCACCTGGCAGCATTGGCTGGACGCAGCTGGCCTTACCGATACCGACGTGCGGGGCGGAATGGAATTCGACCTTCTCGACCTGGTGATCGAAGCCGCCTGTAACGGGCTTGGCATTGCCGTGGTCGATCGTTTCATGGTCAGCAGTCAACTGGAAAGCGGCCAGCTCGTGCCCGTGCTCGACGTGGAGGTGGAAGGCCACGAATCCTACTGGCTGGTTACGCGCACGGATCAGCCCGAAACCGCGAGTGTCCAGGATTTTCGCGCATGGCTCCTGAGCGAGGTCGCGCTGGATCACAGCCTCTGCGGCAGCGCAAAATGAGCAAGGCCGAACATTCGTTTTTGGAATGCTTGGCCAGACAATAAGTCGCTTGCGAAAAGGGTGCCGCGTCCCTTCTACTGCCTGAAACAGAATGTGTTTTCGGGTGGGCTCATGACGCAGCATCGCAACTTCATCGGTGGGCGCTTTGTCGAGACTTCCGGCTCGCCCGGGATCGAGGTCCGCAATCCGGCCAATGGCAAGATCTTCGCCACGGTTCCGGCGGCAAACAACGCGGATGTCGTTGAGGCTGTGGAGGCCGCGCGGGACGCGCAGAAATCCTGGCGCAAGCTGCCGGCGATTCAGCGTGGCAATGCCTTGCGGAAATTGGCCGATGCCATCGAGCGACACGCCGCAAGGATTGGCGCGGCGCTGGCGCTGGAATCCGGCAAGAGCCGCGCGGAGGCCACGGCCGAGGCTATCTACGGTGTCGAGCTGATGCGCTACCACGCCGAATGGGCGCGCCGGATCGAGGGCGAGGTCATCGAAAGCGATACGCCGGACGAGACCCTGATGCTGAAGCGCGAGCCGATCGGTGTCGTCGCCTGCCTGATCCCGTTCAACTTTCCGATCTATACGCTGGTTCGCAAGATTGCGCCTGCCCTGATCACCGGCAATGCCGTCGTCGTCCGTCCGAGCAACACCACGCCGACCTCGGCCTTCGCCTTTGCCCAAGCCGTGCTGGAGGCCGGTCTGCCTGAAGGGCTCGTCAACATCATGACGATGTCGCACGACGTTGCCCGGACCATGTGCACGCATCCCGCCGTCGGCATGATCACGCTGACCGGCAGCGTTGCCGCAGGCCAGACGGTGCTCGATTACTGCAAGACCAATATCGCCAAACCTTCATTGGAACTTGGCGGCAAGTCGCCGGTCATCGTCGAGCCTGACGCCGATCTCGACGCGGTTGCCCGCATGGTTCTCGGTGCAAAGACTGCCCATTGCGGGCAAGTCTGCACTTCGGCCGAGCGGCTTTATGTGCATGTGTCCATCCACGACGCGCTTGTCGAGAAACTGCGCAGCGGCTTTGCGGGCCGCCGCTTCGGAGACCGTGACGCCGACCCTGACATTATGGGACCGCTTGCCAATGCGGCGGCGCGTGATCGTATTCATGGGATGGTCGAGCGGGCCAAAGCCGATGGAGCAACGGTCGTGGYCGGTGGCATGATTCCGGATGGCGATGGCTATTTTTATCCGCCGACACTGATCACCGGCTGCCGCCAGGATATGGAGATCGTGCGCGAAGAGGTATTCGGTCCGGTGCTGGCGGTTTTGTCCTACGAGACGTTCGACGAGGCCTTGGCACTGGCCAGCGATCACCAGTTCGGCCTTGCTTCGGTCCTGTTTTCGGAAAACTACCGCAAGGTGATGCAGGCAGCGAGCGAGATCGAGGCGGGCGAGCTCTATGTCAACCGGTTCCCCGCGGATCCTTACCAGGGCTATCACGCCGGCTGGAAGAAATCCGGTCTCGGCGGCGACGACGGCAAACACGGTATGCTGGAATTCACGCAGACGCGGCTTGTTATCCTGAAACATTGATCACCTGGCGAGGGAGGAACCACCCATGAAGATCGCATCGCTGAAAACCTACGTGGTTGCCGTTCCGCCGCCGCATGTCGGGGGCATGTACTGGATTTTCGTGCAGCTCGAGACGGCCTGCGGCATTTCGGGTGTCGGTGAAATCTATGCGACCTCGTTTCATCCTACGGCCATGATTCCGCTGATCGACGATGTCTTCCAGCGCTATCTTCTTGATCACGATCCCCACCAGATCGAGCGCTTCTGGCGCGCCGCCTATTCGAGCGGCTTCACGCAGCGCCCCGACACGACGATGATGGGTATCGTTTCTGGATTGGAAATCGCCTGCTGGGACATCGTCGGCAAGGCGGCCGGCCGGCCGGTTGCCGATCTGCTCGGCGGTACCGTCAACGAAAAGCTGCGTGCCTACACCTATCTCTATCCGAAGAATGCGGCTGGCGACTACGATTACAACGACCCCGATCTGGCCGCCGAAGAGGCCGTCCGGATGGTCGAGATGGGCTTTACCGCCGTCAAGTTCGATCCGGCCGGCCCCTACACCAACTATTCCGGGCACCAGCTTTCGATGGGGGTTCTCGATCGCTGCGAGCTCTTCTGTGCCAGGATCCGCGAAGCGATCGGCAGCCGCGCCGATATCCTGTTTGGAACGCATGGCCAGATGGTGCCCTCCTCGGCAATCCGGCTGGCCCGGCGGCTGGAGAAGTACGATCCGCTCTGGTTCGAGGAGCCGGTGCCGCCCGGACAGGAAGCGGCCATGGCTGAGGTGGCGCGCGCCACATCCATTCCGATCTCGACCGGTGAGCGGCTGACGACGAAATACGAGTTCCAGCGTGTGCTGCAGCTCGGCGCCGCCGCGATCCTGCAGATGAATGTCGCCCGCGTCGGCGGTCTCTTGGAAGCCAAGAAGATCGCCGGCATGGCCGAAGCTTTCTATGCCCAGATCGCGCCGCATCTCTACAACGGTCCGGTGGGCGCCGCCGCCAGTATCCAGCTTTCGGCCGCCACGCCGAATTTCCTGATCCACGAGGCGATCATGGATTTCGGCGGCTTTCACGGCGAGGTGCTGAAAACCAAGCTGCAGTTCGACGATGGTTATCTCATCCCGTCGCGTGAACCGGGCCTCGGCATCGAGCTCAATCTCGATGCCGTCGAGAAGCACTCCCCCTATACCGGTGATCGCCTGCATCTGCAGATGACCGCCACGCCCGCCGACGTCAAGGAGTTCATGCCCGCCAAGGGCTGAGCCTGAGCAGAGACCTGTCATGATCTACGACTTCGTCATTATCGGCGCAGGGTCGGCTGGCTGCATCCTTGCAAGCCGCCTGAGCGAGAGCGGCCGCAACAGCGTTCTCCTCATCGAGGCGGGCGGCAAGGACTCGTCCTTCTGGTTCAAGATCCCGATCGGATACGCCAAGAGCTATTACAATCCCAAGGTCAACTGGATGTATTCGACCGAGCCGGAGGCCGAGCTCGACGGTCGGCGGATCTATGTGCCGCGCGGTAAGGTCCAGGGTGGATCCGGCTCGATCAACGCCATGGTCTTCGTGCGGGGCGCTGCCGATGACTTCGACGACTGGGCAGCGGCCGGCAACCCAGGCTGGGGCGCTGCGGATGTCCTTCCTTTTTTCAAGAAGCTCGAGACCCATGAAAACGGTGCTTCGCACTGGCATGGCGACAGGGGCCTGATCCACGTGACCCCGATGCGCGGTATGACCCATCCGGTCACCGATGCCTATTTGAAGAGCTGCGAAGAGCTGCAATTGCCATCGACAACAGACTTCAACGGTGCCTCGATCGAGGGCGCCGGGATCTATGATATCAATACGCGCAACGGTCAACGCTCGCATTCCAGTGCCGAATATCTGCGCCCGGCCCTGAAGCGGGCCAATCTGTCGATCGAGCGCCGCGCCGTCGCCCAGCGGCTGGTCTTTGCACCGGACGGGCGCGCAACCGGCGTCGAGGTTTTGCAGGATGGCGTCAGGCGAACGTTTTCGGCACGGCGCGAGGTCATCGTCTCGGCCGGTGCGATCGATACGCCGAAACTGCTGCAGCTGTCCGGGATTGGCGACGGCGAAGCGCTCGGCGCGAAAGGCATAGAGACCCGTCATCACCTGCCGGCCGTCGGTGAGAATCTCCAGGATCATCTGGCCGCAAGCTTCTACTACCGCGCCAACCGGCCGACGTTGAACGGCGTGTTCGGCAGCCCGTTCGGGCAGGCACGGCTGGGGCTGCAATATCTGCTGACCCGCAAGGGGCCTTTTGCCATGAGCGTCAATCAGGCTGGCGGTTTCTTTCGCAGCTCACCGGCGCAGGAGCGGCCCAATATCCAGCTTTATTTCAATCCCCTGTCCTACCGCATTCCCACTGATGCCGGCGTCTCCATGGTGCCGGAGCCCTATGCGGGCTTCCTGATCGCCTTCAATTCCTGCCGCCCGACCAGCCGGGGCCGGGTTACCGTTGGCTCTTCCGATCCGGCAGCAGCAGCGCTGATTCAGCCGAACTACCTCTCCACCGATCGCGATATCGACGACGTGATCGAGGGGAGCCGGCTGGTGCGCAAGAT
>NZ_JBFUBH010000091.1:0-9371 GCF_056405855.1 Pararhizobium sp. P1_E7 | reverse complement strand
AATCAGGATCAGGTGATAGATCGGATTGTCGTGAAGATTGGAGGTACGAGCCCAGCGTTCGGCGCCGGCATAGTCCCGCCCCATATATGCGCATACTGCCATTGCCGACTGGAAGTAGTCCATCGGGCCGGGGTTCTTATGAATTGCATCGAGAATAAGAGCGCAGCCGCGGTCCCACTCTCCGGACAATGCCAGGCGGAAGCCGTATTCACCTGCAAGTTCGGTATCGTTGGGGTTCAGTTCAAAGGCTCGCTCACCGACTGCAAGGGCGCTTTTCGGGTCGCCACTAAAGAAATAGGCCAGCATCTGGGCCTGAAGCGCGCGTACATTGTCAGAATCGAGTTCCACCGCCTTCCTGGCTGCCTCGATGGCCAGACCGAGCGGCGGCGGACCGAGCGGCTTCAACAGATATCGAAAGCGAAGCTGGTCCAAATATGTAAGCGATAGCAAGGCCCAACCCGTTGCAGAACTCGGAAATTGCCTGACGACCTCCTTAAGGCATAGCTGAACGGCGGCATGGGTGTTCGGGTTCAGGTCCGCGCGATAGCTGTAGTAGGACAAAGTGCAGGCATAGGCCTGGGCATTCTTCGTCGCCGATTTTGCGTATTGCGATGCATTCGTCTGAAAAATAACTCCGTAGGGTTGCGCCAGCGCTGTGGCTATCTCGCTGGCTATCTCCGTTTCAACATCGAGACGCTCGCGCCTGCCGAGGTCAGCGTCATAAGCTTTCGTCCAAACAATCATACCGTTGGAACGATCGACCAGTCGCGTCGATAATCTAAGGCGGTCATCATCCAGCCGAACACGCCCCTCAAGCCGGTAAAGCGGCAGATCAGACGCAGAAGGCGCACCAACGGCGCCATCCGAAGGATCGCCGGCCAGGACCGCTATCTCCTTGAACCGCGCCATTTGCCCGATAACCTCATCAGTGAGGCCTCGAGCTAAAATCGCCGAGTTCGGCGTCCCAGTAATATCTTCAACCGGAGCCACGACAATCGTGGGTGTTTCCTGAGTTGGATTGTCTGCAACATGCGACGTGCGTTCAGAAAAACGCTGCAAAGTCGTGCTGCCGAAAAACGCCAATGTGACGATGCCAAAAAGGAGTGCCGCAACAGAACACAAGATGGCCTTGTCAAGACTGAACTTCGGCGGCGAAACAGGCAGGTGATCAGGCTCGGTTGAACTTGGTTTCAACTCATGAAAGCGGGTGAAAGTCGGGACATATCCGCCTTTCGGTATCGTGATGAGAATTGGGTCCTGCTGTCCTGCAAGCAGATAATAGTGCTCGAGAGCACGCCGGACCCGACCGGCTTCTATACGAACGACTGGATCATTTTGGGCATCGAAGGAAGCGTCTCGGCCAAAAACCTCGATGGCCACAGAGTAAGCCTTGATGCGGTCAGCGCGACCGTGAAGGGTCTCCTCGATAACATAGGACAGAAACGTCCGAGCACGTTCGGGTGCATCAAACGCTGGGCTCGAGCGAATTCTGACAAGTTGTTCGCGTATTTCGTCATCTATCGGCGGCACAGATGCAACTGGTTGTGCAACTGGTTGCGACGCTTCTGAACGTGCAAAAGTCATCTTCATACCCCGATACGATCATCGGAGGGATGCGCCCCCACACGCTTAAGTAATGCTCGCCAATATACACTTCAAAAAAGTGCAAATCAACAACAGTTTACTTCACAACATTACTTTAGCTACTCGTTTACGACGTCCCATTTATCCCCTGGGTTGAAGTTGACAATACGTTTGGCAACCTTGGCCGTATCATCGCCAAGGTCGGCTTCGTAAACGATGCCGCTTTTGTTAACGGCGAACGTCTTGACACCGGTGATGCCATATTTCACCGGCCACGCAACCAGACCGAAGCCGGCAATCATGTTTCCGTTTATGATATAGTCGAACTTGCCACCGGCGATATTCTCGCCTTGGCCGCTGAGGATTCTGTAGCGGTAGCCATTGTAGCCCAGCCCGGCCTTCGCCTTTTCCAATGCATTGCCGTCTACCAGTGCGGGACCGGCGGGGCTTTCGTCGCCGTCGCCCTGCTCCGAAGGCCAATACAGGCCATCGTGCTTTCCATCGCTGCTGATGAGCTTCTGGGCATACTCCAACACGCCATCGCCGTCACGGTCGATGGATGCGTAAGTTTCCTGGGCATCAACATAGGCACGCATCGTGGCGATGGTGGAAAGTTCGTTCTCGCCGACACGACGGTCGGCTATTTCCTCCAGGCCGGCATAGGTGTCGAAGGCCCACCTGCCGCCGTCCTTTTTCACAAGAGGGAAAGGCAGGGGCCAAAGCTGGTTGCCTATCTCCAGAATTTTGCGATCCTGCTGATCTTCGACGACCAGCTTTTCCTTCACGCCCGCACGGATCGCCGCATAGTTGTCTGCCGACTCGTCGCTTGCTTTAGCCTTTGCGGCATCCAGTCCGAGCAGTTGTGCCAACTTGTCGAAATCGCCGCCATTGACCGTCGATTTGAAAGCCTCGGCCGCCTGCTCGGGCGTATCGAACTCCGGTGGGTCGTCTGCTGCCATGTATTCCACAAGAGGGGGGTCGTTGTCGTCGTCTGCCGCAAGAGCAGGCTCCGTCAATAGCGTTCCGCCGAGAAGTATCCCTCCGAGCACCGGGAACATCCATCTTTCACGCGCGATTTTCATCATCGTCAACTCCTCAGCCCCTGTTACCGACGACGTCCGCCGCCACGGCCACCGCCACCGCGATGGACCTGCCGCCCGCCGCCGCGATTGCCGCCCATCGATTGCGGCCGGCGGTGTCCGCCGCCGTTCACAGAATGACGCCCGCGGTTGGAAGACATCTGGGTTTGGCGCTTGTTGCTGACATTGCCGACCGCAGAACGATTGCCGGACTTCTTCACCTGACCACCTGGCTTCGGCTTGTTGACCTTGCGATTGACATTCTTTGGCTTGTTGGCAACCTTCTTCCCGGTTGCCGCCGGTCGGTTGGCAGCTTTCCCGCCATCCTTTCGGGCAGCGGCAGCGGGACCGGCTTTATTGCGGTCGCCGCGATTGGCATTGGCCGCACGCTCGCGTTCGGAGCGGGTACGGTCGGCATCCACCTTGCTCTTGCGAACGTCGTTGACCGAAACCTTGGGTGTGTTTGCAATTCTGTCGCCGCCGTTTTGACAAACATCCTTGGCTCGGTTGGCGATATTGTTGCTGCGGTTTGCCTTGAACTCGCTCTTGAACTTGTTGCGATCGATGTTCGCGATCTGGTTCTTGTCAAACTTGATCTTCGACCGGTCGATGTTTTTCCAATCGACATCCCCCATTTTGAACTTGTCGCGGTCTATATCGATGTTGTTGAAGCATTTGTCGCAATCGATGTCGACGTCGCCGCCCCAGCGTCCGCCCCAGACACCCCAGTCGTCCCAATCGATCGCGGCTGCCCAGATCGCAGCGCCGGTTATTGCCGCAGCGAAATAGGGCGCAGAAGGGTAATAGTAGCTGGGATAGGAATCTTCGTAATAGTCGATCGGCGTCTGCACGTAACCCGGCTCGTAAAGCATCTCGGGTTCGTACTTCGGAATGTAGACCTTTTCCGGATCCGCCGCCTGGATCACCACGTTCTCGCCCTGGGTCTCCACTTTCACTTTGTCGTCGGTCTTGATGACGCCGCTTGCCACCGCCTTGTCGCGCAAATCCTGAATGGCGATCAACACGTCTTTTTGCTGATAGGCCAGAGCGCTTCCAAGGGACTGCGTCCAGTCGAGATCATCGCTCATCATCTTCACGATATCGGGATAGTTGAGCAGGGAGATCACGCTGTCGTCCCAGCTGTCCTTCGGCTTCAGCTCGACATCCTTCTTCTTCCCCTCCAGGAAGCGCTGCGCCTCGATGATCTGCAGTGGGTAAAGCGAAGCGGAAGACACCAGCGCGACCAACTCATCCGGATAGAGCGCGATACGCGCCACCAGCACTTCGAGTTCGTCTGCAGTCAGGAGGTCCGGCGCAGTCTCCGGTTGGTCAGCGCTTGCAACAGCGGCAGCCTGCTGCTGCGCCCGAACCGGACCGCTTGCACCGACACAGATACCGATCGTCAAGGCCAGGAGGGTGGCGGAAACGGAGCCTGTCAAAAAACCGTCGAATTTCATCATTGGAATCCTCACATTCGGCGGCGCCAACAGGTGCAGCGCAGCGGTGAAGTGAACTGGAGACTACCACCAAACGGCTTTAGCGTCGACACGAGCAACCGAAGGCGGCGGTCAGAAAGGCCAGCTTCGCCGCGGATCCTGCGCCTTCGCCAACGCGAGTGGAAGTATCTAGCCTGTAGATACGTGTAAACTCGCGTGCGTGACGTCGCAATCGATCGTTGGTGCACCCAAATGCGGTGCGCGATGGGACGCGCCGCATGTTCGTTTCAGAAGCTAGGCGACGTCCGGCACAATCCGCCGCGGGGTGGTATCCTCGACATATTCGCTCGGCCGCTTCTGCCGTTTGCCGAGGTCCGGTGGATCAAATTTCACCCGCTCGTAGGGGATGGATTTCAGGATGTGCGAGATGCAGTTGATGCGGGCACGCTTCTTGTCGTCGGAGGGAACAACCCACCACGGTGCATGTTCGCTATCGGTCATGCGCARCATTTCGTCATAAGCGCGCGTATAGTCCCACCATTTCTGGTAGGATTCGACATCCATCGGGCTCAGCTTCCATTGACGGAGCGGATCGTCCATGCGGCGGCGGAACCTTCGTTCTTGCTCTTCCTCGCTCACGGTGAGGAAATATTTGAGCAGGATGATGCCGCTTTCGACGATTGTCGCCTCGAAGCGCGGCGCAATCTCCAAGAAGCGATGGACTTTTTTCTCGGTGGTGAACCCCATGACACGATCGACGCCGGCTCGGTTGTACCAGCTTCGATCGAAAATGACGATCTCGCCCGCCGCTGGGAGATGGGCTATGTAGCGCTGGATGAATATCTGGGACTTCTCGCGGTCACTTGGTGCCGGCAAAGCCACGACGCGAAAAATACGCGGGCTAACACGTTCCGTGATGCGCTTTATGATACCACCCTTGCCTGCGGCATCGCGGCCTTCGAAGATAATGACGATGCGCGCACCACTCTTTTTGACCCAGGCCTGCAAATGCGCCAGCTCAACGAGCAGCTTTTCCATCTGCCTGTCGTAGTCGGTGCCCTTGCGGCTGCCATGTTCCTCCGCCGGCGCAACCTCTCCTTTTTCATGCTTTTTGCTCATCGCTGCGTCTCCTCACTTAAGACCCGTTATTGATTGTCGGTGATGGTTCGGATGTCCCGTCCTTGACGACGTGAAAAACGTGAGGCGCGTCGTCGATGCCTTCAAAGATATTGCGCTCCACCGGGTCATTCTGTCAGCCCTCTCTTTCGAGCAGCGCCACCGGTTCGGGACGCACTTCGGCAAAGGCACAGCGGCTCCTGTCTCTGGCCGCAGTAGCTCTGGAAGAGTGCCGGCTCGCAGCCTCCCTCATAGTGATGTCCAGTCACAACTCGAAGCAGACGGCGCGTTGCCGTGAACTTCCGAACACCTTGCGCGAGCGGAGCCTGACGAACCCCTCCTCACGTCAGTGCTCCAAAAACACATAGTTCATCCAGGCGCAGCGACGGCGAGCAACGATTGTGGCGATCTTAGACGGTTTTAAGGGCGGGAACCCGTAGCATCATGTAGCCTCTATCGGGATCACCAGAGCTACTTTCAAAGCTGTGGCCCTGCCGTCTTCCCCCATTCCGGTCACTCTTTTCACGACCGGACAAAATGAACGCGCGTAGCCTCAAGTATTTTACGTCAATGCTGCTCCGGAACGCACTATATCTTTTGACGCGGGAAGAACCCTCTCGCCTAACCCGGAACGTTGCCATGACCGGAATCGACTCTGATGGTGAAGGATTGGCTTCAGCCCTTCGCCGCTTTCCGACGCACGCGGCGCAGATTCGCGATCTCATAAGACGGAACGAGAGTTTCCGAACAATCTGCGAAGACCTCGCCTGCGCCGAACGAGCGCTTCTGTTTGTTAATCACCTTGATGAAGGCATCCGCGAGGCCCGACGCCAAGAGTTCACCGAAATGGTCGATGACCTTTCCATTGAGGTTGAGCGCCTGCTCAGCCAGACCAAGATCACCACGATGAGTGATTGGCTTGCCAAGCCGCGTTAGCAACCATAGCTGCGGAGCCGCGAGCGACGGTCGTGGTAGTGGCCCCGGACGCCGCATCGTTGCGTCCCAATCACGTATATGTCCGTGGTCGACAGTTTCTCACTCGGCCACGAGGGATGGAAGCAACGAAAATGGAGGTATCGCGCGAAGGTCGTGTGTCTGCCCGCACGGAGACCTCTTCGCTGCTTCAGTTGGCTCCGGCACCCACCGTAAGATGCCGTATGCTACTCCTCCAAATCTTTTCAACCACTCTTGCTTCTCATAACATCCCCGCTATCGAAATTCGAAGTCCACATTCAGGATCGCCAGCCCCGGCGCGGGGTGGCAAATGGGAGAATTAGTGTGATGACTGATGCCGGAATTTACGCAAAATTCGTCGACCTTAGCCCTTTTGAAATCAAGGACGAACTTATCAAGCTGGCTCAGGCCGACAAGGCAGGGCGCGCTTACCTCAATGCCGGGCGTGGCAATCCGAATTGGATAGCAACCAAAGCACGCGAGGCTTTCTTCCTGCTCGGCCAGTTCGCCCTCACCGAGTCCAAACGCGTTTTCTTCGATGAAGAGGCAGGTCTCGCGGGGATGCCTCCCGCCGACGGTTGCTACAAGCGTCTGAAGGCATGGGTCGAAAAGCGGAAGGGCGATCCGGATACACCCGGTGCTGACACGCTCGAAGCCACGGTTGATTTCGCGATCAAGAAATTCGCTTTTGAACCCGACAAATTCGTCAACGAACTGACCGACTCCATTATCGGCGACCACTACCCGGTTCCCGACCGTGCACTCGTGCACAACGAGGCAATTACGCACGAGTACCTGATGTGGGCGATGTGCGCGGGCCATCGCCCGACGGCCAAATTCGACCTCTATCCGGTCGAGGGTGGTACCGCAGCGATGTGTTACATCTTCAAGGCACTAAAGAATGCCCGTCTTCTCAATTCGGGCGACACCATCGCCCTCGTCACCCCGATATTCACCCCGTACCTGGAGATGCCGCATCTCGAAGACTATGCGTTGAAGCAAATCCACATTTCCGCAGATGCGGAGGATCGTTTCCAGTTGACGGACGAAGACCTGAAACCACTTGTGGACAAGTCAGTCAAGGCACTCTTCATTGTCAATCCAGGAAACCCCTCAGCCGTCGCAATCGATCCGGAAAGCATGAATCGTTTGATCAAGTTCGTGAACTCCAAGCGACCAGACCTGATGATCCTGACTGACGACGTCTACGGTACTTTCGTGCCGAACTTCGAGTCTGTCATGGGTCACCTGCCGCACAACACGATCGGTGTTTATTCCTATTCCAAGTATTTCGGTTGCACCGGGTGGCGTCTCGGCGTCGTCGCTGTTGCCCAGGATAACATTTTCGACAAGATGATCCGCGCCCTGCCCGAGGCGACGCAGAAACTGATGGACGCTCGCTACAAGGCGCTGACCCCTCACCCGCGTGATCTCAAGTTTATTGATCGGATTGTCGCCGATAGCCGCGACGTGGCGCTCAATCACACGGCCGGGCTGTCACTGCCGCAGCAGGTGATGATGTCGCTATTCGGCCTCGTCGAGATGATGGACGAGGAGAAAATCTATCAGAAGGCCTGCATGGCTATCTGCCAACGACGGTTCGAAAAGCTGATGAATGGAATGGGCATCGAGTTTACCGCCCGGCCCTATTTCGACCGGTACTACGGCATCATCGACTACGAATTCTGGGCGCGAAAGTACGTGGGCGATGAAGTGACGGATTGGGTGAAGGAGAACATTCATCCGCTCGACATCGCCTTCAAGCTTGCCGAGGACCATGGCATTGTCGTTCTGAATGGATCCGGCTTCGAGGCACCGAATTGGTCGGTGCGCGTATCCTTTGCCAACCTGCCCGACGACGCCTACGATTCGATCGGGCGAGCCATCCGCGCCGTGGCCCGGGGCTACCTGCAGGCCTACCGCGCCGCCAAGGGGGAGCCGGCCCAGCCATAGACCCTGCCGTAGAACTTCATGACACAACGTCGGCAGCGAGTATCTTGGCCTTGCGTCCGGATTTGCGACGAGCGGTCAACACATAGCGGTTGAGCTCGCCGTCGATCCGGCCGTCGCCCTCGAGCGCGCCCTGGCCAAGTTTGGCCAGGGCGTTTCGGTCCTCAACATAATGCTGGATCGGTCTTCCAAGCGTCTGGTCGGCCGCCCTGCCCCAAGCAGTCTCGGAGGCCGCCCGATGGGTGGACCTGTAAGAGATGTGTCGGATGTAAACACGCCGCATCATCGGATCCGCCCTGGCCATCATTCGCAAAGCAGCCACGACGACAATCCACACGGCGATCCCAAACAGGGCCGAATAAATGGTCAGCACTACGAAGATCAGGATAATCGCCGCAAGTCCTGTGATCAGCGCCAGTTCGCGGTCCGCGCCCGTCAACAGGTTGGGTCGCGACAGCGCCCGGTGAATACGATTGCGCTGCAGATTGGAAACAGGATCAGCCACGTTCCGCCTCCCCTCCCCTCCCCTCCCCTCTTCGAAAGAGAATTTGGCGCTAGTTCTGTGGCAGATCCAATCGAAGCACCCGTTGCACCAAACAGCCCGACGATCAGGGTTGCCCCGCGCAAAATGCCGGCGACGCATAGCCTCTCGCCAAGGGCGTCCTGCGGCTTGCGGATCAAGTGGACGAGGAAAAGTCACAAATTTAGGAGTGCGATTCGCAGTTGCGAGCGATTTTCCCCTAGCTTCTTTCGAACCAGCGCCGATGATTCATCCGCAGAGAACGCCCAAATTTGCGAGTTAAGGGAGCGGGTGAGTTCGAGCGACTGCCTCCTTTATCGCATTGAAAATACTGAGTTATATAGAATAGCCTTCCAAGGCCCCGGCCCGCGCTTCCCGACCGCGTCAACCAGTCGTTAACCCTATTTGCCTTGTCAGGAAACGGGAATCGGCTCACAGTGACGATAAATTCGCATTTTAGATAAAATATCGTGACTAAGGGTCTCTGGAAAAATGAACGTGACAAGGCCGGTTTCCGAGCCAGATATGAGCTTTGCTGACGTGATCCTCGATCAGGGCGGGGAGATCTCAAGCAAGCTCGACATGCTCCGCATCGATAAGTTTCCGCCGAATGCGCAAAAAACCCTTCGCCAGTTCTCGCTCGCCGAGGTCGCCGAGTTTGTTGGTGTCTCGCAAAGTTATCTCAAGAAACTGCATTTGCAAGGAAAAGGCGTCGAGCCGTCGGTAACGCGC
>NZ_JBFUBH010000090.1:0-9397 GCF_056405855.1 Pararhizobium sp. P1_E7 | reverse complement strand
AGAGTGTCGCATCTCTAACTGGCCCAACTGTCGCATTACTAAATAGCCCCTACAGGTTCCAGATAGATAAGGTATATTATGGAACTACTGGCCCATCGCCTTCATGCCGTCCTGTCGTAGGACAACGTTGCTGGGCGCGGCGGTCTGGGCGTTTGCTGCTCAGATCGCCGTGGCGAAAAGGGCTATCGGAAACACAAGAACGGCTAGTTTCGTCGCGCTCGCATTCATCCCCATGCTACACTCCATTTTCCCGGAGGCTGTTCCTCCCAGTTTTCACCATCCCAGCAGATGGAAGCCCAACCTTCGGGGCTGGAAACGTCCTCGCGTTTGATCAAGGTCAACGCCACTCTTGCAACGGCACGGTATCGTGCTTGAATACGATAATAGGGTCCAAGCGAAAACATGATCGCCGCAAGCCAAACCATTCGAAGATACGTGAGAGAATTGCTGGCCGTTTTGGTCGCAATTATGTTCCTCGTCGCGTCGATGGCCGAGGCTGCGCCCGTTATATGCGACGACGACTTACCTCAAGTTGCACATGTCGAAACGTCCAAGCGCGACGTAGCTGGACAAGGTGATCTCCACCCTGCCGAGCAGAAGGCTTGCTGCAAAAGCGTATGCAGCCTGTGCAACGTCATTCTTCCGGCTTCGAACCCTGTTGTTTTTCACATGGATTCCGGCGCACAGCGATACCTTGATCCTCAGCAGTCCATCACCGGCCTCAACTCGTCACCTGCTCTCGGCCCTCCCMGATCCATTGTTTGAACACCTCCGCTCAACGGCGGGATGATCGTTGGTTGCCTGCGATACCCGCACGGCGACCATGTCGGTGACAATTGCCGACACCGCCGTAATGCGTCTCCTTGCGAGTCTAGGACTAGCCGAGGGGAACGTCCCGGACAAGAGACGAACCAACACGGAGTTAAATCCAATGGACGATCAAAAGGGCCATAAAGGTCAACACCATCATCATAACGGGCACGATGCTCAGGCCACGCTGGCAGCCGAAAAAAGTGCGGTGACCGATCAGACCGAGGCGTGATTTACACTTGCCCTATGCATCCGCAGGTAAGGCAAATAGGGCCTGGAAACTGCCCAATCTGCGGGATGACGCTGGAACCGGAAGTAGTCACAGTAGAAACCGGACCCAGCGCCGAATATCTCGACATGAGACGCCGTTTCTGGATCGGGCTCGTTCTGTCCGTGCCTGTGCTCATGCTGGAGATGGGTGGCCACCTCACCAATCTTCACATGGTGCTTGGTGCCCAGACCTCGAATTGGATTCAGCTCGTTCTTGCTACACCTGTTGTCCTATGGGCAGGCTTTCCATTCTTCGAGCGAGCATGGAAGTCGCTCGTCACTATGCGCCTGAACATGTTCACATTGATAGCAATGGGGACGGGGGTCGCGTGGATTTACAGCGTTGTTGCAACCCTTGCACCTGGTCTGTTTCCCGCCACGTTCCGCTCCGCAGACGGTTCCGTCGCCATTTATTTCGAAGCTGCAGCCGTCATCACGGTACTGGTATTGCTTGGACAAGTGCTGGAGTTGCAAGCCCGTGAACAGACCGGTGGGGCCATCCGCGCACTTCTTGACCTTGCCCCGAAGACGGCACGCCGGGTCCGCGATGGTGTTGACGAGGACATCGACCTGGAGATGGTTGTCGTCGGGGATCGGCTTCGGGTTCGCCCCGGTGAAAAGGTCCCGGTCGATGGCAGCCTTATCGAAGGTCGCAGTTCAATTGATGAATCGATGATCACAGGTGAATCGATGCCCGTCACCAAAGAGGTCGGTGCAAAGCTCATTGGCGGCACGATGAACCGGACTGGTGGCTTCGTCATGGAGGCAGGAAAAGTCGGCCGCGACACTATGCTGGCGCAGATCGTCCGCATGGTTGCGGACGCCCAGCGCTCGCGAGCGCCCATCCAGCGCCTGGCCGACGAAGTTTCCGGTTGGTTCGTCCCCGTGGTGATCGGGATTGCCATCGTCRCATTCGCAGCATGGATGATATGGGGTCCAGAACCGCGCTTTGCTCACGGTCTTCTAGCTGCCGTCGCGGTGCTCATCATCGCAGGTCCCTGCGCATTGGGCCTTGCGACCCCAATGTCGATCATGGTTGGCGTCGGCCGGGGTGCGGGTCTTGGTGTCCTGATCAAGAATGCCGAAGCCTTGGAGCGTTTCGAGAAAATTGACACGCTGGTCGTCGACAATACTGGAACCCTGACCGAGGGGAAACCCAAGGTAACGTCGATGACCGCGACAAATGGGTTCACAGAATCCGAACTGCTGCGCCTGGCGGCAACACTGGAACGGGCGAGCGAGCATCCACTGGCAACTGCCATTGTTAACGCGGCGACAGAACGGCAGCTGATTCTCGGCGTCGCGGAAGATTTCGATAGCCCGGTTGGCAAAGGGGTTACGGGAAGTGTCGACGGACGCAGGCTCGTCATAGGCAGCCACCGCATCATGGAGGAAGCTCATATCGATGTCTCGGCTCTGACCAKCCAGGCGGAAGCGATGAGGGGTGAAGGTGCAACGGTAATCTTCATCGCGATAGACGGCCGTGTTGGAGGCCTTTTGGCGATCTCCGACCCAATCAAAACGACGACGCCAGATGCAGTTCAAGCTTTGCTCAAGGCAGGGGTCCGGGTCGTCATGCTGACGGGCGACAACAAGACGACGGCCGACGCGGTCGCACGCAAGCTCGGGATCACCGAGGTCGAGGCTGAAATCCTGCCGGAAGACAAGAGCAAGATCGTCAAGCGTTTGCGGGAAGAAGGCCGGATCGTCGCTATGGCTGGAGATGGAGTGAACGACGCCCCTGCCCTGGCTGCCGCAGATGTCGGAATTGCTATGGAAACCGGCACGGATGTCGCGATTGAAAGTGCGGGCGTAACACTGCTCAAAGGCGATCTGCAAGGGATTGTTCGGGCTCGCCAGCTGAGTCATGCGACAATGAACAATATCCGACAGAACCTGTTCTTTGCCTTCATCTACAACGCGGCTGGCGTCCCGATCGCCGCCGGGGTGCTCTACCCCTCATTCGGATTTTTGCTGTCGCCGATCATAGCGGCGGCCGCTATGGCGCTCTCGTCAGTTAGCGTGATTGGCAATGCCCTGAGATTGAGGAGCGTACGGATATGAAATGGGATCGCAAATGGACGCTGATTGCTGCGTCGCTGGGCGTCATCTTCGCCTTCCTCTTGCTGCGTGAGCACTGGGCGCATGCATTTGGTCTTGCCCCCTACATTCTCCTGTTGGCTTGCCCAGTCATGCATCTATTCCATGGCCACGGTGGTCACGGCCATACCGCGCACGGCGAGGACCGCGTGGGTAAGGATGAAACACGTTGATCTACACACGCTCGGCCCAGGCAGATGTCGAGGTGACGACGTCGGCAGAACGGCTATTTGACTACATGGACGACCAGGCAAACCCCGGCACGCACATGCAGAGATCATCGGCAATGATGCTGTGGGGGAGCATGGCATATGAGTTCGACGACGCTCGCGGCCGAAGCGTCGGTTCCGTCATCAAGATGACCGGAAAAGTAGCCTGATCGGCGTGCTGCTGGGCACTTTGATCGGCGTGCTGCCCGGCATCGGCGCTACGGCGACCATCGCCATGCTTCTGCCGATCACCTTCCAGCTCGAGCCCGTCTCCTCGCTGATCATGCTGGCCGGCATCTATTACGGCGCCCAATATGGCGGCTTGACGACGGCGATCCTGATCAACATGCCCGGCGATCCTCCTCCGCCGTCACCGCCATCGACGGCTACCAGATGGCTCACAAGGGCCGGGCCGGAGCAGCGCTCTCGATCGCCGCCCTCGGCTCGTTCTTTGCCGGCAGCGTTTCCACCTTCCTGGTGGCGATCTTCGCCCTGCCGCTCACCGCCATCGCGCTCAAATTCGGCGCGGCGGAATATTTCTCGCTGATGATCGTCGGCCTCGTCTCCTCGATCGCGCTGGCCCATGGCTCGATCGTCAAGGCGCTGGCCATGGTGGCGCTCGGCCTGCTGCTCGGCCTCGTCGGCACCGACATCTATACCGGCACGCCGCGCTTTACCCTCGGCATCCGCGAATATGCGGACGGACTGAACTTTGTCGCCGTCGCCGTCTTCGGCGTCGCCGAGATCCTGCGCAACCTGGAAGGCGAAAAGACCCGGACGCTGCTGATGGCCAAGGTTTCCGGCCTGCTGCCGACGCGCGACGATTTCAAGCAGATGGTCGCGCCGGTGCTGCGCGGTACGGTGATTGGCTCGGCGCTCGGCATCCTGCCCGGCGGCGGCGCCATCCTTGCAGCCTTTGCCTCCTACACCGTCGAAAAGCGCCTCTCCAAGCACCCAGAAGAGTTCGGCCATGGGGCGATCGCCGGCGTCGCCGGACCTGAATCGGCCAACAATGCTGGAGCGCAGACATCCTTCATTCCGCTGTTGACGCTCGGCATTCCGGCCAATCCGGTGATGGCGCTGATGGTCGGCGCAATGATCATCCAGGGCATCGTGCCCGGCCCAAACGTGGCGGCAGAACAGCCGGCCCTGTTCTGGGGCATCATCGCCTCGATGTGGATCGGCAACCTGATGCTGGTCGTGCTCAACCTGCCGCTGATCGGGCTGTGGGTGAAACTGCTCACCATCCCCTACTACGTGCTCTTCCCGATCATCATGGCCTTCTGCTCGATCGGGGTCTACAGCGTCAATTCCAACGTCTACGATCTCTATGCCGTCGCCTTCTTCGGCCTCGCCGGATATGCGCTGGTCAAGCTGCGCTGCGAACCGGCACCTCTCCTGCTCGGTTTCGTTCTCGGGCCGCTGCTGGAGGAAAACCTGCGCCGGGCGATGATCCTGTCGCGCGGCGATGCAACGACCTTCGTGACGCGGCCGATCAGCGCCGGCCTCCTGTTCCTCGCCGCCGCCGTCCTCGTCGTCGTCTTCCTGCCAAGCATCAAGAAAAAGCGCGAGGCGGTGTTCCAGGAAGAAGATTGAGGGAGGCTGCTATTGTTGGAAGCTAACCGACGATCCGAAACTTTCTTAAATCAAACGCCCTGAGGGGAATTGAACCGGCGACCCTTAAGCCGATCTCGAAGCGGCTCGCCATATTATTTCATAGAATCAGTGCCTTGAACAAGACTTGGCGATAAACTCAATTATGAACGGGTGCGGCTCGCTGAAATGGAACCTGTTTTCCCAATTGTAGATACGACGGCGCTCAGTTCGCATCATTCGGTTTAACGTGCTACCCACAACCATCAGGCACCTGAACTCCCTCCAATTCCGGAGCAAGAAGGCCGGCTCAGCGTAACGGTTCCGGTGTTGGCCTTGCGTCACGACGCGGCTATTGTCGAATTACGCAACCTTGGGCGTGGTCCTGCAGGAAGTGACGAGATCAGCCCAGCCAACAAGGCAGTCATGTCTATTCAGCGAACAAGCTTTTACGTCCTTCTAGCGCTGGTGACGATCGCGTTCATCTGGCTTCTCCTGCCCTATTACACTGCTATCCTTTGGGCCGTCGTTCTTGCGATCATCTTCTTTCCGGTTCATAAGCAGCTGGAGCGCTTGCTGCCAGGTCGCAGTAGTATCGCGGCCTTGCTAACCGTCTTGTTGTGCATCTGCCTCGTCATCATTCCGGCAATGATCATCCTCGGGTCTCTTATTCAGGAAGGAACCAGCCTCTACCAGCGGATCAGCAGCAACGAAATCGACCTTAACGGCTATCTGGCCCGAATCCAGGACGCGTTGCCGACATTCATTGACAACTGGCTGAACTCACTGAAGCTCGGCGGTTTTGCCGAACTGCGCGCGAAAGTTTCATCAGGTGTTGTGGAAGCCGGCCAATCGATCGCCGGAAGCGTCGTGAATTTTGGGCAAAACACGCTGCAGTTTTTCGTAAGCCTAGGCATTATGCTCTATCTCCTCTTCTTCCTGTTCAGGGACGGCGCCGCACTTCGCCGAACGATCGGACATACGATACCGCTGAGCGATGCCTACACGCGGCAATTTGTAGACAAATTCGCGGCTGTCGTTCGTGCCACCGTCAAGGGGAACATCATCATTGCTTTAGTACAGGGCACTATCGGCGGGATTGCGTTCTGGGCTCTTGGAATAGAAGCCGCATTGTTGTGGGGCGTCATTATGACCTTTCTTTCGATGTTGCCCGTCATCGGTGCGGCGCTCGTTTGGGTTCCCGCCGCCATCTGGCTCCTCCTCATGGGCTTTTGGCTAAAGGGACTTATCCTCGTCGCGGTGGGCGTGCTGGTGATCGGGTTAATCGACAACCTGTTGCGTCCACCATTGGTCGGGCAAGGTGCCCGCCTCCCTGATTATGTAGTGCTCATTTCGACTGTCGGAGGCATATCGCTCTTTGGCATCAGCGGCTTTGTGATTGGTCCGCTCATTGCCGCACTCTTCATCTCTGCATGGTCTCTCTTTGCGCAACAGCAGCACGACAAGAATTTGGAAACAAAGGACACACAATGAATACTCCACTGGCATGTCGTGACTGACCTGGTTTGTGGCGAACGATGGCGGCTCATTAAGCAGACCCACCCCTCGCCTTGGTTGACCCGAATCGTAGACTATCGAGGCTTCGCTCGCCCTAACTGGTTGCCTGATGACTTGGAGATCTGCCAACGATGCCTCTGCGACCTTTGGTGAAAGGGCTCTTGCACGAGGGCACTCAGAAGCCAATTCTGACGCTTAGACCGCCAAATTCGTTGTTCTCAATGTCGATTGAGAGGTCGTACACATCTGCAATGTCCCGTACGATCGCAAGACCGATACCTGTTCCTGGGGTTTTGAGATCGAGGCGGATGCCTCGTCCCATGATCGTAGAAAGCCCCTCAGGGCTAGCACCGGGACCATCATCCTCGACCACCAAAACGGGCCTTGCGCCCTGCTGCTGTGCGCTGATCTGGATGGCGGATCGGCTCCATTTTACGGCATTGTCAAGGACGTTGCCCAGGAGTTCTTGCAGGTCATTCGGATCCATTTCAATAGTGGTCCCTGGCGCAACGTCGATGGTCCAGCTCAATTGCTCGCCACGTGGCGTCCGCCTCAACGTCCGCACGATCGTGTTGAGCGACGTGGCGAGATCGGCGTCGGACGAGCGCAATTCTGCGCTGCCCGCTATCCGGCTGCGCGTCAGCTCACTGTCGACATGGGATTTCATGACGTCGGCCAGATGAACCAGCTCGTCCGCAATTTCGACTTGGCCGCGCTCCCGTAGTGTCTCCGCATCATTGAACAGGACGGTCAATGGCGACTTGAGGCCGTGCGCCAGATCGGCGGCGCGTGTTCTGGCTCGTGAAATCAGTTTTGCCTGTGCTTCAAGGAGCCGATTGACCGCATTGACAACGGTCTGGAGTTCTATGGGAAAAGAGCCGTCGAGACGGACGGCTTTGCGAGCGCGGATGCGGTCGAGGGCTTCGCTGACGGATGAAATCGGACGCAGACCGTAGGTCAATTGAGCTAGCGAGGCTGCGATCAGGAACACGGCAAGCGCCACCATGTAGGGAATGATATCGAACATGAAGGTTCGGCGCGCCTTTGATACCGCGGACGCATCGATCGCCGCGGCGACACGGATGGCCCGTTTTCCGTCGGGAGCAGCGAAAACGATCTTGCGCTCCTGCGCGATTAGGTCTGAGACCTCCGGCCCCGCGAGATGATAGCGATGGATGGAGCCTGTTTCCTGAGCGTCGTCTGGCAAAGGAAGCGACGTGTCCCACAGCGAGGCAGAGCGCAGCTGCCTGTTGCGAAGGTCGTCTTCCACCTGCCAGTAAAGGCCACCGTAAGGTTCATTGAAGCGACGATCGACAGGCCTATCCGGCAGCTCAATTTCGCCATCGGCTGCAAAGCGTAGTGTCCCTGCGATGTTGTTGATATGCCCCGTCAGCTCTTCATCGATCCGGCGCTCGAGGTTGCGGGTGAACAGGTTGATCAACACGAGGCTGGCCATGATGAGGGCGAGGATGACGCTGATCATGGACACAAGCAGGAAGCGACCCCGGATCGAATGCCTCATGTGGCGCTTCCGTTGAGGCGATATCCATAGCCTCGCCGGGTGGCGATCACGTCACGGCCAAGTTTGCGACGCAGACGCCCAACGAGGACCTCCACGGAATTGCTGTCGCGCTCGAAGTCCTGCGCGTAGAGCTGTTCCGTCAGTTCGATCTGCGAGACGTTTCGCTCGCTGTTGTTCGCCAGGAATGCCAGACAGCGATATTCAAGGGGCGTGAGACCGATGGGCAGGCCAAGGCGTGTAACGGTCTTTGTCCGCGTGTCTATGGCGATGTCGCCGAACATCATGGTGGAACTCGCCTGGCCCGCGCTGCGGCGAATGATGGCGCGAAGACGGGCGAGCAGTTCCGCCATCTGGAAGGGTTTTGCCAGGTAGTCGTCGGCACCGGCATCGATGCCTTCCACTTTCTCCTGCCAGTTGCCACGCGCCGTCAGGATCAACACGGGCGTCGTCCGGCCTTCGGCCCGCCAGCGCTTCAGAACGGATAGGCCATCCATTTTGGGCAGGCCGAGATCGAGCACGATCGCCCCAAACTCCTCGGCATCGCCTGTGAACCAGCCCGATTCTCCGTCCTGTTCGTGGACAACGACGAAGCCGGCCCGCTCGAGATGGGTGATAACATCGCGGGCGATCAGGGGGTCGTCTTCAACAAGCATCACTCTCATTCGTCGTTCTCGATTTCCAGCACCTCACCCGATGCGGCGTCGACTTCAACCTCAACCATCCGGTTGTCAGGCCGCAGCACACGAAATTCGTAGACCGTAGTGCCATGCTCCAGATCAATCGACGTTGAGACGATCTCGCCGTCTACCACGCCCGCAACGATGCGCCGCAGTTCGGCCAGCGATTTGATTTCGCCCTTCTGGACGCGCTCGCGAATATGTTCACGGGCATCGTCTGGAGAGGCGGCGTCCTTACGATCATCATCGGCACGGGATGCAGAGACATGGCCAAGCGCCACAACAAGCAGGAGCGCAAGCCCCAGCGACGCTATCGCGCTTCCTTTTATCCTGACGAACAATCCCTGTCTCATCCTCCATTCCTATCATTGCGAAGCTGAAGTTTCGCTGACATTTTGCGTCAGCTATCGCTCAGCTGCCTTCGCCTAGTTTGCTATCAACGGTTCGCAGCAACGGTGCTCGACCGGGTCAACGAAGGATAATGACGATGAAAAATATCTTGATTGCTTCCCTGTTCGCCGCTTCCGTTATCGCCGGCGTTGCCCATGCCGAAGACGCTGGCAAATGCGGAACCGCACCACAGGACAAGTGGATGACCCAGGATGCCCTGAAGGCGAAGGCAACGCAGATGGGCTTCGACGTTCGCCAGATCAAGGTCGAAGACGGCTGCTACGAAGTCTACGGCATCAAGGACGGCC
>NZ_JBFUBH010000089.1:0-9448 GCF_056405855.1 Pararhizobium sp. P1_E7 | reverse complement strand
GAGCCCTATCGCGGCCTGACGCTGAAATATGCCTTCATCAACCAGCCCTTGATGATCCCTGAAATCGTCACCGCGGTCGCCCTTTTGATCTTTTTTGCCCGCATCAAGATCTGGACCGGTTATTCCGGCCTCGGTTACCTGATCGCCGCCCATACCGCCTTCTGCATCCCGTTTGCCTATCTGCCGATCCGGGCGCGGCTGGAGAACATGGACCTGACGCTGGAGAAGGCTGCCGCCGATCTCTATGCGACGCCGTGGAACGCCTTCCGCTACGTCACTTTGCCGCTGCTCTGGCCGGGCATTCTCGCCGGTTTCATGCTGGCCTTCGTGATTTCGCTGGACGATGTGGTCATTACCGAATTCGTCAAGTCGGCCGGCCAGGATACCTTGCCGACCTACATGCTCGGCCAGATCCGCCGCACCATTACGCCGGAAATGAACGCGATCTCGACGCTATTCCTGCTCCTGTCGGTTTGTGTCGTCACCGTCTTCTTCATCGTCAACAGAAAACGTGTCTAACAAGAAAGAAGAAAGGGAACAGCATCATGAAACGGATCACCACGATCATGGCCGTGACGGCCGGGCTTCTCGCATCGACGGGCCTTGCCCGGGCGGAGGGAGAGCTCAACATCTACAACTGGGGCAACTATACCAGCCCCGAAATGATCAAGAAGTTCGAGGACGCCTACAAGGTCAAGGTGACGATCACCGACTATGATTCCAACGATACGGCGCTGGCCAAGGTTCGCCAGGGTGGCTCCGGTTTCGACATGGTCGTGCCGTCGCAGAACTACGTCCCGATCTGGATCTCGGAAGGCCTCCTGCTCGAAACAGATCCGGCCAATATGGAAAACTTCAAGAACGTCGCCAATGAGTGGGCCAATCCGGAGTTTGACCCCGGCCGCAAATACACCGTTCCGTGGGCGATGGGCACGGTTGGAACCGTCGTCAATACTGACGTCTACAAGGGCGATATCAATACCTGGGATATCATCTTCAAGACTCCCGACGAGCTGAAGGGCAAGGTCAATGTCGTTCCTGAAATGAACGACGTGATCGATGCCGCGGTACTTTACAATGGCGGCAAGAAGTGCACGGGTGACCTCGCCATCCTGAAAAAGGTTCGCGATACGCTTGTCGCCGCCAAGCCGAACTGGGTGGCGATGGAATACGGTACGATCGAGAAGATGGGCTCGGGCGACTTTTCCGCTTCCAGCGACTGGAACGGCTCGGCCTTTCGCCAGCGCCTGAAGAACCCGGCGATCCACTACGGCTATCCGAAGGAAGGCTTCGTCAACTGGAGCGACAACCTCGCCGTTCTCAAGGACGCGAAGAACGTCGAGAACGCCAAACTCTTCCAGAATTTCATGATGGACCCGCAAAATGCCGGCATGAATTCCGGCTTTCATCGCTATGCCAACGGCATTGCCGGGTCCGCCGAATTCATGCCGGCCGACATGAAGGGCGCGCCTGAAATCGACGTGCCGGCCGAATTTGCAGCACTCGGCGTTCCCTCGCAGACCTGCCCGCCGGAAGTCCAGGAGCTCTATACCAAGATCTGGACCGAGCTTCAGAAATAACCCTGCCCCAAATCGCACCCCGTCGATCCAGGCGGGGTGCGTTTTCATTTCACGCCGCTGGATGTTCCCATGAAAACTGTCTTTTCGCCCCGTCACCTCGGCCATGCCAATCAGCTCGAACTGGTTGCCGGCGCCATCGTTCCCGGTTTTGAACTGACCTCGCGCGCCGAGTATGTGTCCGCGCGGATCAAGACAGTGGGTCTGGGACCGATCCTTGCGCCGGAACAGCACGATCTGACGACGGCGGCGCGCATCCACCGCAAGGATTATCTCGATTTCCTGCCGACGATCTGGGATCGCTGGACGGCCGAGGGCCGTACAGGCACGGCGCTGCCATTCACCTGGCCGACACGGGGCCTGCGCGGCGACGTGCCGCCGGAATTCATCGACGGGTTGCTCGGATACTATTCCTTCGACGCTGGCTGCGGCATCGTCGAAGGCTCCTGGGACGCGATCAAATCCTCGCATGACGTGGCGCTGACGGCGGCCGGTCTTGTCCAGGCTGGTGAGCGTTCCGCCTTCGCGCTTTGCCGCCCGCCCGGCCACCATGCCGGCGCCGGATTCATGGGCGGTTATTGCTATATCAACAACGCAGCGGTGGCGGCACAGTGGTTCCGCGACAACGGCGCCAAGCGCGTCTCGATCCTCGATGTCGACTATCATCATGGCAACGGCACGCAGGAAATCTTCTATTCCCGCGCCGATGTGCAGGTGATCAACCTGCATGCCGATCCGATGCAGGAATATCCCTATTTCCTTGGCCATGCTGATGAGCGCGGAGCGGGCGAGGGCGAGGGCTACAATCTCAACTACCCGATGCGCTTCGGCACGGATTGGGAGCGCTGGAGCCAGTCGCTGGACGATGCCTGCGGCAAGCTGGTGGCCTATAATCCGGATGTGGTGGTGATCTCGCTCGGCGTCGATACGTTCGAGAAGGATCCGATCAGCAAGTTCAAGCTGAAGACCGAGGATTTCCCGAAGATCGGCGAACGTATCGCGCAGCTGAATCTCCCGACCCTATTCGTCATGGAAGGCGGCTATGCCGTCGCCGAGATCGGCGTCAACGCCGTCAGCGTGCTGACCGGCTTCGAGGGCAACTGATCGTGGTTTCCAGCGCCGTCATGACCGTGGGCGTCGTCCAGTTCGCCTGCGCGGACGATTCCTCCGAAAATCTCGCCACCGCCTGCCGGCTGATCCGGCGGGCAGCGACGGATGAGTTCCGCGATCGCCGCCCGGAGCTTTATGAGGCGCTGGTGACGGCAGATGGAGGAGACAGGACATGATGGATTTCGAACGCGCGCAGGTAACGCTCTCCAACTGGCGAACGGCACCCTTTTCGCAATGGGCCTTCCAGAATGTCGGCGAGATCGTGCCCTCGGCCGTCATTCCGGCCAAAAGGGAAGGCGAAGACCCTTATCTCGATCTTGGCGGTCTGAAAGACCTGCAGGTGACGGGTATCGATGACAGGCCCCAATTGCTGAAAGAGTTTTTGACGGCAAGCGAGACGGACGAGCTCGTGGTGATGCGCGAGGGCCGCGTTACTGCCGAATGGTCGGCTGACCATTCCAGCCCCGCCCGGCCGCATATCATCTTTTCCGTCTCAAAATCCCTGACGGCTCTGCTTGCCGGAATTCTGGCGGGCAAGGGCTTGCTGTCCTTTAGCAAGCGTGTGGCCGACTATGTGCCCGAGGTCGGTTCGGCCTATGCGGATGCGACGGTGCAGCAATTGTTCGACATGGAGATCAGCGTCGATTTCGTCGAGGACTATCTCGATACTTCAGGCGGTTTTGATCGCTATCGCCGTGCGACCGGCTGGAATCCCGACCGGCCGGACAGCCCTGCACCGGATTTGAAAGGCTTCATCTGCAGCATCGGAAAAGGCGACTGGGCGCACGGCGAGAAGCATGCTTACCGTTCCCCGAACACCGACCTTGCCGGCATCGTTCTGGAACGTGCGGCGGGCGGACGGCTTGCGGCTTTGCTCAGCGATCACCTCTGGCGGCCGATGGGTGCCCGCGCCGATGCCATGGTCACCGTCGATCGCATCGGCACGGCCCGCGCCGCAGGCGGCATGTCGGCGACGGCGCGCGACCTTGCGCTGGTCGGCGAACTCGTGCGCAGGCAGGGCGCCGGGCTGATCCCGCAGTCCTTCGTCGAGGACCTCTGGACCGGTGGAAGCCGTGACGCATGGAAAAACGGCGACCAGACGACGCTGTTCCCAGATGGAAGCTATCGCAATTACTGGTATGAAACGGGTGCCGGCGAACTTGCCGCCATCGGCATTCATGGCCAGTGGATCTGGATCGATCCGGCCAGAAAAACGGTGATCGTCAAGCTGTCGTCGCAGGCCCTACCGGTTGATGCTGTTCTCGATCAGGCGATCGTCCGCATGCTGCGCCAGGTCTCCAAGGCCGCATCACTGTGACAAAGCGGTCGTTAGCCGGCTTGTGCCGCGGCTTTGATAGGCTCCTGCGGCTGCGGTGAAAGCGGCCAGCGGACCAATGCCTCTGCCCCGGTTGCCGTCAGAGCATAGATGCCGCGATCAATGCGCTCGAACCAGCCGTAGACATTGCCGCGCAGGATGGCCGCTGCCGATGGCGTGATCGTCTTCAGGTCCCTTGGGCGCAACGGCCCGTCCTGCAAGGCGGCGGCGCAGGCCAGCGCCTGCTGCCGGTAGGCCGTCATGATTGGTGCCCTGGTGCTGCCGCCGACGGCCGGATCGCCCTTGCGCTTCTTGTGCTCGTTGACCAGGCGCGATCGCTTTTTGGCATTCTTGCGCGGCATCGGTGCGACCGGGCTGATGACGACATCAACGGTACCGCTATCGGAAACACTCAGCATGCCAAAGCCGAGCCTTCGGCAGAGGTCGCGGTAGCGGCGATCGCTCTCGCGCCCCTTTCCCTTGGCCGAGACGCGGGCGGCAATCCAGACCTCGTCGCTCGCCGCGGCCCTATCGACGGCTTGCAGGATGAGCTCGAGATTGAAGCTGAGCTTGAGTTCGCAGATGACCACAACCGGCGGCTCGCCGGCCGTCAGGCCGACAAGATCGCAACCGGCGATCTCGCCCTTGACGCTGTAGCCAGCCGCTTCGAGAAAACCCTTGACCGGCAGGTAGAGCGTGGTCTCCAAATCATGTCCTCACATCAGCATCGTTACGGTCTTGCCGTGTTTTGCCGGGAAGATCAATGAAATGGTGATGGTTTGGTAGGGTTGCTACCGGCAGTGATCAGCCGCCGCCATTTATGGAGAGGACGGCTATTTCCTCTTCACGGCCCGCCACCTCGAGTTCGACCGTATCGCCGGGAACGGCACCTTCGAGTGCGCGGGCAAGCGGCGACGTCCAGGCGATTGTCCCGGCCGACGGATCAGCCTCGTCCTCGCCGACGATGCGGATATCCCGCACCTGGCCGCTACGCCGGATAGAGACCCGTGTTCCGAACCTCACCGAGGCTGGCTCCGGGCCGGGCTCCAGGATCTCCATGCTGGCACGCCGTGCTTCCCAATAACGCAGATCACGCTTGAGCCCTGCCAACACGTCACCGTCGCTGGTGGCTGTGATCTGCTGGGTGAGCACTGCAACCATCTGCTCGATCTGACGGGCGCCGTTGGCGGTCACGAGATTGCGGGCCGCACTGATCGGGTGTTCGGGCACCGGCGGGGGCGGGGCGTCGTCGATCTCCTTGGTGAATGCGCGGCTCATCGGTTCCTCCTTCCATACCCACATATATCACGCTTTCGGGTTCATTTGTGCCCCGTCTCAGCCCGGGCGCGATGAGGGTGGCCGCCTACACCTTCTTTTTCAGCTTGGTGCGCCGATCCCGCATGATGTGATCGACCTTTCCGGCAAGCGCGTGGTCCGGCTCGCCTTCGGCCGCTTCCCTCAATAGTGTGGTCAGTCGCCTGAGCTCCTTCTCGTCGAGATGCTCGATGCCCATGAAACGGTTTTCGGCATCGCTGGTCAGAATCAGCTCGTCAAGCTTCGCCTGAAGGGCCTTGCCGTCGCGGTTTTGGGAGTTCTGCAGCACGAAGACCATGAGAAACGTGATGATCGTCGTCCCGGTGTTGACGACGAGCTGCCAGGCTTCGGAAAATCCGAAGAGCGGACCGGTGATTGCCCACAGGACGATGCCCGCAACGGCGATCGCAAACGTCGCCGGCTTGCCGGTCAACTGCGCTACCCCGCTGGAAAATCGGGAAAAGAGGCTGGGTTTTTCGGATGACACGGTGTTCCTCCATTGGGTCGGCCACGTCTTAAAATCCCGGCAGGAGCGAAAGTTCCTGCCGGGACCGGTGCGCATGGAAATATCCGCGATACGGGGCCAGATCCGCCGCTTGATGCCCGCCTCAGGCCGTTGAAACGCTCAATCGGCGTTCGGCCTCTGCCCAGTTGCCGGTCGTGCGTAGGTTCGGCGATTGGCCGTCATCTTGAAAGGCCCAGCGCAGCGGCAGGGCATCGGGCCGCCGGATGATGCGGCGCGGCGTGAAATACAAGAGACGTTCGGCTCCTTCGAAAGCCTCGACTTCGGGTGAGTCCAGAACGACGCGCGCATCGCCGGACAGCTGCAGCAGGCCGCCCGTTTCGAAATCCGCAAACACGAGACCTGCCTTGCCATTGGCCAGGATATTGCCGAGCGTGTTGAAAAACATGTTTCCGGCGAAATCCGGAATGGTCAGCACGCCGTCACTGCCAACCCGGACAAAGCCCGGCCTACCGCCCCGGTGCGAGACATCCACTTGCCGCCGTCCCGCCTCCGGCTCCGCGTAGGACGCAACGAAGAGTGCATCGGCCGCTCCGATCATCCGCCGTGCGTCGTCGTCGAGCGTCTCCAGTATCGCCGGCTCGCTTACAGGGCCGGCCGTGGGGTCGCGGACGAAGCTGAAATCGCGCAGCTGGATATATTTCGGACAGTTGCCGTAGGACTGGCCGACCTCCACATCGAAGGCGGCCGGCCCGGACCGGCGGATCGTTCCGTTCAGCCGGTTGCGCCGCCGCGTATGCAGCTCGATGCCGAGCAAGCCGATGGGTTCGCCGTCACCCATGCCGGCGTCTGCCGGATCGCCGGGCTCGCGGCCAAGGTGAACACTCAAGGTGTCCGGATCAGGACTTTGCAGAAAGCCAGGCTCCGCCGCCCGCAGCGTTGCCCACGCGTCTCCGTCGCCATCCACCGTGCCAAGCACGATGAACGGCAGCTGCGGATAGAAGGCGCGGTGCTGGTCGATCAGATGATCGCGCAGCACGCGGCGGCCGAGCTCCTCCATCCGTTCGGCGACCCCGGCCTGGCTCTGGAGCGCCCGTTCGCCCGCATGCCAGGGGGATGCCTCTTCGGTTGTATTGATGGTCACCATTGGGCGATCCTTTCGTGACAGGTTGGCGCAGCGCTCAAGCCCGCTCAGGCATGTTCAGGGATGCCGACGGCCGTCTTCTGGAAGGCAACGAAACCGGGAAGAGCTTCCACGCGCTTCAGCCAGGCATTGACGTTGGCGTATGAGCTTCGATCGACATTGCCTTCCGGCGCGCGGGCGATGTAGCTGTAGAGCGCGACATCGGCGATGGTCGGATGGCTGGCAGCGATCCACTGGCGGCCGTCAAGTGCGGCCTCGATGCGCTGCAGGATGACGTGGGCCCGGGCGATGACTTCCGCCGCATCGAAGCGCGCGCCGAAGACGGTGACAAGCCTTGCAGCAGCCGGGCCATAGGCGATTTCTCCGGCGGCGGCCGAAAGCCAGCGCTGCACGGCAGCGGCCCCCTTCGGGTCCTCGGGCAACCAGGTCTTCGCAGCACTTTTCTTGGCAAGATAGACGAGGATGGCGTTGGAATCGGCGATGATCGTACCGTCATCGTCCAGCACGGGAACCTGCCCGAACGGATTGAGCTTCAGGAAGTCCGCGGACTTGTGGGCGCGGGCAGCAAGATCGACTTCGATCAGCTCAGCGTCGATCCCAAGCAGGGAGAGGAACAGCCGGGCCCGGTGCGCGTGACCGGACATAGGGTGATGGTAAAGTTTCATCTGCGGTCTCCAAAGAGTGTTGATCATCTTGGGAGAAGATGTTTCTTTCTCCCCGGAAACAGAAGCGCGATAAAAGACAAGATATAATTCCATTTCCCGGAATAATAATGTGAGGCGAGAGAGTGGACAGACTTCAATCCATGCGGGTTCTGGTGAAGGTTGCCGATACCGGTAGTTTCGCACAGACAGCGCGCGCGCTCAACATGAGCCCTCCGGCGGTGACGCGTGCCATTGCCTATCTCGAAGACTTGACGGGCGCCCGGCTTTTCCTGCGGTCGACGCGATCGGTGAAACTGACCGCGCCCGGAAGCCGCTATGTCGAGGATTGCCGCCGCATCCTTGCCGATATCAACGAGGCGGAAGCCTCAGCCGGTGGCTCGCATGCAACGCCCTCCGGCCTGCTGACGGTGACGGCGCCGGTCCTTTTCGGCCAGATTTATGTCATGCCGGTGCTCACGTCGTTTCTGACACGGCATCCGGCCGTCAACGGGCGTGCCCTTTTACTCGATCGCGTCGTCAATCTGACGGAGGAAGGCATCGACGTCGCGTTGCGCATCGGGCAACTGCCCGATTCCGGATACCGCGCGATCAAGGTCGGCAGCGTGCGGCGGGTGATTTGCGGTGCCCCGTCCTATTTCAAGGAACATCCGGTGCCGAAGGTTCCTGCCGATCTGGCCGGGCACACCATTATTGCCAATACCGGCTCGTCCGCGCCGCAGGACTGGCGCTTCTCTGGCGGGGGAAAAAACAGCGTCACGCTCCGTCCCCGGTTGTTCTGCAACACGATGGATGCCGCAATCTCCGCGGCGTCGAGCGGCTGGGGCCTAACCAGTGCGTTGTGCTACCAGGTGGCATCGGCGGTGAAGGCAGGAAAGCTGGACATCGTTCTGGCCGAGTATGAAGAGGCGCCCGTTCCCATCCATGTCATGCACGCCGAAGGCCGGTATATCTCAGCCAAGACACGGGCATTCGTCGATTTTCTGGTGGCGGAATTGCGCGCCAACCAGCATGTGCAGGCTGCAACCTCGCTCGTTTCCGGTTGAGCACTGCGGTTGACAACGATTGTCTTTCGATTTACGACTGACGAAATTTAAAATTCGTCAGTCGTAAATCGAAAGTATGTCAGTATGGACGACAGCACCGATATCCTCGACAGCGCACGGCAGGAAAACATTGCGCGCATTCTCGATGCGGCGGAACGGCTGTTCCGGCACTATGGCTACGCCAAGACCAATGTCGCCGACATTGCGCGTGATCTCGGCATGTCACCGGCCAATATCTACCGCTTCTTTGCCTCCAAGACCGAGATCCACCAGGCGATCTGCGGACGCATGCTCGCCGGCAGCTATCAGCAGGCCTCTGACATCTCGCGCCTGCCGATCAGCGCTGCCGACCGCCTGCGCCGCTATCTGCATGCCGAACATCAGCTGATCGTCACCGCCATGCTCGATCATGAAAAGGTCCACGAGATGGTCATCGTCGCCATCGAGCGCGACTGGCATGTGATCGAAAAACACATCGACCGAATGCACGAACTGCTGGAGGAGATCATCCGCCAGGGCATTGCCGCAGGTGAATTCGCCGAGCAGGACCCCGCCATTGCGGCCCGATGCTTCGGAGCGGCAACGGTGAACATGTGCCATCCGCAACTGGTGGCGCAATGCCTTGCCAAGCCGAATCGGGCAACAGCCGAAGAGCTGATCGAATTTGCCATCAAAGCCTTGAGATGAAGGCCGCCGCATGGGCGGTCCGCTTTCGAACATTGATTTAAAGATCAGGAGCGCGAACATGATTTCGCCAAGCCATTCTGCCTTTCGCATTGTGATGATTGCCTGCACAGCTGCCGCAGTGCTCACCCTG
>NZ_JBFUBH010000088.1:0-9508 GCF_056405855.1 Pararhizobium sp. P1_E7 | reverse complement strand
TCGTTGAACAATCGTCAAAAATTGCATGTTTTAGTGGCGAGTGTTAAAAGAATACGCGGAATGCGCGACGACGAGATCCGTTTGGAGTCAAGCGGTATTGACCATCACACGTTCCGCGATAGTTCTAATGAAATGGAAGGATTGGAATAACATCGACTACCTGAATGTGACGCAATCGCAGATGGACTAGTGCTTGCACTGCATGGGCGTACGCAACGGAAGGGAGAGGCAAGGATGCAGGACGCTGATACGACGTTGTCTGCTTCATCTTCAATCGAACGCTACTTCTTCACACAAACCGACGAGCTTATCTCGCTCTATGACGAGAGCTTTCTCCTCATCGACTGCTCGCCAAGACACAGCGAAACATACGTTGTTGACTCCCTGGTCAACGCAACCTTGTGGCGCGTCTACCCTGAGCTCCTGGCTCCTAACCCCAAATCCGCCGTAGAATCCGTACTTGCGAGCGGTGTGCCGCGAAGCGTCGAAATTGCAGAGGCAACAACGGGTGAGCGTCGCACCCTGCTCGTCTTTCGCACCGCTCGCGGCATCGGGGTTGTTGAAACGGAAAGACACGCGATCAGTCGTGATACCTCCAGTCAAAGCGATAGCGACCGCGCGCTTCTTCTTCACCAGGCGACCCATGATGTTCTGACGGGATTACCAAACCGGCGCCAATTCAGCGATGAGTTGCGGGGTACCCTACCGGTGCCAGCCGGGGCGAAGCTGGCCGTCATGCAAATAGATCTTGATGATTTCAAGCCGATCAATGACACGTTGGGCCACGGCGCTGGCGACGCCGTTCTCAAAATGGCGGCGGAACGAATAGGGGGCGTGCTTGGGGAGCGGGAGCGTGCTTACCGACTGGCGGGTGACGAATTTGCGGTCATCCAGTGGAAAGTCGACCAGCCTCGCGAGGCCGAGCGCTTGGCAGACGCGCTCGTCAACGCCTTCAAGGAGCCGTTCACGGTAGAGGGCATCAATGTTTTTGTCGGAGCCAGCGTGGGGGTTGCCGTCGCTCCTGGGGATGGAAACGAGATCGAGCAGTTGATGAAGACTGCCGATATTGCGCTCTACGCGGCAAAGAAAGATGGCCGCGGTCGCGCAAGGACGTTCAGCCGCTCCATGCTCATCGTCCTGGAGCAACGTGAGATGTTGCGCCGCAGCTTGCGAGTCGCCCTTCAAGAGGGCCAATTTTTTATTGAGTATCAGCCTCTCGTGAAACCACCCTTTTCGATTGTGGGCTTTGAAGCGCTTTTGCGCTGGCGTCATCCTCTCGTGGGTCTGATCCCACCGAGCGTCTTCATTCCTATGGCCGAATCTGACGGCCTTATGAGCGAAATTGGGCAATGGGTATTGGAGCAGGCCTGCCGAGCAGCGGGGACTTGGCCCGCCCAGTTCAGGGTAGCCGTCAATCTTTCCCCAGCGGAATTTTTGCGTGAAGGCTTGACGGATCGGGTCGCCCAGACCCTCGATGCGGTCGGTTTGCGTGCTGATCGCCTCGAGCTGGAAATCACCGAATCCGTGTTGTTGGAGCGCACGATCAATAATCTGGATACGCTCAATACGTTAAATGTACTCGGCGTTCAGATCTCGCTCGATGATTTTGGAACCTATTATTCCTCTCTGAGCTATCTCAAGAACTTCCCCTTCGATACGATCAAGATCGACAAATATTTCATCAAGGATCTCGAGAGCGACGAGAAGAGCCAGACGATCGTCCGATTCATAATCGCTCTCGCTCATGGCTTGGGAATGCGCGTCACCGCCGAGGGGGTGGAGACGCGAGGTCAGGTAACGTGGCTCCAGAAGGACGGGTGCGACCAGTTGCAGGGATATTTCCTGGGCGTTCCGATGCCCGCGGAGGCGATCGACGAGTTCCTTCATCAGTCTTCGTTGGTAATATAGTAGCAGGGCTTCTCGCATCTGCGTAAGCTTCAGGTTCGAGACTCAAACCGAGGCCCGGTGCGCCGTTTAAATACTGCCCGTAAGTTCAAGCGGGTTAAAAATCTGTGTGGAGAGTTTTAAGTCGCCGTGGCAGAGTTCTGCTTGAGGAGAAGGAGACGGCATGGATCTAGCGGAAAAAGCGCCCGTGGAAGCAACCTTCGAGCCCTTGCTTCAGATTGAGATGGAGATGGGAACCTTTCTTTCGAATTGGCACCATTGCGATCAGCTGTCGACCTTCATAGCCCGGACAATTAGTCACAACCGCACAGATCCCGTTCGACACTCGAACTTCCTTTCGTCAGCCCTCAATGAGCTATTGGAGGTCTCGTTTCGCGGCGGCTCTCCCGATGGGCAGATCGGCTGCGCGGTCTATCGGCATGGTCGAACGGAACGGGTGAAACTCACTTTCCCCTGCCTTTCCCGCCAGAGACAATTCTTTAGCGAAGCAGTGTCGAATACACGACGGGAAGACGCGCTGACCCGCTATCTCGATTCCATTTCAACCGGCCTGACACCAGGTCGGGATGTCGTTTTTCTGGATCTCGCGATCAACTTCGATGCTCAGATCCACGTGGAAAATAGTGCTCCCCCATCGATAACGCTTGTTGTGGATTTGCCTCTTGAAGGAATTGTGAGTTGAGCACGGCAGGCCTTTCCATACCCTTCAAGGCAGAGTTTGACGTCAACAGCCAAGAGTTTTCTCTTTCCGGCGTGGTTCGCCCGCGTTCGATCGATGAGATCGCAGTGAACATATCGATGCTAAAGGAGGCGATCGATCAGGTGCGCGGTGTTCTCTACATAAATGTGAAGCGCCTCGTTCAGATGAACAACACAGCTTTTCATGCCTTTGCGCGCGTGGTTCTCGACGCATGTCAGGCGAGGCCGGATATTCGCTTCGTGATCGTCACCTCAAGTGTCATCGGCTGGACCACGCGCATGTTCGGGCATCTGAACAAGATCGAACCGCAGATAACGATCGAGGTCTACGACTCGAAATTTTATCCTGGCCAGAGCTTCGTAGAGAACACGAGTTTTATTTCGATACTGCGGACGCAAACGAAGATGACTTGGCGCCATGAGCGCGCAATCCTTCCTCGCCACGGAATGCGCGCCGGAATCACGATGGCGGATATCTGCTGCGGCATCGGTGATTTCGTCGTGCTTGTCCAAAAAGAGTTCCAGCCAGCGCGAATTGTCGCGCTTGACCATTCGAAGGCAAGTCTAGCGTATGCGCGCGACGTGGCAGCCGGTTTCGGCATCACCGATATCGAATATACCTATGGCGACGCGTCCGAGATGTTGCTTGAGGACAATCAGTTCGACTTCGTGAGTTGCCGCCATTCGCTGCAGATATTCAACCGGCCGGACGCGCTTCTGGCGGAGCTTTACCGAATCTGCAAGCCTGGAGGACGGGTATACATAACCAACGAGAAAAACTCGCATTGTCTCGGCGAACCTCGATCACAGAGCATTCAATGGACGTATAACGAAGTCGCGAAACTGTTTAGCCATTTCGAGATGGACGTAGAACTTGGACCCAAAAGCCGGCGGTACCTCGCCGATGCCGGCTTCGAAGACATCGTCGTCGAGTCATTCATGGTCACCAACCTGGATGGGGATGCGCAGGACTTCGCCGACGTTATTGCTGCCTGGGAAAATGTCTATGCCGGTGAAATGTCCGTAAAGCGTGGCGATTCTTCTGAATTCATCCAACGCTTCCGTCAAGGTTTCCAAGACCATATCCTCGCTGCCCTCCATCCCAAAGGCTATGCCGGCTGGCCGATCTGGGTGGCATCTGGACGCAAACCTCGATGAACGCGCCTMAGCAACACCCCTCCCGTCTCGGTCTGCGCTCATTTCGCGCCAAGTTCGTCCTTGTCGTAGGGGGCGCCGTTCTGTTCGATCTGCTCGTCAGCGGCGGTCTCGCGCTGTGGAATGTGCAAAGGCTTTCCCGCGATGCCACGGCGGAAGTTGGGCAGGGTCTGGAACGGGCCAACCAGGACTACATCCGCTCTTACGCGGAAGGAACGGCCGCCCGTGTCAATCTGCTCCTGGATCAGGTTCATTCCGACGTCGGTACCTTGGCCGGCGTGCTGCAAGCGCAGATCGACCACCCCGCAAGAGAGACCCAGATCGGGGAAGCACTGGTGCGTGGCGCCCCCGAAGCCGTGACCGTCACCTACGACGCGAAGGGGGGATGGGCTCAGAATCGACCTGGGCCTCTGTCCGTCGTCAGCGTCTGGGGATATCTTCTCGATTCAAATCACGTGCCGCTTCCTGAAGTCCAGAGGGAAATCGAAAACAGCGCCGTCCTGGACCTCATTGCGCCGAGCCTGCTGGCGAACGGCCAGTCGAAGCTTCAGATGTACTATATCGGCTCGAGGGAGCGGCCGATCTTCCGGACGGCGCCCTATACAAATCAAGCTCAGACTTTCGACAAGCTTTACCCGGGTCACAACGAGGCTGGCTTCTGGACCTTCTTCTTCCCGGGTCTTTATGAGTCGTGGCAGCAATGGGTACAAACCCCTGGATCGCGCCCGGTAAGCAGCAACATCACGCAAACTGCACCGTACACAGACGCAATCACCGGCAAACTCATCGTCAGTTTCTTCCAGCCGCTCCGGTCAATCGATGGCAAGAGCGTCGCCGGTGCTGCGGGAGCGGATATTACCCTCGACCAGCTGGCGGAGATCGTGGAGAACGTCAAGGTTGCCGACCACGGATTTGGTTTCCTGACGATGTCGGACGGCAATGTCGTGGCCATCAACCCGGTGGGGGAGAAGGTGATCGGCCTTCAGACGGCGAGCGCCGGCAACAGTGAAGGCGTGACGGGTCTCGACCGCTCCTTGCGCCGGAGCGTGCAGCCGCAGATCGCGCAGTTACCACTGGATCAGGATGGGTTGCTTCAGCATATCATGCTCGACGAAAACGGTGAGAAGGTCCCTTACCTGGTCATCGTGAAGCATCTGCAGCCGACGAACCTGTGGTTATCCGGCCCCGTTCGGCGCGAAACCATGTCGCTTGGCATCGTCGTGCCAGAGCGGGAGATTTATGCGTCTTTGTTTGCTGCGCAGGCAAAAATTTCCCAGGCCACGAACAGGATCGTGATCTATCAGATCCTGGCGCTCCTCGTATCGCTGCTTTTCGTCATTGCGGCTGTATTCGCGATATCCAAGCGCATAACCAGTGGCATCAGTGCGCTTGCCGGTGCGGCCAAGCGCATCCAGGCCCAGGACTATTCCGTTAGGGTCGATATTCCGACCCGCGACGAGGTCGGCGAAGCCGGCGCCGCGTTCAATCGCATGGCTGAGCAGATCAGTTTTCATACCGAGAATCTTGAGCAACTGGTGGAGGATCGCACAAAGGAGATCGAAGAGGCGAACCTGCAGATCTCGGCTTTGAACACGCAGCTGCGGGGCGAGAATTTGCGTCTCGGCGCTGAACTGGCCGTCGCCCGGCGGATCCAGATGATGGTTCTGCCCAAGGCCGGCGAACTTGAAGAAATCACGGAAATGGAGATAGCGGCCTATATGCGGCCCGCCGACGAAGTCGGTGGCGACTACTATGATGTTCTAAGCGATGGCGGGCGGCTGAAAATCGGTATCGGCGATGTCACGGGGCATGGCCTCGAGAGCGGCGTGTTGATGTTGATGGTCCAGTCGGTTGCGCGGGCTCTGCAGGAAACGGGCGACACAGACCCGGTGCAGTTCCTCAATCGCGTCAACCGCGCCATCTACAAGAATCTCCTCAGAACCAGCACCGACAAGCATCTTTCCCTCGCTTTCCTGGACTACCAGGGAGGACGCCTGACGCTTTCCGGCCAGCATGAGGAGTTGATCGTGGTTCGCAAATTGGGAGTGGTGGAGCGGATTGACACCCTCGATCTCGGTTTGCCTATTGGCTTGGAGACGGATATCTCGCAGTTCGTGGCGACGCGGGAAATTGCGTTCGGCCATGGCGATATGGTCATTCTCCACACGGACGGCGTCACGGAAGCCGAGAACGGGGACGGGGAGCTTTTTGGCATAGAGAGGCTTTGCGATAGCGCGCGGCAGCGATACGGACGAAGCGCTGAAGACGTCAAACTCGGGATCATCGAAGACCTGATGGCGCATATCGGCACGCAGAAGATCCACGACGATATAACAGTCGTTGTCATGAGACACAGGTGAACTGATGACCACCTTGTATGGGCTGGCAGATCTGACGATCGGTACAGGCGAGAACGTCACCCGACTTCGCCTGTTCGACGGACCGCTGGATCTCAGCTTTAAGCACTGCGCGATCACTTCCGATTTTGTTGCCGAGTTCGTCGCATTGCGCTACCGCACATCCCGCAGCCTCTACAGAGAGGTGCGGTCCAATGTTGGCTACCTGACCAATGAACTGATAGAAAATGCCGTAAAATTCCGCGAAGGCGGCGAAGTTCTCGTCGAAGCCTCCATAGAGGCCAACACCTTTCGCGCGAAGGTTTCCAATTTCATCGACAAGGCAACAGCCCAGCGGTTCCAGCACCTGCTTTCAGAAATCACAACCGGCGATCCCGGCGAGCGCCTCATAGAGAGGATTGAAGCGAATGCGACGCAAGCAAGCATGAGCAGCTCAGGGCTTGGACTTCTGACGCTAATGAGCGATTATGGTGTTCACTTTGCATGGGTTTTTGGTTCCAGGGAACAGGGCAACAAAATCCCGCTGGAAACCTATGCGTCTATTGCGGTCCCCGATTTCTCGAATTGATGGGCAGACAGAATGGAAATCAAGGAAGAAGAATATCGCGTCTGGTCGGAAGAAAAAGTAATCTACTTCGATGGGACCATGCGCCTGCCGAATGCCGAGGCCTATGCCCCGATCTTCATACTCGTCATGAGCGTTCTTGAGGCCGAGCCTGATCGTGTTACCGTAGACTTGACGGGATTGCAGTTTCTCAATTCTTCCGGGATCAATCTGCTTGCCAAGCTCACCATCGAAGCGCGCAACAGGCCGAATGTCCATCTGACAGTACGCGGAACGTCGGAGTTTCCATGGCAATCAAAGTCACTTCCAAATCTGAAGAAGCTGCACCCGGGCGTTGAGCTCAGGCTCAATTAACGAAACTACCGAAGGTATGCGGTCGATAGACGACAGCTTTTCCTGTTCAAGAGGCACGTCTCTTGCCCATGCGGTGTCACGCTCAATGTGGGCCGCTAACCCCAACCGCTCCCCGCCCTATTTCTCAACAGCGTCGCCCATTTTGCGCGCAGTTCCGCATCAATTTCCAAGCGTGTTGAGCCAATCGCCGAATGTTCCCCCACGACGTCGCTCGGGAGGAGCCACCGGCGAGACAGGATACTCTGCAGCAGCTGCCTTCCGGATTTCGCGGGGACTGAAACCGAATTCGTGCCCAAACGCTCGCGTGAAGTTGGCGGCTAGATCGAAGCCTGCGGCTTCCGCTATTTCCGATATCGGCCGATTGTTCGTAGGGTCGCTGAGGTCGGCATAGGCCGCCAGAAGCCGCCGTTTCCGAATGTAGTTGAGAACGCCGCCACTCGCGCCAAACAGCTGGTAGAGGCGGGTGCGCGAGATACCAAGCGCGCGGCATATGGTGTCGGGAGTGAGATCATCCGAATAGAGGTTGCCGTGAATATATCGATGTGCCCGCTCCATCATGCTCATATTCGGTAGCGTCGCTGTCGTCGGCGGCACCGACGATGAGACGCATGCAACGACAATATCGCGTATCGTGTGCACGAGCCTTGGCAATTCTTCAGCTTTGAGATTGTCCAAGCTCTGTTCGACACCGTGGACATAGTTGGCCAACAACTTGGCCAGATTGCCTGAGAGTGTCGAATTGTTGGCCGCCTCCAGAATGCCGGCGCTTTCGGCCAGCAAATCGTATGGCATGAAAAGAAGGACAGCGTCCGATTCCGTTAGTCGCCCGCGATAAGGATAGCCCAGCGATCTGAACGTGAACTTGTCCGGCCCGCTTTCAGCAACCCGGCGATCAACTTCCGTCCAGGCTCGACCACCGCGGAGCAGTTCCACATACCAATGATCGATCGGGCTCAAACGCAACATTGCGCGCGAGCGTGCGTAGCTGTGAGCCGGTGCTTTCTGTTGAACGATAAGCAGATTGCCCAGGTGCCATGCCGTCTGGTCCGCCAGGAAGCCGTCATCCGGAGACTTGTCGTCCGGCAACGCGACCTCAACCAGTGGAGCCATATGTGCCCGCCACGCCTGGAACTGTTCCGCTGGTGCCAACTCGCGTGTCGAAAAACGCAGAGGCGTCAGTGCGGGGGGAGCTTCCGAACGGGATGCTACCTGCGCTTCGGATTGACGTGGCCAACGGCGACGCTCCGGGTGCGACTGCTTCGCGGGCACCTCAGCAAGGTGGTCTTCTGGTTCGGACTCGGTTGAACCATCGCTCATACAATCCTCCAGCCTATGATCGCCCAAGCCAGGATGCATTGCCGGCGATCCGTTGTTCTGGTGCGGCACCCACCCGCCCAGCGCAACTCACTTTACGGACCGAAGGCCCGCCCTACCCTTTTCAGCGCCTAGTTGTACCCCATTTGGAGTAGAAATGCACGGGACGATAGATATCAGGATGCGAGGATAACGACATTGGCAACTGATGCTTGTATTAAATAAAGCGCGGTTAATGCAGAAGAATATACAGAATTGTTGGAAAGACTTTGAACGTATTTCTTTTTCAATGACCTATTCATAGCTGCCTTCTGGGGGGAAAGGCAGGTTCACTCTATGGTATTGATGGAGGTAGTCGTGAATTTTTTGCGTAATACTGGCGACAACCATTCATCAGGGGAAATCCGGAGTGAACAGAATGCGCACCGGCGGCAAGAAGATCGGAAACGAATTCTTGTCGCCGGCGGCGCAGGCTTTCTCGGATCGCATCTCTGCGAGCGGCTTCTTGGTGCGGGGCACCAGGTCATTTGTATCGACAATTTCTCGACCGGGCTGCGGCGTAATATCGAGCAATTGAAGCACTTTGATACGTTCAGTGTCATCGCTGGCGATATTGTCGAGCCGATCGACCTCGACGTCGACGAAATCTACAACCTCGCCCATTCGGCTTCGCCGCACTATCAGGCCGATCCGAACCATACGACAAAAACCTGTGTGATCGGCTCGCTCAATTTACTGGAGCTGGCCGCGCGCCGTCGTGCACGTATCTTCCAGGCGTCCACGTCGGAAGCCCCGCGTGAACCAAATGTCCACCCTCAGGCAGAGAGCTACCGGGGCAACGTCAATCCGTTTGGCACGCACTCCTATGACAGAGGCAAGCGCTACKCGGAAGCAATGTTCTTTGACTTCCGCAGGAGCCAACAGGTCGGGATCAAGATCATTCGCATTTTCAATACATACGGTCCTCGCATGCGCGTAGACGATGGCCGGATCATATCGAACTTCATCGTCCGGGCATTGAAGGGCGAAAACATCACGATATACGGCAACGGCTCGCGGACCCGTTCGTTTTGTTTCATCGACGATCTGATCGATGGTTTCGTTCGTGTGATGGCCTCCTCGCCGTCCACGACGTGATGGCCTCCTCGCCGTCCACGAC
>NZ_JBFUBH010000087.1:7500-9542 GCF_056405855.1 Pararhizobium sp. P1_E7 | reverse complement strand
CAGCAGACACGCTTCGTAGGCCTGGCCTTCCTCTGCCGCCGAAACGGCCATGGCAGCAAGACGCGGAGGCAGCGCCAGCTGACGAATCTGTTTGCCTCTTGCCGTCAGAACGCCGCTGGTATCGAGCGCGCCAAGCTGGACAAGCAGCGCCTTCGCCTCCTGCCACGTCGTCGCCGGTGGCGGATCGAGAAAGGCAAGACCGGATGGATCGGCGACGCCCCAATGGGCGAGATCCAGCACCAGGCCCGAGAGGTCGCTCGACAGGATCTGCGGTGGCGTAAAGGCGGGCAGCGCTGCCGTCTGGCCCTGATGCCAGAGGCGGATGGCGATCCCCGGCTCCGTTCGCCCGGCGCGGCCCGCCCGCTGGTCGGCGGAGGCGCGCGAGACGCGCACGGTCTCCAGCCGGGTAATGCCGGTCGATGCCTCGAAGGCGGGAAGCCGCTGCAACCCGCTGTCGATGACGATGCGTACACCGTCGATGGTGATCGAGGTCTCGGCGATCGAGGTGGCAAGGACGATCTTGCGCGTTCCCGCAGCGGCCGGGCGGATCGCCGCATCCTGTTCCTTCTGGCTGAGATTGCCGAACAGCGGCGTGACGGCGGTCTCCGGTCCGAACCGGCCGTCCAGCCGCTCGGCAGTGCGGGTGATTTCCGCCTGTCCCGGCAGGAAGGCCAGGATCGAACCCGTCTCGTCGCGATGGGCCTCGAGGATGGCGCGTGTCACCGCATCTTCAACCCGTTCCGCCGATGGCCGTTCGCGATAGCGGATGTCCACGGGAAAACTGCGCCCCTGGCTCTCGATGACCGGCGCTCCGCCAAGCAGCTGCGCCACCCGCCCGACATCCAGTGTCGCCGACATGACGATCAGTTTCAGATCGTCGCGCAGCGCCTGCTGTACATCCAGCGCCAGGGCCAGCCCGAAATCCGCATCCAGCGAGCGCTCATGAAACTCATCGAACAGCACGGCCGCAACATCAGGCAGTTCCGGGTCGTCGAGCAGCATCCGCGCAAACACGCCTTCGGTTACCACCTCGATGCGGGTCCTCGCCGAAATCCGGCTGTCGAGGCGCATGCGGTAACCGACCGTATCGCCAACGCTTTCGCCAAGCAGGCTCGCCATGCGGCCGGCAGCGGCGCGGGCTGCAAGCCGGCGCGGCTCCAGCAGGATGATCCGGCCATCGCCGCGCCAGGGCTGGTCCAACAGAAACAGCGGCACAAGCGTCGTCTTGCCAGCGCCAGGCGGAGCGGACAGCACGACCGCCCGGGTCCGTGCCAGTGCTTCGCCAAGCGCCGGCAAAATGGCCTTGACTGGCAGTTCTGGCAGTGTGCCGGTCACGCTCATCCGCCAATGTCCTCGCCGATCACCACGCAAAGCCCGTCCGCCGCTTGCGCCGAAAGCAGCGCTCTGTCCTCAAGGCCGATGGAAATCGCCTCCAGATGCAGGCCGTCTGTCTTGCCGTCGGGTTTCATTCAATGCCTCATCGTGCGCCGGTCGCGCAATAGCAAGTGCGGCACCAGCCATGCAATCGGAAATCCGGCGAAGGAAACGAGCGTCTGCAGCAAGGCGAGCCGCCCCAGGCGTTGAAATGTACACTCTCGCCGCAGGCGCCGGCCGAAACCGTATCCCGGTTGGCAGCGGCATCGGTTGCCCTTGCCGGTTCGATCGGCGCCGTAGCCTATGAACTTGCCGCGCCATTTTTCCTTCAAGCGACCCGATTTGACATTGTGCGGTACCGCGATCAGCCCCGCCGCGACCGCTCGAAAGCAAGAACGGCCCCGGCCAGATCCTCAAGGGCTGCACCGACGGATTTGAACAGGGTGATTTCACCTGTGGCTGTTCTGCCCGCATGCCGCCCTGCGGCAAGCTCGGCCAGATCCGCCCGGACGGACCCCGCGGCAATGATCCCGGCCCGCAACGGCTGAACCAGGTCGCCGCCTTCGGTCAGTGCGCCGTCGCGCGTATCGACAAACAGCGTGGCGCGCTCGACAGCCTTGTCGTCGGTCTCGCGCATGCTCGGCTTGAAGGCGCCGACCAAATCGAGA
>NZ_JBFUBH010000087.1:0-2500 GCF_056405855.1 Pararhizobium sp. P1_E7 | reverse complement strand
CTCCAGCTAAGGTCCCCAAGTCATGGCTAAGTGGGAAAGGATGTGAGGATCCCAAAACAACCAGGATGTTGGCTTAGAAGCAGCCATCATTTAAAGAAAGCGTAACAGCTCACTGGTCTAAATAAGGGTCTTTGCGCCGAAAATGTAACGGGGCTAAAGCCATGCACCGAAGCTGAGGATACGCAGTAATGCGTGTGGTAGCGGAGCGTTCCGTAAGCCTGTGAAGGGATACCTGTGAGGGGTCCTGGAGGTATCGGAAGTGCGAATGTTGACATGAGTAACGATAAAGGGAGTGAGAGACTCCCTCGCCGAAAGACCAAGGGTTCCTGCTTAAAGTTAATCTGAGCAGGGTTAGCCGGCCCCTAAGATGAGGCAGAAATGCGTAGTCGATGGGAACCACGTTAATATTCGTGGGCCTGGTGGTAGTGACGGATTGCGTAACTTGTTTGCTCTTATTGGATTGAGCAGGCGGGGAAGCGGTTCCAGGAAATAGCTCCACCGTATAGACCGTACCCGAAACCGACACAGGTGGTCAGGTAGAGTATACCAAGGCGCTTGAGAGAACTATGCTGAAGGAACTCGGCAAATTGCACGCGTAACTTCGGAAGAAGCGTGACCTCTTCGTACGCAAGTATGGAGGGGTGGCACAGACCAGGGGGTAGCGACTGTTTATCAAAAACACAGGGCTCTGCGAAGTTGCAAAACGACGTATAGGGCCTGACGCCTGCCCGGTGCTGGAAGGTTAAAGGGAGAGGTGCAAGCTTTGAACTGAAGCCCCAGTAAACGGCGGCCGTAACTATAACGGTCCTAAGGTAGCGAAATTCCTTGTCGGGTAAGTTCCGACCTGCACGAATGGCGTAACGACTTCCCCGCTGTCTCCAGCATAGACTCAGTGAAATTGAATTCCCCGTGAAGATGCGGGGTTCCTGCGGTCAGACGGAAAGACCCCGTGCACCTTTACTATAGCTTTACACTGGCATTCGTGTCGGCATGTGTAGGATAGGTGGTAGGCTTTGAAGCGGGGACGCCAGTTCTCGTGGAGCCATCCTTGAAATACCACCCTTATCGTCATGGATGTCTAACCGCGGTCCGTTATCCGGATCCGGGACAGTGTATGGTGGGTAGTTTGACTGGGGCGGTCGCCTCCGAAAGAGTAACGGAGGCGCGCGATGGTGGGCTCAGACCGGTCGGAAATCGGTCGTCGAGTGCAATGGCATAAGCCCGCCTGACTGCGAGACTGACAAGTCGAGCAGAGACGAAAGTCGGTCATAGTGATCCGGTGGTCCCGTGTGGAAGGGCCATCGCTCAACGGATAAAAGGTACGCCGGGGATAACAGGCTGATGACCCCCAAGAGTCCATATCGACGGGGTTGTTTGGCACCTCGATGTCGGCTCATCGCATCCTGGGGCTGGAGCAGGTCCCAAGGGTTTGGCTGTTCGCCAATTAAAGCGGTACGTGAGCTGGGTTCAGAACGTCGTGAGACAGTTCGGTCCCTATCTGCCGTGGGTGTAGGAATATTGACAGGATCTGTCCCTAGTACGAGAGGACCGGGATGGACATATCTCTGGTGGACCTGTTGTGGCGCCAGCCGCATAGCAGGGTAGCTATATATGGAATGGATAACCGCTGAAGGCATCTAAGCGGGAAACCAACCTGAAAACGAGTATTCCCTTGAGAACCGTGGAAGACTACCACGTTGATAGGCCGGGTGTGGAAGTGCAGCAATGCATGAAGCTTACCGGTACTAATCGTTCGATTGGCTTGATTGTTCTCATTGCCGATGCTCATCACAGATGAGCATCTTCATTCTCTGTCCTGACGCGCAAAGCGCTCCGGACGGGCCGCCTCACACGAGGCGACGGCCGCTTGGCCTTGCGGAGCTTCGCTCCGGTAGCCTCAAGCAGCTTGAAAAAAGACGTGTTCAAAAGAAATGAAGTCTCAGGCTTCAACCAGCTTCTCATTTTGGTTTTGCGCTGTCGCCAGCGCAATTCTTGCCCTTAGTTGACCTGGTGGTTATTGCGGGGTGGCTGCACCCGTTCCCATTCCGAACACGGCCGTGAAACGCCCCTGCGCCAATGGTACTCCGTCTTAAGACGCGGGAGAGTAGGTCGCTGCCAGGTCTATTAATGGCAAGAAAATACCAAAAAACATCTTCTCTTCATCCGCCGGCTCAGCCGAAACAACGGGCCGCCCTCAAGCGGCCTTTTTGCTTCGATATAATAGCCGGAAAATAAACACCAAAGGCGCGCTCGAAAGCAGCCTAAATGCGATATTCGGCTCCGCCGAATACGCAGATCAAGGCGACAAGTCCTTCGGACTTGCACCGGCGCGATTTTGCTGACGCAAAACGCTGATGCGACAATCCTTACGGATTGCACGGATACACAGACGCGACAAATCCTTCGGATTTGCACGGATAACGCGGGGTGGAGCAGCCCGGTAGCTCGTCAGGCTCATAACCTGAAGGCCGCAGGTTCAAATCCTGCCCCCGCAACCAAA
>NZ_JBFUBH010000086.1:0-9767 GCF_056405855.1 Pararhizobium sp. P1_E7 | reverse complement strand
GAGCTGGACTTGTTCGCCAAGATCCGTGGCGTTTCGTGCTCATATTCCATGACTTCAAGATTGCCAGGAATGAGGTCAATGCCATCGAAATATGTCTTGCGAATTATATCGCGGATGGGACGACGTTCGGCGTCGTCGTAACGCAAAGCGGCATAGATCGTTTCATTCGACCCGACATCAACTTCTGGCTGAGCACCGAACAAAGCCGACAAGGATGCTTGAGGGTCCAGGTCGAGTGCGAGCACACGATATCCATGAAGGGCGAGATAGTGGGCAAGGTGAACGCAAGTTGTCGTCTTCGCGCTGCCGCCCTTGAAGTTGGCGATCGCAAGAACCTGGAGATGCTCGCCGGCACGACGGCGAGGGAGGAATCGTAAGGCGTCTACCGGCTTCTGCTTGGCGAACAGCTCGCGCAACTCGTTGATCTGGCCCAGGGTATAGACTCGGTGATTATTCTCCAGCCTGCTGGGAACCGGTCCACGTCCTTCGGTGGACATGAGCTTTAGCGTGGAATCAGGTATCGATGTTAGCTTCGACACTTCGTTGGTCAGAAACGGACGGAGCGTCTTTTCCGACTTTGGCGGATACATACGAGTTCTGAGCTGCTGCAATTGCCCGGACAGAAGCCCGGCATGGCGCATGATTTTGCTGCCGGCATCTTCCTTCGAGCCAACAACTGCTTCTACTCGGTTTGCTATCGCCATCTGTCCCTCTTGTCGGCTTTCTACCGGTTTACCGGCCATCGCCCGCCAAAGATAGAACACGATTCTCCGAACTGGTCCAGAAGTTTAGGGTTAACAAAAGGTTAGCGACTGGGGACAATCTGCATGAAGCTATTCGGTTTTTTGCTTTTCTGCTCCGGGAGTTAGCCTCAAATACCCGGTCCGTTGATCTCGACTTGTTCTCCTGTGAATCCTACAAATCCGAACAGTCTAACGCCGACAAGTTTAGGGGTCTCTGGAGCGCCACATCCCTCGCGAACCGCGACTCACCTCGTAGCGACCATGTCGAATCCTACAACTGCCCGCTGATTCCGATCTGTGCTCATTACCCGACGGTACTTAACCTCGGAGAATTACATATGCTGGCATCGGTCGTTGCAATCCTCAAATCCGAGCACGATAGACGGCTCGTTGACGCTCAACATAAGCTTCGGGCCCGTGTTTTCGGGGAACGGCTTGGCTGGGACGTTTCCGTTCGAGACGGTGGCGAAACAGATGAATTCGACAAGCTCCATCCCACCTACATTGTGACGACGACAGACGAGGGCGCCGTCGCGGGTTGCGCCCGACTTCTTCCGGCCATCGGTCCCACAATGGTGGCGGATGTCTTCCCGTCACTTCTCCCCGATGGTCAGCTCAACGGGCATGCCGCGATGGTCGAGAGTTCCCGTTTCTGCGTCGACACGGCTCTCGAGGAGGGGCGGGGAAACGGCTCGATCCATGAGGCGACGCTGACCATGTTCGCGGGCATCATCGAATGGTGCATGGCGAATGGCTACACCGAGATTGTCACGGTGACCGATCTTCGATTCGAGCGCATCCTTGCCCGCGTCGGATGGCCGCTGCAGCGTTTGCCCGCTCCATCCCATCGCGCCGATCGCGATCGAAGTGACAATCAGCAGCATAGGTCGAAGGTAATCACGGCGCATAGGTGAGAACCTCCTGCGCCAGGCCGAGAATGCCCGAAGCGGGCAACGGACCGAAGTATCGGGAGTCGTAGGAACCAGGAAACGCAGAATGCAGGAAGATAAATCCCGGCGGTACAATGCCACTCGGAAACGGCGCCAACGGCCGTCCCTTTCCGTCTCGTTACGCAAGACTGGAAGAGGAAACTTTCCGCCCGTTCACGTTTACGCTGGCACCGATTTCGACATGCTGTCCTGCAACGGCAATCACCGTCTTGATGAGCGGCGCAACGCCGCCCGGGCAAGAACCGGAACGACAATAGCCGCGGGCYCTCGCCACCCGCATCTCCGCCGATTCCGGTGGGCAGATGAACACCAGGTCGTTGACAGCCACCGCACGATAAAGCGGATCAATGCGCCACAGCCCGAGCGGCTCGCTCGGCGTCAGATTGAGACGGTAACCACCGGCGAAGGCAGTGACGATCGCCAGGATGGCGGCCAGTGCAGCCATCGAAATGATCCGTGCCGCTTGTCGTTGTTGCGCGGTAATCACGGGCGCGTTCCAGCCCCTGCCGTCATTTCAACGAGAGCCCTTGGCTCCTGGTTTGTCGCAGCGTCTCGGCCTGCTTCAGTGCTTCGGTGGTGCGTTCGTGCGCGGCAAGTTGCTGAACCGTCCGCATGGAATTCCACGCGGACTGGACCTCAGCCTTTTGGCTGGCCGTCATGCCCGATGTGACTGTCTCGAAGGTCTTGCCGATCGCGTCTTTCGCGGCGAGAGCCAGGAAGGTCCGCTCTCCGAAGCGCTCGGAAACCGCTTTGGCGAAACCTTCGAGCTCGGCCTTTACCAACTTGTCGGCCAGCGCATAGCCGATGCGATCGGCAATGGCGCGGAAGGCGGCACCCGCTTCGATCGGTTGGAGCTGTTCCGGATCGCCGACAAGGACAAGCTTGGCACCGGTCCTGGTCACGGTTTCGACCAACAGCGCCATCTGGCGTGACGACACCATGCCGGCCTCGTCCAGCACGAAGACCGACTTGTGGTCGAGCTGGTTGCGACCTTGGTTCCAGCGAAGCTCCCACGACGCCAGCGTGCGCGATTGGATGCCCGCTTCCTTCTCCAATCCTTCAGCCGCCTTGCCCGCCAATGCGCCGCCGACGACACGATAGCCGGCCGCTTCCCACGCCTCGCGGGCAGCCTTCATCATCGTGGTCTTGCCGGCCCCTGCGCGGCCGACGACGGCGGCGATCCGCATGGCCCCAGCGACATGCTCGATCGCCGTTCGCTGCTCATCCGACAGACGGGAATGGCGCGCAAAGGTCGCCTGCAGCACCGCCTCACGGACGCCATGGGAGGCGCTGCCGGACAGCCAGATCGCGCGATTGGCCATCTCGGCTTCAAGCCGGATCATCTCGCGCGTGGTGTGCTTCGCGGGGGTCCGAATACCTGTCGCAAAGTTGATCCGCTCGCGTTCGAGCCGGAGCGCTTCCGGACTTTGCAGAATGCGGACCATCAGACTTTGGAACAGAGCGACATCGTCGATGTAGCGATACAACACCTTCGCAACATCGCGTTCGTCGAAGACGCTCTTCTCCCGCGTGATTAGGTCGAGCACGATCTCCGGACGGCGCTGGATGCGGCGGGCGTTCTCGCTGCGGCGCAGCTCCTGAAGCTCGATGCGTTCGAGTTTGGGAGTCGAGGTCTCCGACTTGTGGTCGGATTGCTCGGCCTTGCGCTCGATGGCTTTGGCGCCGACGCCGAGGTGAATGGTTGGCTCGAGGTCGATACCCTGCTTTTCGAAGGAGCGGCCATCGATGCGGATATCGAGGCCGGCAAGCGCCAGATGCTTGTTCTGGCAGGCAAACCAGCCGTCGCGAAACGCATTGAAATCCTCAGTGCTACCGGCCCACAGCTGATAGACGATTTTGCCGGCGTCATTTCGGATTGGCTTGCCATCCGGCCCGAGCACCGCGACCTTCTTGGAACCGAAACCGTCTTCGGTCAGCGGGCGCAATGTGGTCATGAGGTGGACGTGCGGATTGCCGGGGGCGTCGTGATAGACCCAGTCCGCGACCATGCCCTGCGCGGTGATGTGCCGCTCCACAAAGTCGCGCATGAGCGCGATATTCTGCTCGGCCGTCAGCTCGAGCGGCAGGGCTATGGTGACGTCCTTGGCGAGCTGCGCGTCGGATCGCTTCTCGAAGCTTTCCACTTTGTTCCAGAAGGCCTCGGATACGCCGGCGACCGAGCGATCGGCAATCAAGCTGCGCACCCATTCCGGCGCGTCGGCTGGAACGACGAACTCCTCATGCAGGAGCCCCTGCTTTCGCGTGTAGTCGATCGTCCGGGCTTCCCGCTCAAACTCCATCTTGGCGCAGTGCCGGTAGGCCGCCGATAGGACGGCGCTGCGGCCGGAGCCGCGGGCGACGACGCTGACGGAGAAGTGAGGGACGGCCACGGCGGAGTTTTCTCCCGGTTGCGAACGAAATCAAAAAGTTCGTCGGAAGCGGCAGCCCGCCAGGCTCTCTCAGCAACACGTCGCGTCAGCGACGTATAATTGCGCCCTTGGAAGCCGCTCCTTCGGAACGGCCGGGATCATTCCCGAAAGCATCGCCCTTGGCGATTGTAGGATTCACAGTAGTGCGTTCCGCACTCTGTTCCGAAAAACTGGGTTCGAAAGACAAGCTTTCTCACCCAGGAGACGATCGGACATGAAGAAGCCATCCTCGAAAATCCGCGACGAAATCGCCAAGCTGCAGGAACAGCTCAAGATCGCCGAGACACGGGAAGCCGAGCGGATCGGCAGGCTCGCGCTCAAGGCGGGCCTTGGCGAGATCGAAATCGACGAGGCGGAACTTCAGGCAGCGTTTGAGCAATTGACCAAGCGATTTCGCGGAGGCCAAGGGGGAGAGAAGGGCGCTACGACCGGAGGGAAGAAGGGCACCGGCGAGAGCAGCGGACAGGCATCGACCGGGGCGGACGCGTCTGGCGCGGGCGCGGGCAGCGCTGGCGAGGCTTGAGCGCATGGCAAGGACCATGACATCCGACACCCGCAAGAGGGACACGCGCGAAAAGATCGAGCTCGGCGGCCTGATCGTCAAGGCCGGTCTGCGCTACGAGAAGCGTGCCCTGTTGCTGGGAGCCCTGGTCGATGCCGCTCGCCGCATGAAGGGCGATGAGGGCGAGCGCTCCAGGCTTACGGCAATCGGCGTGGAGGCCTTCGGCAATGACGATCAATAGGATTGCGCTCGTCGTCGTGCCAGGGACGTTGATGATCCTTGTCGTCATCGGAATGACCGGGATCGAGCAGTGGCTTTCAGGCTTCGGAAAGACCGAGGCCGCACGACTGGCATGGGGGCGGGCGGGGATCGCCTTGCCCTATGTGGTGAGTAGCGCGATCGGAATTCTGTTCCTGTTCGCGAACGCCGGCTCGATCAACATCAAGCAGGCAGGTTGGGGTGTCCTTGCCGGATGCAGCGAGACGATCCTGATCGCGGCTATACGCGAAACGATGCGCCTTGCCGCTTTCACGAAGGCGCTTAACGCCGACAACTCGGTCTTGGCCTATCTCGATACAGCAACGGCGATCGGAGCGGGCGCAGCACTCGTGTGTGCCTGCTTCGCACTCCGCGTTGTGCTCATCGGCAATGCGGCGTTCGCACGGGCCGAGCCGAAACGCATTCAGGGCAAGCGGGCGCTCCATGGCGAAGCGGATTGGATGAAACTGACGGAAGCGGCGAAGCTGTTTCCCGATACTGGCGGTATCGTCATCGGCGAGCATTATCGGGTCGACAAGGACAGCGTTGCATCACAAGCGTTTCGATCCGACAACGCGGAAACCTGGGGCGCCGGCGGCAAGTCGCCGTTACTGTGCTTCGATGGCTCCTTCGGCTCGTCGCACGGGATCGTTTTTGCCGGTTCCGGCGGTTTCAAGACGACGTCCGTGACGATCCCGACGGCGCTCAAATGGGGCGGCACGCTGATCGTGCTGGATCCATCGAACGAGGTCGCACCGATGGTCTCCTCGCATCGCGGCGGAGCGGGGAGGGATGTGTTCGTCCTCGATCCAAGGAAGCCGGACGTCGGCTTCAACGTCCTGGACTGGGTCGGCCGTTTTGGAGGTACGAAGGAAGAGGATATCGCCTCCGTCGCGTCATGGATCATGAGCGACAGCGGCGGCGCGCGCGGTGTCCGTGACGATTTCTTTCGCGCATCGGCGCTGCAGCTGCTGACAGCGCTGATCGCCGATGTCTGCCTTTCCGGCCACACGGATGAGACCGACCAGACGCTTCGGCAGGTGCGCATGAATCTCTCGGAGCCGGAACCGACATTGCGCAAGCGGCTGCAAGACATCTACGACAATTCCGGCTCGGATTTCGTGAAGGAGAATGTCGCAGCCTTCGTCAACATGACGCCGGAAACCTTCTCCGGTGTCTATGCCAATGCGGTCAAGGAGACGCACTGGCTTTCCTATCCAAACTATGCCGCCCTCGTGTCGGGACGGAAATTCTCGACCAGCGACATCGCCGCAGGAAACGCCGACGTCTTCATCAACATCGACCTCAAGACGCTGGAGACCCATTCGGGTCTCGCACGCGTCGTCATCGGCTCACTTCTCAACGCGATCTACAATCGCGACGGACAGCTCAAGGGACGCGCACTGTTTCTCCTCGATGAGGGCGCCCGCCTTGGCTACATGCGGATCCTCGAAACCGCGCGTGATGCCGGCCGCAAGTACGGAATCACGCTCACGATGATTTATCAGTCGATCGGCCAGATGCGCGAGACCTATGGTGGCCGCGATGCGGCAAGCAAGTGGTTCGAGAGCGCCAGCTGGATTTCGTTCGCCGCGATCAACGATCCGGAGACCGCCGATTACATATCGAAACGCTGCGGCATGACCACGGTCGAGATCGACCAGGTCAGCCGCAGTTTCCAAACAAAGGGATCGTCGCGAACGCGCTCGAAGCAGCTCGCGGCACGACCGCTGATCCAGCCGCACGAAGTTCTGCGTATGCGGGCGGACGAACAGATCGTGTTCACAGCCGGCAATGCGCCGCTCAGATGCGGCCGCGCCATCTGGTTCCGGCGGGCTGATATGAGGGCCTGCGTCGGCGAGAACCGGTTTCATTCGATGGGCGGAAGGGGGAAGTAAGCTTCGAATTCGACGCCTGCGGTAAACGCCGATGAAACCAAACCGACTGTAACGTCTGCCGGTGAAGAGGGATAAAAGCTTGGTGGAAAAGAAGGTCATACCGTTCAGGAAAAATCGGAAGGTCGCGAACAATCGCGCCGGCATCAACGCATCGCGCTCGACGCCGCCTCGTCACCGTTCCGATCGCGGCAGAGGCATTCCGACCGCGATTGTCTGGGCCGTGGTGATCGGCGCCGCCGGCTGGCTGTATCTCGATCGCAGCGGCCATCTCGACAGCATCGCTGCCTTCGCGAAAATACCAGGGCAAGATACGCTGTCTGCGCCATTCGTGTTGTGCAGCGACAGCCGTCGGACGAACTGCGTCGTCGATGGCGACACCTTCTGGTTCGGGGGCGAGAAAATCCGCATCGCCGATATCGATACGCCTGAGCTCAGCCCGCCCCGGTGCGAGGCTGAACGGCTCAAAGGTGAAGCGGCAAAATCCCGCCTACTGACGCTGCTCAACGCTGGAAAATTCTCCCTGGCAGCCGGGTTCCGGGATGAAGACAAGTATGGACGCAAACTTCGAACCGTGTCTCGTGCGGGCAATTCGCTAGGGGTTGTTTTGATCAAGGAAGACCTTGCCCGGTCATGGGATGGCGCGCGACACGGATGGTGCCAAGGCCAGTGACAGCTATCATCGGCTCCCCTGCACGGGAGAGGGATAGGGTTTGGGGAAAGGGCGGAATTCGGCAGCGGGTACCCGAAGGGGGGTGTGGCCGCTTCGCGCGCCGATACAAGACATGCATGGCAAGCCGATGAGTGACCGCTTCGGGGCCGGTTGCTGACCGTCCCCTGTTAGGCGAACTAAGTGAAAAGCGGACTTCGGAGAGATTGTCCGCAGAGTCTGGAATTCTGCCCGTAGCCGTCATCAGTGTGCGCTCAGTCAATCATCAACGTTCCCCAGTTCCGATACAGAATGTAACTCGCGACCACGAAGACGAGCGCTGCGAACAGGCGATTGAGGATGTTCTTGTAGGCGCTGAGCCGTGTGGCGAGCAGCATGCCAAGCACGCCTCCGACGCTGCCGCCGCCGATGAACTCGGCGGCGAGCCACCAGTCCACCAGGCCTGAGCTGGCATAGTTCAGGGCCGTCGTCAGTCCGAACGCACCGACAGCGAGGAGCGAGGTGCCGATCGCGTTGATCATCGGCATCCCCGTTGCCAACATCAGGCCGGGAACGATCAGGAAGCCACCGCCGATGCCGAAGAACCCGGAGGCAGCGCCGACGGCAAGTGCCACGGCCGATGTTGCGAGGCACATCCGCAGGTCGACGGGACGGCACTCGACCGCCAACGCCTTCCTGGGCTTAAGCATCAGCGCGCCGACGACCACCATCAGCACACCGAACAGGAAGATCAGTCGGTCCCCGTCCATCGCCTTGCCGAGGCTGGAGCCGGCAAGCGCGCCGATGACGCCAAGCGCGGAAAAGACGACTGCACACCGCCACCAGACGTGCCCCCTGATGGCGTGGCTTGCGAAGTTTGCAAAGGCGTTCACGGAGACCGCAAGCGCACCCGTGCCGATCGCGATATGCGGCTGGGTCACGCCAACGACGTAGAGGAGCAGTGGAGTGGCCAGAATGGAGCCGCCGCCGCCGAGCAGGCCGAGCATGAAGCCCACGATCCCGCCGGAGCCGACCGCCGCGAGGATCGAAGTGCTCACGTCCGTGTGCTCCACACCCTATCATGCAAGGTCATCCCGACCAGCATGGCGATGACGAACAAAGAAGACTGAGAAAGGCCGACCGACAGTGACGCGATCGCAGGGCCAGGACAGAAGCCACCGATCCCCCAGCCCAAACCGAACAAGGCCGAGCCGATGACCAGCGGGGAGTCAATCCGTCGGCTCGTCGGCACATGGAAGCTGTCGTCGAAGGCTGGATGCCGCATCCGCTTCATCACCTGCACGCCGATGAAGGCGACGACGACGGCGCCGCCGAGAACAAAGGCAAGGCTCGGATCCCACGCGCCGAAGACGTCGAGGAAACCCTGGACGCGGGCCGGGTTAAGCATGCCGGAGAGGGACAGACCGAAACCGAAGACGATGCCCGAGGCGAGAGCGGCCCCGAATTGGAAGATTTTCCGGTTCATAGTCCTACACCTCGCAGGATTGTGACGGCGGCCATGCCGGCCGCCAGGAACGTGGCGACCGCCACAATGGAACGCGGCGACAGGCGGGCAAGCCCGAGCACGCCGTGCCCGCTGGTGCAGCCCGATCCCATGCGCGAGCCGAAGCCGACGAGCAGCCCGGCGAGGATGATCAGCCGCCAGCCGGCGGTGATCTGCACGGTTGGCCAGCCGCCGATCACGAGCAGGTAGGCGACTGGCCCGAGCAGCAGCCCGAGGACGAAGGCAAGATTGGTGGTCAGGCCGACGCCTTGGGTGAGACGCCCGACGATACTGCTGATCCCGGCGATCCGGCCGTTGAGAAGCAGAAGCATGACAGCCGATGCGCCGATTAGTATGCCGCCGAGCAGAGATTGGAGATACACGCTCATTCGCCTTGCCCTGCGCAGAAGATGTCATAGAGGGCAGCGACCAGTTGCGCGGCCTTCTCTTCCGTCAGGCGGTAGAAGATCTGTTTCCCCTCTCGCCGCGTTTCGACAATCCCGGAGCTTCGCAGCACCGTCAGGTGCTGCGAAAGATGCGGCTGGTGGATGCCGACCTTCTCTTCTAGCTCACCCACCGAATACTCGCCTTCCACGAGCGTGCAGACGATCATGAGGCGCGCCGGATGGGATAGTGTCTTCAGGAGGTTTGCCACCTCTCCGACCCGGCTGGCCATCTCGGCTGGGGAAAGCCCCGCCTTCATTATCGTGTTCAGGACGGTGGTCATTCCCATGCTGCTCCCTGTAATACATCGAGCGGAAACTTGAGGTAGCGCTTGCCGTTGGCTTCCGGCTCCGGCAGGCGACCGCCGCGAACGTTTACCTGCAGGGCATGCAG
>NZ_JBFUBH010000085.1:0-10126 GCF_056405855.1 Pararhizobium sp. P1_E7 | reverse complement strand
GTCTTCTTGTCGAGCGGCTTCTTCTTGGCCTTCATGATGTTCGGCAGCGAGGCGTAGCGCGGCTCGTTCAGGCGAAGATCCGTAGTAACCACGGCCGGAAGCTTGATCTCGATGGTCTGCAGACCGCCATCGACTTCGCGCGTCACTTGCGCCTTGCCGTCGCCGATCTCTACCTTGGAGGCAAATGTGCCCTGTGCCCAGCCAAGCAGGGCCGACAGCATCTGTCCGGTCTGGTTGCTGTCGTCGTCGATCGCCTGCTTGCCGACGATGACGAGGCCGGGCTGTTCGGCTTCGACGACGCCCTTGACGATCTTGGCCACTGCCAGCGGTTCGATAACGTCATCGGTCTCGACCAGAATGGCGCGATCCGCGCCCATGGCGAGTGCCGTGCGCAGCGTCTCCTCCGCCTTGGCCGGGCCGATGGATACGACAACGACTTCGGACGCCTTGCCGGCTTCCTTCAGGCGCAGGGCTTCTTCGACCGAAATTTCGTCGAACGGGTTCATCGACATCTTGACGTTGGTAAGCTCGACGCCCGAACCGTCCGTCTTGACGCGGATCTTCACGTTGTAGTCGACAACGCGCTTGACTGTGACCAGAATTTTCATGACCGATCCTCCTGCTCAAGCACGCGAACGGACGGACTTTGGGTCGTAGACGGCGGTCCTGCGAACCGTGACACCTGTCCCATCTTCCAGTGTGAGAACTTGTCCGTCGCCTGCGCAGGCGATCTGGACGTAAGCCAAGGCAAGTCCGTGCCCGACAGTGTGTCCATGCGCAGCCGAGGTGACTTTTCCGATGGCGTCACCACCAAGCTTCACCACCGTTCCAATGGCGGGAAGAACAGAACCGACAGGAAGTTCGAGAAGAACGAGCATGCGCTCCACTCCGTCCTGCTTCTGTCGTTCGACAACCGCCTTGCCAGGATAGGATGAGTCCTTCGGTTTCACGGTCCAACCCAATCCCGCTTCAACGGGTGTCGTGTCCTCACCGATATCCCGGCCCCAGATCGGAAAACGCTTCTCGATACGAAGCGAGCCCATCGACCCGGCCCCGCACGGCACGAGCCCGAGCGGCTTGCCAGSTTCCAGGAGGGCGTCATAGAAACTCTCGATGTGCTCGGTCGGCACCCAGAGCTCGTAGCCAAGTTCTCCGGTGAAACCCGTTCGCGTGACGATGACGTCGTCCACGCCGGCTACCGTTGCCTTCACCATCCCGAAACCAGGAAGCGCTTGGCCCGAAACATCCTCACTCGTAACGCGCTCCAGGCAGGCACGTGACTGCGGCCCCTGAAGGGAAAGCGACACGTATCGATATCCGAGCGAAACGACGTGCACGCCGTAAGGCTTTCCGCACTCCTTGAGGTAGGCTTCGACCTTTTCGACACGATGGGGCGCAGGAACGACCCAGAACGTGTCCGGCGCCGGACGATAGGTGATAACATCGTCGATGAAGCCGCCATTTTCGTTCAGGATGCCGCCATAGATGCCCCTTCCCGGAGCGACCTTTGACATATCCGCCACGAACGTCTCGTTCAGAAATGTCTCGGCTTTTGCGCCTGCGACTTCGACAAGAAACTGCCCGAAAATCTCGAACAGGCCTGCCGCGTTTCGCACGGCCTCATGTTCTGATTTCGCATCCGTAAAGACGTTGGCGGTGAGAAAATGGGCCTTCTCGGCCATCTCGGCATTGCGCGCCTTGAAGGCGTGATAAAGCGGCGTCCGTTTTGCGGTCATGATTGTCGATCCCTTCGATCTCAGAGAAAAAGTGTTGGGCGCTCGCGCTTGAAAACGCGGTCATCGGGCTCCGTGCCTAGCAGTTCGCGCGCATGACGATGGCCGGAATAAACAGCGCCCTGAATGATGCCCGGACACTCTGCATCGCCGATGGTCCGGTAAGGCAAGCCTTGTGCGGTGAGCGCCTCGCCAAGACGCGTGTCAGGCAGCCGTGTGCCCACGGCGACCAACGTCGCACCTGCAATTGCCGGTAGCGCCTCCCCCGTGTCACCTCGGCTGACAGCAAGCCCTTCCCCGCTCCAGCCGGTTGCGACGCTGTTCGGATACATACGCACACCGGCGGCTTTCATCTCGGCAACCATGCGGGGTTGCTCAAGCGTATGCCCCATCCAGGCCGAAAGGGATGGCATGGGAGTTACCAGGTGCACGGCGTGTCCCCTGGCAGCAAGATCCGCCGCCAGCGCATTGGCCATGTAATAGTGATCGTCGTCGTAGATGACGACTGAATGGGCTATGGCAGCACCGTCCATGACATCGTCGGGCGTCAGAGCTGCACCCGCGAAACCAGGTATTGGTGTGAGTCGCGTTCGCCCAGCCCCATCGCCGCGCCATGGAGCACCGGTTGCGAGGAGGACATGGTCAGCCCCGAACTCAGCAATGCCACCGGCATCCAGCTCGCTACCGGGATAGAGATTGACGTTGGGCATCTGCTGAAGCTGATACAGCCGATAGTCCTTAACCCGCCCCCAGGATGCGAGCCCTTTAATACGGGCCTCGCGAGCCGAGCGGCCACCCATCTCGTCGGCGCGTTCGGCCACCGTCACCTCGTGGCCGGCCTTGGCAAGAACGAGCGCCGCCTCAAGACCCGCAGGTCCAGAGCCCACGATCAGTACGGTCTTTGCATTGCCGGCCGCAGGGATTTTCTCAGGGTGCCAACCGCGACGCCATTCCTCGGAAATCGTCGGATTTTGCGTACATCGCAGTTCCACCCCGATCGTTTCGACCGCGACGCAAATGTTGCAGCCAATGCACTCTCGGATGTCTTCGATCCGGCCCTCACGGACTTTTGCAGGCAGGAATGGATCCGCAATAGACGGACGGGCTGCACCGATGAGATCGAGGACACCACGCCTGATCTGGCTGACCATCGCATCCGGAGAGGTGAAGCGCCCGACGCCCAGAACCGGTTTGCCGGTTACCTGCTTCACAAAGCTGGTAAACTCTTCCTGAAAACCTTCGGCGTCATAGCGAGCCGTGCCGCTGTCTCGGCTCCAGGAAGAGACATTCACATCCCACAGGTCAGGTAGGTCGGCGAGCGCCTCAATGACATCCCTGCCCTCGCCGCTATTCAGGATACGCTTCGGGCCGGAAAGCTCATGCACGGCAAAGCGCACCGCAACCGCCATGTCGTCACCCGCTTCCTCCTTGGTTTCCTCCAGCACCTCGCGGAAAAGTCGCAGCCGGTTTTCGAAACTGCCCCCATACTCGTCAGTCCGAAAATTATATGCAGGAGACAGGAAGTGCCACAAAATCGAGGCTTCGTGCGAGGCATAGACATAGACGATATCATAACCTGCGGCCTTTGCCCGTCGCGTTGCCGCGCGGTACATCTGTCGCAGATTACGGATATCGTCTTTGTCCATAGCCTTTGCCATGAAGGGCATGTCCGGCTTCAGGATAGGCACGACGGWTGGCCCCATCGCCGGATATCCTGTCGATATGCCCCGCGAACGAATACCCGTATGCGCAAGCTCAATCGAGGCGAGCGCTCCATGGGCATGAATACGCTCGACAGATCGCGCATGCGCGGCAACGTCGCCCTCGTCCCAAAGCCGCTCATATGGCAAACCGGCGAGATCAGAGGTGGGATCGATTTCGCTCAGCTGCATTGCAACAATGCCCCAACCACCTTCGGCACGGGTTTCGCGAATGCCAATTGCTCCGTTCGGCATCAAATAGCTGTGGCCGATTGCATGCGGCATCGATACGAAGCGGTTTGGCGCGGTGATCGGCCCGATCTTCAGCGGCTCGAAAAGTATTGAATATCGCGGATCCATCACATCTTTACCGCGTCATCTTGATGGTGCCGTCAGCAATCCACCGATCGATGACCTCGAGCACCTTTTCTGAGAAGGCCAAATCGTTAATGTGGCAATCGAGCACCGAAAGCTCGATCGGATCGACCATCACCTTCCGATACTCGTCTACCATTTCGGCAAGCGCTTCCGGATCATGCGCGGGCATGCCCTCAACGTCCCAAGCATGAATGCCCTGCGTCGGAAGCACGAAATGGACCGGCCCCTTGGACTGCTGCAGCCGGTGAGCCACTTCACGAGCAAGTTCGCGGCGTTCGTCCGCAGTCAGCGAGGCAGAGGCGAGCAGGCGGTTGTGAGCATGATAGGGCCGATCCCGGAACCGTTCGGGCACAGGCTGCCATGTCGCGAAGTCGATCATGTCGCCAAAGGCGGGTGCGGCAATGATCGGTGTGCCCAAGCGGCCGGCAGCCGTCATGCGATTGGCGCCGGCGTTCACGACAGAACCGACCATAAGATTGCCGATCTCGGCCACCGCGAGCTCCAGCACTGCCGCGAAGTAACCTTGCTCCGCAAGGCTTTCCAAAGCCATGCCCCCCATGCCAGTTCCATGAAAGACTGCGACCGAAAAGCCGCGGTCGATCAACGGCTGTCTCAAGTGAATCATATAGTGAAGCGCGGAAGAGCCGAAGCTCACCATACCGATGACTGGCCGGTCCGGGTCAGGCGGCTCCACTGCGAGCGCCGCGCCATAGATGGCGCCGGCCGCCTGGCTGAGCGTCGCCTTGCAGATGTCGTTGAGGCCGTAGAGACCGCCAGCCCACAGGATCATCTGGATATCCGCGGAAAGCCTATCCGGCGCAATCAGCGGCGAAAACGCGATCGTCGAGACAACATATTTCGGAACGCCGATCGGCAGCGCACGGGCGCAATCCAATGCTAGGTCGGTACCCATGGTGCCCCCAAGGGCAATCATGCCGTCTATGCGACCTTCGGCATAGAGTCTGGCGCAGAGCGTGGACGCACCAGAAGCCATGATCTGCATGGCCAGATTCTCGTCACCGGCGTTCACCGCCTCATCGATAGTCTTTCCAATTGCGGCAGTGACCTCGTGCTTGGAAATATCCGTTGGTTGCGACGGATCCCCAAGCACGCTGACGTCCATCGAGATCACGTTCCCACCAAGCTTCTTGATGCAATCAGCGACGTAGTTGAGCTCCTGATCCTTCGTGTCGTAAGTGCCGATCACGAGGATTGTTTTTGTTGCGCTCATCTTCAGTTCCCCTTTTTTGTGTCAATCAGCCCCGCATGATCGTCCCGGCTGGATCATAAAAAGCGCCGAGTTGGACTCGGAGCCGATAAAGCTTGCCTGCCACTTGCACCTCGAAACGACCTTCATCGATCCAATCCTTGGTGACGCCATTCACGCGGTTAAGAGAAGCAAGTCCAATCATCGCGTTCAGTCTCCAGCCCCAGCCCCCGGACGTGACATGACCGACGAGTGCGCCATCCTTGAAGACCGGCTCGTTGTGAATGAGATATGGACCTGTTTCAGCGGACGCACCCTCTACCAACACGGAAACGCTGCGATGCGGCGTGGCGGCACCATACGACTGCTTCTGGCGCATCAGCGCCTCGCGACCGACAAAGCCTTCCTTAGCGAGCTTCACAGCAAAGCCGAGGCCAGTTTCGATTGGCGTGTCTTCCTCACCGATATCGTGGCCGAAGTGCCGGAAGCCCTTTTCGAGGCGGCAAGCACCGAGTGCAAACATGCCGGCGTGGCGCAGACTTAGTGGAGCGCCGGCACGCATGATTTCGTCGTATACGTGCGCCGTGAACTCGCTCGAAATCATCAACTCATATCCGAGCTCGCCCAGGAACGAGCGGCGGATGGCCCAGACGCGCGCGAAGCCAAGGTCAATCTCGCGCGCCGCGCCGAACGGGAATGCCTCATTGGACAGGTCGTCCGCCGAAAGCTGCTGGAGGATCGCACGGGACTGCGGGCCATGTATGGTCAAAAGACCATAGGCCGACGTCGCGTCGAAAATCTCGAAGCGCCAGGCGGGTTCTGCATGGGCGCGAATGTGGGTTTGGTCGCGGATCTGGCTTGGATGACCGGTCACGACCATGAACTGTTCCGCGGCGATGCGGGTCACGGTGACATCCGCTTCGATCCCGCCCTTCTCGTTGAGGAACTGCGTGTAGACCGAGGTGCCGACCGCAACATCGATTTCGGCGCCGGAGACACGGTTCAGAGCCTTGACGGCATCCGGTCCCTGCACAAGGATCTTTCCGTACATCGACTGGTCAATGAGCACCGCATGATMGCGTGTTGCAAAACACTCTGCCTTGACTCGTTCAGACCAGTCCTGCCAACCCAGACTTGCACGCTCAGTCCAGCTCGGGTTTTCGAGGTCGAAGTACATCGGCACTTCCCAGCCAATACGCTCGGCCATAACGGCCCCGGCCGCAAGTAGACGGTCATGCAGCGGTACCCGGCGAACGCCGCGCGCTGTCTCGATCTGCCGGCCCGGCCAATGCAAGCCCCAATGAAGACCGACGCCTTCGGTCACACGCTCGGCATTGTAGGCCATGTTCTTCTGGAAAGGATGCGCTCGTGCGGCCAGCATCGAGGCGACAGCGCGCGGTGGTTGGCCCTCCGTCATCCAGGCTGCCATGGTGAGCCCGACACCGCCAGAATTGAGGATGCCGTTCGAGTTCATGCCAGCGGCGATGAAGAGCCCGGGCATCTCCGGAGCGGGACCGATGTATGGCCGTCCGTCCGGTGTAAAGCTCTCCGGTCCATTAAAGAAGGTCTGGATACCCATCGTTTCAAGAGCCGGGAAACGCGTAAAGAATTTCTCCAGTACCGGCTCCACATGATCCATGTCGAAGGGTAGCTCGTCGAATTCGAAACTCTCTGGGATGCCCTCGCGACCCCAAGCCTTGCCCCGTGCTTCGAAGCCACCGATCAGAAGTTTGCCGGCATCCTCCTTGGTGTAGAGCCGTTCCTCAAGAACGACGAGACCGGGCAATGTGCGCGGCAGGTCAGGAATGGCTTCGGTGAGGATGTAGAAATGTTCGGCCGCGTGGAGCGGAACGGTCACGCCATGCTCGGCGGCAAAACGCAGCGACCACATGCCCGCCGCCAGAAGAACCTTCTCCGTTGCAATAACGCCCTGATCTGTCTCGACGCCGACCACCTTGCCGTTCCGTGTCAGGATACGAATGGCCTTCGTGTTCTCGAAGATTTGTGCGCCTCGCGCCTTAGCGCCTTTTGCCAGCGCCTGGGTCACGTCAAGTGGATTAACCTGCCCGTTCGAGGGAACAAGGAAGCCGCAATGCACATCGGACGTGTCGACGAGTGGCCAGAGCTCGTTTATGTCCTCGACCGAGAGAATGCGACTTTCGATCTTCATGCGGGCCGCATGATCCTGATTCCGGAGCAGTTGCTCGGCGCGGAGATCCGACAAGGCCAGATGCAGGGTTCCGTTCTGCTTGTAACCGGTTGCCTGCCCTGTTTCGATTTCCAGTTCTGTAAAGAGCCGCGCAGTATATTTCGAAAGCTCGGTCTGCGCTGAGCTCTCACGCAACTGGCCCACAATGCCGGCGGCATGCCACGTAGTGCCGGACGCAAGCTGCTTGCGTTCCAAAAGGACGGCTCCTTCCATCCCCTTCTTCGCAAGGTGATAAAGTGTCGAGACACCGATGATGCCGCCGCCAATAATGACGGCCGGTGCGGATGGCGGAAGAGCTTTGGTCACGGTCACAGCTGTATCCATGCAGTCTTGAGGTCGAGATATTTATCGAGTGCGTGCGGAGACTTGTCATGGCCATTGCCAGACTGCTTGACACCACCAAGCGGCACGGTGAGGTCCGAGCCGCCATAGGTGTTGACGTGTACCAAGCCAGCGCGAAGGCTCTCCACCATTCGATGCGCCCGCGAAAGATTGGACGTCCAAACCGCAGACGCCAGGCCGAAATCGGTGCCATTTGCCACGCGGATAACATCCGCTTCGTCGGTAAAGGGCGTGATGGCGAGGACAGGGCCAAAGACCTCGTTCCGCGAAACTTCCATTTCCGGACGAACCTTTGACAGGACGGTCGGCGCCATGAACCACCCTCCCGTCTCCTGCAGGATGCGGCTGCCGCCGGTTAGAAGCTCAGCACCTTCCATTTGAGCCCGCGCGGCAAAGCCGAGAGTACGGTCCAGATGTGTCTCAGAGTTGAGGGCGCCGGCTTCGGTCGTAAGATCAAGCGGATCTCCGACCTTCATGGACGCCGCAATCGCTGCCACCTTTTCTGCGAACTGGTCGACGATCGACGCCTCGACCAGCAGACGCGAGCCTGCAATGCAGACTTGACCGGAATTACGGAAGATGCCGTAAGCAGCCACCTTCGCAGCCTTGTCCAGGTCGGGCGCATCGGCAAAGACGATGTTCGGGCTCTTGCCACCGAGTTCGAGATAGACCCGCTTCAGGTTGGAACGGGCAGAGTATTCGAGGAGTTTTCGCCCGACGCCACCGGAGCCGGTGAAGGCCATCACGTCGACGTCCATCGACAACCCAAGTGCTTCGCCGGCGACAGCCCCCTGTCCCGTTACGACATTGAAGACACCAGGCGGAACGCCGGCTTCGAGCGCCAGCTCGGCAATCCGCAGCAATGTGAGCGAAGCGGTCTCCGCAGGCTTCAGCACGACGCTGTTGCCGGCTGCGAGTGCCGGTGCAATCTTCCAAGCGCCGATCATCAGCGGGAAGTTCCAAGGCACAATGACAGCAACCACGCCAACCGGGTGCCTGTGCACCAGCGCGAGCACATCGCTCTGGGTCGGTGCAATCTCGCCGTATGTCTTATCGATCAGTTCCGCGTAGTAACGGAAAGTCGAAGCCGCACTCATCGGTTCCGCCTTCAACGCCATGACGATCTCGGTGCCGTTGTCGCGCACGCCGAGGACCGCGATCTTCAAGGCTTCTCTCTCGATGAGGTCGGCCAGCTTCAGCAGCACCTTCTTCCGGTGGGCAGGCGCCGTCCGCGACCAGACACCCGCCTCGAAGGCGGCGCGGGCCGACTGGCAGGCGAGATTGACATCTTCCCTACCCGCATCAGCAAGGGTCGTCAGCCGCGTGCCGTCAAGCGGCGAGAGAACATCAAGCTCTTGACCGGAAAAGGCGGAGCGAAACTTGCCGTCAACAAGGAGCCCTTGCGGCGGGATGTGATCCCCCCGCATCGCATTGATCTGGTCCTGCATCAGCTTGCCTCCACAGTCTTATTCCTGAAGTGGTTCCAGGTAAAAGTCGCGACGGCGACGACAGCAAGCGTGAGAAACGCCGCAGCGAGAGGACGCGTCAGGAAAATCGTCGGATCTCCGTCTGAGATGCTGAAGGCCTGCTTGATCCTGCCTTCCATCATTGGTCCGAGCACAAGCCCGACAACCATCGGGAAAGCCGGCACTCCGTTCTTCAACATGAAGCGACCCACAATGGCGAATGCCAGTGCGACCAAACCGTCCGTAATGCGGAAGTTCTGCGTATATGTGCCGATAAAGCCCAGAATCATGATCGCAGCGCCGATAACGCGTGGCGAGATTGACGACAGGCGCACGACATATTTGGTGAAAATCAGCAGGAAGATCATCACGAAGATGTTGAGCAGGAACAGTGAAATGTAGAGGCCAGAAATGAAGTCTGCATGCTCAACGAAAAGCTGCGGCCCGGGCACGATGTTGTGGATCATGAACACCGCTAGCAGCATAGCCATCAGCGGATCGGCCGGAATGCCCAACGAAAGCAGCGGCACGAGAACGGTCGAGGTGCAGGCGTTGATAGAGACTTCGGACGCCACCAGACCTTCGGGCGAGCCCTTGCCAAACTCCTCCGGCTTCTTCGAGAAGCGGCGGGCAAGCGAATAGGATAGGAACTGAGCCCCGAATTCGCCGACGCCCGGGAGCAGCCCCATAACGAGCCCGATGAGTGAGGACCGGATCACGGTTGCGCGGTACTTGAAAACTTCGAGTAGACCAACAAACCGTCCGGTTGACGAGAGGTTTTCCGGTACTTTTGGCGGCGACTTCGTTTCGAGCAAGATGAAGGCTTGGCTGAGGGCGAAGAGACCAATGACCATAGGCACCATTGGAATGCCGCCCAACAGCCACGTCTGGTCGAAGGTGTAGCGTAGCGTATGGTGCGGGCTCTCGAAGCCGACGGTTCCGAGGAACATTCCGATGCCGAACGTCAAGATCGCGCCACGGATGTTCTGGTGATGCGCAAGAACGACCGAAACCGATGCGAGGATCATGACCGCCGCGAATTCCGGCGGGCCGAATTTTGCAGCAATCTTGGCCATGAAGGGGGCCAGAAA